>NZ_JBKIBX010000002.1:0-93081 GCF_046557895.1 Methylobacterium oryzisoli | reverse complement strand
CCCCCCCCCCCCCCCCCCCCCCCCCCCCCCCCCCCCCCCCCCCCCCCCCCCCCCCCCCCCCCCCCCCCCCCCCCCCCCCCCCCCCCCCCCCCCCCCCCGCTGCTCTAGCCTTTGATTTGCCGCATTGTCTGCGACGAACCGGTATCCACTTCGTCGGAAAAAGCTCTAGCCCACCCCGCATGCTCCCGCGAGGCCGACGATCCGCTCATCCACGACACACGTTGGTATCCGGCAGATCCGGGCCGGCACCGTGCCGCACATGTAGGTACGGAGTGGGGCGGAGCCAAGGCGCGGATCCGCATCGCGCGCAAGGCTGACCTGCTGCTTGGTCCTTGATCCGCCCGGTCTTTTCCCGTGCGGGCCTCAACGCCGCGCCGGGGCCGCGTCGGTGCGGCGCTGCGGCGGCGTGTCGGCCTCGGCCGGCGCCTCGTTGCCGGGATCGGTCTCGGGCTTGGGCTTGCGGAACTGCTTGAGCAGTTCGTCGGGGTTGCCGGGCAGCATCGCCACGAGTTTTTGGCCGGTGTTGTCGAGGATGTCCTTGGAGCGCGCCTGCTGCGCCCAGTCCGGCACCTTGCCCTGCACCAGCCACGCCAGGAAGACCCAGCCGATCACGCAGATCAGGAAGCCGCGCGCCGCCCCGAAGGCGAGGCCGAGGCTGCGGTCGATGGCGCCGATGCGCGAGTCGAGGATGAGGTCCGAGATCTTCACCGTGATGATCGAGACGACCAGCAGGGTGACGAGGAAGATCGCCGCGATCGAGACCACGCGGGCGACGGTCTCGCTGGAGATGTGCTGCATCAGCGTCGGCTGCAGCATCGGGTGCAGGTACCAGGCGAGCGCCGCGGCGGCGACCCAGGCGACGATGGCCAGCACCTCCCGGGTGAAGCCGCGCACCGCCGCGAGCAGGGCGGAGATCACCACCACACCGAGGACGACGAGATCGAGAACGGAGAACGGCATCGCAGGAACGACCGGGAGCGCACGACGTTGGCTGGACAGGGCGCGGCTGCCCCTGGCCGCTCCCACCCTATACGCTGCCGCGGCCAGTCCGTCACCCGGGCTGGTCACCGCAGGCTCGCGCTCAGGCTTCCTCGCGCTCAGGCCTCGTCGTCGTAGGCCGGCACCCGGGCGCGCCGTGCCTCCCCTCCCTTGCGGACCGGACGGCCCGCCGCCACGCCCGCCACGAGGTCGGCGATGTGCCGCAGCGATTCCGCGGACAGGCCGCGCTCGGCCGCCTCGCCGCGGCCCTGCGGCATCAGCGCCTTGGCGAAGCCGAGCTTCTGCGCCTCCTTCAGCCGCGCGGGCGCCTGCGCCACCGGGCGGACCGCGCCCGAGAGGCCGATCTCGCCGAAATACACCGCGTCCGAGGGCAGCGGCGTGCCCGACAGGGACGAGACCAGGGCGGCCGCCACCGCGAGGTCGGCGGCGGGCTCGGAGATGCGCAGGCCGCCCGCCACGTTGAGGTAGACGTCGTGGCCGCCGAGCCGGATGCCCCCGTGGGCCTCCAGCACCGCCAGCACCATCGAGAGGCGGTTGGGGTCCCAGCCCACCACCGCGCGGCGCGGCATGCCGAGCGCCGAGGGGGCGACCAGGGCCTGGATCTCGACGAGGAGCGGGCGGGTGCCCTCCATGCCGGCGAAGACCGCGGTGCCGGGCGCGGCGAGGTCGCGCCCCGCCAGGAAGAGGGCCGAGGGGTTCGGCACCTCGGCCAAGCCCCCGTCGGTCATCTCGAACACGCCGATCTCGTCGGTGGGGCCGAAGCGGTTCTTCACCGCCCGCAGGATGCGGAAATGGTGCCCCTGGTCGCCCTCGAAGGAGGCGACCGCGTCCACCATGTGCTCGACGACGCGCGGGCCGGCGATCTGCCCGTCCTTGGTGACGTGGCCGACGAGGATCACCGCCGTGCCGGTGGTCTTGGCGAAGCGGATCAGGCTCTGGGCCGAGCCGCGCACCTGCGTGACCGTGCCGGGAGCCGATTCCACCGTCTCGGTCCACATGGTCTGGATCGAATCGATGATCGCCAGCGCGGGCGGGCGGCCCTGCGTCAGCGTGGCGACGATGTCCTCGACGTTGGTCTCGGCGGCGAGTTCGACCGGCGCCTGCGCCAGCCCCAGGCGCTCGGCCCGCAGCCGCACCTGCCCCACCGCCTCCTCGCCCGAGATGTAGGCGACGCGCTCTCCCCTGGCGGCCAGCGCCGCGGAGGCCTGCATCAGGAGCGTGGACTTGCCGATGCCGGGATCGCCCCCGAGCAGGATCACCGAGCCGCGCACGAAGCCGCCGCCCGTGACCCGGTCGAGTTCGGCGATGCCCGAGGGCGTGCGCGGCGCCTGCTTGGCCTCGCCGGTGAGGCCTTCGAGCGGGAAGACCCGGCCCTTGGCGCGGCTCGGCCGCGTGGCGATCGGGCCGGCCGCCGGGCTCGCCGGGCCGGTCTCTTCCACGATCGTGTTCCAGCCGTTGCACGCCTCGCAGCGCCCGCGCCAGCGGTTGTAGACCGCCCCGCAGGACTGGCAGACGAAGGTCTGGTGGGATTTGGCCATGGGCTGCGGTGCGCGGGGTCAGGACGGGACGCGGAGGGAACCCCTCTCCCGGATGGGAGAGGGGCAGGGGATCGAAGATCCCGCGTGAGGGTGTGACGGCGCCGCAGTGAAGCGCGAGGTGTGGTGAGCGGAGCGGAACGGGTCAGGCTCAGTCACGAAGCGTGGTGCTGGTAGCGGCAGCGTCGAGATATCCTGCGGCACCACCTGCACCCTCACCCCTGCCCCTCTCCCACTCGGGAGAGGGGTTCCCCCCGCGTCTCGGGCTCGTCCCCGATATAATGACGATCGAACCGCTTCCCCAGGCCGGTCAGGATCTCGTAGCCGATGGTGCCGGCCCGCCGCCCGACCTCGTCCACGTCGAGCCCTTCGCCGATCAGGGTCGCGGGGGCCCCGCGGGCCAGGGCGGCCTCGGGCGCGTCCGTGACGTCGAGGATGATCAGGTCCATCGAGACGGTGCCGGCGAAGGGGCAGCGCACTCCGCCGACGAGGGCCACGCCCTGTCCGGTGGCCGAGCGGGGATAGCCGTCCGCGTAGCCGATCGAGAGCGTGGCGAGGCGGCGCGGCCCCGGCGCGGTCCAGCGGGCGTTGTAGCCCGCGGTCTCGCCGCGCGAGACCGCGCGCAGCTGCAGGATCCCGGCATCGAGCCGCACCACCGGCCGCATCGGGTTCGGGCGGTCCGGCGTCGGGTTGCCGCCGTAGAGCGCGTAGCCCGGGCGCACCATCTGGTGGCGGGCCTCCGGCCCGAGGAAGGTGCCCGACGAGTTGGCGAGCGAGGCCGGCATGCCCGGGAAGGCGGCGCGCACACGGGCGAACTCCGCCACCTGCCGGGCCGTGAGAGGATCGCCCGCCACCTCGGCGCTGACGAGGTGGCTCATCAGAAGCGCGGGGGCGCCGAGCGGGGAATCGCCCGCGAGGTCGAGGGCCTCCGGCACGGACAGGCCGAGCCGGTTCATGCCGGTGTCGACGTGGAGCGCCGCGGGCAGGGCGCCGCCGAGCGCCCGGCAGGCCTGCGCCCACTCGGCGATCTCGGCCCGGGAACCGAGCACGGGCCGGAAGCCGCCCGCCCGGTAGGCCGCCGCGCTCCCCGGCGGAAACCCGTTGAGGACGTAGATGACCGCCTCCGGCACCGCGGCCCGGGCGGCCTGCGCCTCCGACAGGTGGGCGACGAAGAAGGTCCGGCACCCGGCCCGCCACAGGGCGGGGGCGGCGCGCGCGATGCCGCAGCCATAGGCATCGGCCTTGATCACGGCGGCGCATTCCGCGCCCGGGGCCTGCGCCGCGAGGATCCGCCAGTTCGCCGCGAGCGCGTCGAGGTCGACGGTCAGGCGGGCGCCGTGGCTCTCCGTCATGCCCGACCACCCTCGGGCGCGGGCCAGGGAATGGGACGATTCATGATCGCGTCGAGCGTGTAGGGGCAATCCGGCGGAAAGGTCTCGTCATCGAGGCCGGTCTCGCCCGCCGCCTCGATGACGGCGAGGCGATAGGCCTGCCCGATGGCCTCAATCAGGCGATGCGTCAGCCCCCTGTGCCGCGCGAGGATGCGCTCCGCAATCACCCGCTGGGTGCGGATCGAGACCGTCCAGCTGCGCGAGCGCCGCTCCGGTTGATGATCCCACTTGAGGAGATGCAGGAGGATGACCCTGAGCGCGCTCTCCAGGCGGTCGGACAGCTCGCGCCCCACCTCCTCGATCTCCTCCGCGACGTTCACGGCGTCGAGCTTCGACCATTCGCCGCGGCGCAGATGCTCCGCCTGCTGCATCGCCCAGGTGTAGAGGTCGCCCTCGCAGCCTTCGTCCCGCGCCGCAATCGCGCGGTCCGCGGTCAGGGTGTCCGGAGGAGCCATCCGCCGATCTCCGCATCACGGCCGGCGCGGGGAGACGCCGACCGGCAGGAGCCTATCACATCTGCTCGGGCAGACGGTCGCCGTGGGCGAGGTTCGAGAAGCGGGTGATCTCGGCGTCGAACTGCAGCTCGACGGTGCCGGTCGGGCCGTGGCGCTGCTTGCCCAGGATCACCTCGGCCTTGCCCATGGTGCGGTCCATCTCGGCCTGCCACGTGAAGAACTCTTCCGTGCCCTCGCGCGGCTTCTTGTTCTTGACGTAGTACTCCTCGCGGAAGACGAACATCACCACGTCGGCGTCCTGCTCGATCGAGCCCGATTCGCGCAGGTCCGAGAGCTGCGGGCGCTTGTCGTCGCGAGATTCGACCTGGCGGGAGAGCTGCGAGAGCGCGACGATCGGCACTTCCAGCTCCTTGGCCAGCGCCTTCATGCCGGTGGTGATCTCGGTCATCTCCTGCACGCGGTTGTCGCCCTTCTTGGCGGCGCCGGAGAGGAGCTGGAGGTAGTCCACCACCAGGAGGTCGAGGCCGCGCTGGCGCTTGAGCCGGCGCGCGCGGGCGGCGAGCTGGGCGATCGAGAGGCCGCCGGTCTGGTCGATGTAGAACGGGATCGTCTGCATGTCCCGGGCGGCGTCGGTGATCTTGTAGAAATCCTCCGGGCGGATGTCGCCGCGGCGGATCTTGTAGGAGGCGACGCCCGACTGCTCGGCGATGATGCGGGTGGCGAGCTGCTCGGCGGACATTTCGAGCGAGAAGAACCCGACGATGCCGCCGTTCACGGTCTTCATGGTGCCGTCCGGCTGCTTCTCGCCGGTATAGGCCTTGGCGATGTTGAAGGCGATGTTGGTCGCGAGCGAGGTCTTGCCCATGCCGGGGCGCCCCGCGAGGATGATCAGGTCGGAGGGCTGCAGCCCGCCCATCTTGGCGTCGAGGTCGGACAGGCCGGTGGCGATCCCCGACAGCTTGCCCTCGCGCTGGTAGGCCTTGGCGGCCATGTCGACCGCGGCCGTGAGCGCGTCGGAAAACTTTTGGAAGCCGCCGTCGTACTTGCCGGTCTCGGCCAGTTCGTAGAGGCGCCGCTCGGTGGCCTCGATCTGGTCGCGCGGCGAGGTCTCGACCGGGGCCTCGTAGGCGCCGTTGACGAGGTCCTCGCCGATGGTGATGAGCCGCCGCCGCAGCGCGAGGTCGTAGATCGTGCGCCCGTAATGCTCGGCGTTGATCACCGTGGTGGCCTCGGCGGCGAGCCGCGCGAGGTACTGGCTCACCGTCAGGCCGCCGAGGTCGGCGTCGCCCAGATAGGTCTTGAGGGTGATCGGCGAGGCGAGCTTGCCCGCCTTGATCAGGCTCACCGCCACCTCGAAGATCCGCCGGTGCACCTCCTCCATGAAGTGCTCGGGGAGGAGGAAGTCGGAGACGCGGTAATAGGCGTCGTTGTTGACCAGCATGGCGCCCAGCAGCGCCTGCTCGGCGTCGATGTTGTGGGGCGCGACGCGATATTCCTGCGTCACCGGCTCCAGGTTCGCCGTCAGGGTGCTGGGAATGGCCATCCGGCGGGCTCCGTCTCGTTGCGGCCGAGGAGGCGCGCGATCCTGATTCGTCCGGCGACCATGGCACCGGCATCCTTGACCAAAGCTTGACCCGGCGCCGATCGGCGGCCCGGACGCCACACCCGCCCCAACGCGACGAGGCCCGCCGGCTGTCGCGCGGCGGGCCCCGATATGCTGGAACGAAAGCGGAACAAGTCAAGCCGGGAGATGCGGATTGTCCCCGCTCTCCCGGATTCCCACCCCCTGCGCCATGCGTTGGCGCAGGACCCGGCCGGCATTGAAGCCGATGCGGGCCAGGGTCTTGAGCGGAGCGACCGACGCCGCTCCGCCGGCCGATCAGCGGTCGTCGGCCTCGGGGCCGGCTTCGGCCAGCGCCGCACCGACCTCCAGGCCGAGCTCTTCGAGGTCGAGCTCGTCGCGCACCACGGTCGACTCGCCGCGGGCCTGGCGCTCGGCCTCCTCGGGGCTGCGGGCGACGTTGACTGTCACCGTCACCTCGACCTCGGGGTGCAGCACCACCGGGACCGTGTGGAGGCCGAGGGTCTTGATCGGCTGGTTGAGGCTGAACTGCTCGCGGCTGACCGTGAAGCCGTTCTGGGTCAGCACCTCGGCGAGGTCGCGGGTCGAGACCGAGCCGTAGAGCACGCCCGTCTCGCCCGACTGGCGGATGAGCACGAAGCTCTGCCCGTCGAGCTTGTCGGCCACGGCTTGTGCCTCGGTGCGGCGCTCCAGGTTGCGGGCCTCCAGCTGGGCGCGCTGGTCCTCGAAGCGCTTCTTGTTGGCCTCGGTGGCGCGCAGGGCCTTGCCGCGCGCCAGCAGGTAGTTGCGGGCGAAGCCGGGGCGGACCTTCACGGTCTCGCCCATCTGGCCGAGCTTGGCCACGCGCTCGAGCAGGATCACTTCCATCGTCGTCTCTCCTTCTGGGTCGGATGGGATTCGGCCGCGGGGCGGCCGATGGCATGCGGCCGGAAACCCGGCCGGATGGGTCACGGGCTCGGCGCCTCCGCGGGGCGGCGGCGCAGGCCGAGCAGGGCGTCGATGAGGCCGAACAGGGAGAGCGCCACGAAGGCGAGGCCCTGGGTGAGGAAGACCAGCACGTAGAGGCCGATCAGCAGCGCCGTGCGGCCCGGCCGGCCGCGGCTGCGGTCGTGCACCGCGGCGAGGCCCTGCAGCGCCAGCGCGGCGCTGAGCGCGCCCAGGAGCCCGACCCCGAAGGTGCCGGCATAGCCCGGCGCCTGGGTGAGCAGGCCGGCGAGCGCGAGGCCCAGCAGCACCCGGCGCGGCATCGCGGTCGCCGGGATGTCCGGCCAGGGCCGGGGCAGCCGGCCCGACAGGTGGACGATGCGGCCCGCCGCCCAGAGATAGAAGCTGAGCAGCAGCGTGAGGGTCACCGCCATGATGCCGGGGGCGAGGCCGGCGAGGCGGTCGGCGAGGCGGGCGAGGTCGCTCTCGGGCGGGATCGCGGCGCCGGGCTCTTGGCCGGGCTCTTGGAGGCCCTGGAACTGGATCTGCAGCACCGCCTGGGCGATGCGCCGAATGCGCTCCTGGTAGGCCGCGTGGTCGCCCGAGGAGAGCATCACCACGAGGAGGAGCGCCACCGACGCCGTGACCGCGACCCAGGCGAGCAGCCGGCCCAGCGGATACCATTCGAGCCCCGGCCCGCCGTTCGGGGCCGGGCGGCCGAGCAGCGCGAGGTAGCTCAGCCACCATGCCGGCAGCGCGGTCGAGACCAGGAAGGCGAGGCCCCGCAGGGGCGAGGAGGCGAGGCAGAGGGCGAGCGTGCCGGTGGCGGCGGCCACCAGCCCCGCCCGGTGGCTCCAGCCCAGCGCCACGATCAGGATCGGCAGCGGGGCGAGCAGGTAGAGGATGAGCGCGAGCGGCGTCGCCTTGACGATCACCCCGATGAGGAGGGCCGAGACGAGGCCGGCGACGACGCCGATGCCGAGGGAATGGGCCATGTTCGATCCGCTGTCCCGCCGCCCTGGGATCGGGCGGGGTTAGGGGCGGGCGCCGCCCCAACGACCCCGGCGGGACCGAGGGCCCGCCGGGTTGGATTATCAGGAGAGCCGCCGGCTCAGCGGATCACGTAGGGCAGGAAGCCGAGGAAGCGGGCGCGCTTGATCGCCTGGGCGAGTTCGCGCTGCTTCTTGGCCGAGACCGCGGTGATGCGGGAGGGCACGATCTTGCCGCGCTCCGAGACGTAGCGGGAGAGCAGCTTCACGTCCTTGTAGTCGATCTTCGGGGCGTTGGGGCCCGAGAACGGGCAGGTCTTGCGCCGACGGAAGAACGGACGACGGCCACCACCGCCGCCACCAGCACCGAATGCCATGATCAGTTCTCCTCGTTCCGGTCGCCGCCGCGCTCACCGCGGTCGCCACGGTCACCGCGCTCGCCGCCGCCGCCGAAGCCGTCCTCG
Organism: Methylobacterium oryzisoli; assembly: GCF_046557895.1. Lineage (NCBI taxonomy): Bacteria > Pseudomonadati > Pseudomonadota > Alphaproteobacteria > Hyphomicrobiales > Methylobacteriaceae > Methylobacterium > Methylobacterium oryzisoli. The sequence goes on along the minus strand of NZ_JBKIBX010000002.1, from coordinate 84,742 downwards.
TCGCGACGCCGGCCGCGCTCGCGGTCCTTGCGCTCGTCGCGGTCGCGCTTCTGCATCATCGCGGAGGGCTCGGCCTCCAGCGCCTCGACCCGGATGGTGAGGAAGCGCAGGATGTCCTCGGAGATCCGCATCTGCCGCTCCATCTCGGCGAGCGCCGCCGGCGGAGCGTCGATGTTGAGGAGCGTGAAGTGGGCCTTGCGGTTCTTCTTGATGCGGTAGGCGAGGGACTTCACCCCCCACATCTCGGTCTTCTCGACCTTGCCGCCGTTCGACTCGATGACGCCCTTGTAGGTGTCGACCATCGTTTCGACCTGCTGCGAGGTCACGTCCTGGCGGGCCAGGAACACGTGCTCGTAGAGAGCCATTGGGCCTAGATCCTCGGGTGGGGCCGTCGCGCCGAAGGGATCGGACGGTCGGGCCGGTTTCGGTCGCGTCGCACGGCGCCAAGCCCTTCGAGCCTGCTTTAGGCCCGAGCGGTATGTTCGAAGGCGGAGACACGGGACGCCGGGGCGCTGAGCCCCTGTGCCGACGCGCGGCACCGTCCGTTCAGCCCCCGGCCGGAGCGAACGCGAGGCGCGGCCTATAGCAGGTTTCGCCGGAAGGGCAAGGGCTGGTCAGGCCGCGAGGCTGCGGATCCAGCCGTGCAGCACCGAGGCGTCCCCGGGCGGAGGCGGCGCGGCCGGCGCGGCGGCGCGGGCCTCGCGCGGCAGCATGCCGAAGCGGCGCCGGAAGGCCCGGCTGAAGGTCTTCTCGTCCGAGAAGCCGGTGGCGTAGGCGACCTGCGACACCCGCCGGCGGCTGCCGGCCTCGGTCAGGAGCCGCAGCGCCTGCATCAGGCGGCGGTCGCGGATGTAGTGGGCGACGCCGCCCTCCGCCTCGAACAGCCGGTAGAGCGTGGAGCGCGAGAGGCCGAAGCGGGCGGTGAGCGCCTCGACGCCGAGGTCCGCCGAATGAAGCTCGCGCTGGATGAACTGCCGGATGGCGACGTGCGTCCCGATCTCCACCGGATCGGCCGCGCCCGCCTCCGGGCGGAAACCGGCCCCGCACAGCTTGGAGGCGGCCTGCGACACGCCCGAGAGCTGGTGGGGCGCGAGCTGCGCGCCGCAGGCGATCAGCCCCCGCAGGTAGGTGTGGAGCAGCTGCTTCACCGGATCGCCCTCGTACGCGAAGGCGCGGCCGTGCAGCGGCTCGATCGGGCCGATCCCGTCCGCCACGAGGACGCGGGGCATCAGGAGCGTCGTCGCCGAGACCGGATCCGCCTCCACCACGACGGGCTGCGCGAGGTCGAACAGCACGACCTGGCCGGCCGCGACGGACCCCCGGTGGCGGGCGGTCTCGACGCGGCTGGTGCCGCTCTCGTGGAACTGCATCAGCACGTGGTCGAGACCCTGCCGGGCGATCATCGGATCGGTGCGCTCCAGGCGCTGGGCCGGCGCCGCCATCTCGCCGACGATGAGGTCGCCCAGATGGAAGGTCGACAGGCCGATGCGCCCCGCCGCGGGCGGGCGGGTCAGCTCCGCCCGGAACATCGGGGCGATCTGCTCGCACCACGCCGGGCCGAGGGCGGCCGGGTCGCTCGGCGGCGCGAAGCGGTGATGGAGAAGCGTCGGCACGGGGGAGGGCACGGGGAGGCGGTGACGCAGCGTCGTAGCATGCCAAATCGGCATGCCCCAAGGGCATTTCGGGTCGTCTGAGACGGAAAGCGCCTATTTTTGTACAATTTCATCCTTAAAAATCCTTTGAGACAAAATGATACTTATACCAGACGGAAAGGGAGAAAATCAGGTTTCGAAGCGGAACATTTTATCGAGTCCATCAATCTTCGCGGCGTTCACTGGACCGGCCAAAGAATTTGGCGTTCCGCTCGATTGGATACCGCGCGATGGCTTCCAGCATCACTCTCTCGGCCGCGACGCGTCAGAACTTGCTGTCGCTTCAGGACACGGCGAACCTGCTCTCGACGACGCAGAGCCGGCTCTCGACCGGCAAGAAGGTCAATTCTGCGCTCGACAACCCGACCAACTTCTTCACGGCGCAGAGCCTGACGGCGCGATCCTCGGATCTGAGCAGCCTGCTCGACGGCATCTCGAACGGCATCCAGGCGATTCAGTCGGCGAACCAGGGCATCACCTCGCTCCAGAAGCTGCTCGACACCGCGAAGTCGACCGCCCAGCAGGCGCTCGCCGACAAGACCGGCGGCACCGGGGGCGTGCAGGGCGGCGCTGCGGCCCAGGCGGCCAAGGTCACCGGCGGCGCGACGCTGGCCAGCCTCGGCACCACGAACGCCGCCGGCGTCACCACCTTCGATCTCTCCAGCGCCGCCAAGGACGCCTCCCTCGACATCTCCCTCGACGGCGGGCTGACCAAGACCACGATCAAGCTCGATGCCACGACGCTCGCCGGCAGCGGCACCGACCTGACCAAGGTGACCGCCGACCAGATCCTGACGGCCATCAACGGCCAGATCGCCAGCAGCGCCTCGCTCAACGGCAAGGTCTCCGCCGGCACGAGCCCCGACGGCCGCATCACCTTCACGACGACGGCGACCAGGGCCGCCTCGCAGCTCAAGGTCGCGGGGTCGGCGAACGCCACCGTGGACATCGGCTACGGCAAATCCACCTCCGCCCCCACCGCCGCCAAGGTCACGGCGAACGCCGCCCTGGCCGCCACCACGGCCTTCGCCGCCGGCACTAGCGCGACCTTCACGGTCGGCGACGGCGCCCGCTCGGTCGCCGTCACGCTCAATTCGTCCTCGGCGACGGACGCCCTGGGCGGAACGCTCGGCACCTCGGCCACGCGCCAGGGCGTGATCGACGCCATCAACAAGCAGCTCAAGGACGCCGGGTCGACCGCGACCGCCAGCCTCGGCACCGGTCCCGACGCCAACAAGATCGTCATCACCTCGGCCGATGTCGGCCCCGATGCGCAGATCTCGGTCGTCGGCGGCCTCGACACCTCCGCCGGCACCGGCGCCAGCGGCATCGGCTTCAGCACCTTCACGGCCGCCGCGAGCACGGCCGCGGCCGCCACGAGCACCACAACCGCGACCAACGGCACGATCCCGGCTCCGGTCTCGACGCCGGGCGGCGCGGGCACGCCTGGTACGGTCGCCTTCACGGCGGTGATCCCGGCGACGGTCACGCTCGGCGTCGGGCAAACCACGAAGTTCCAAGTCGGTGCCCAAACGGTCACGATCAACGCCGACACCTTGAAGTCCGACGGCACGAGGCTCGGGAACAGCTTCACGCAGGCGCAACTCGTCGACGCCCTCAACGAGCAACTCGACTCGACCATCACGGCGTCGATCGGCAGCAACGTGCTGACGATCGCCACGACGGCCAACAACGTGGCGGCGCCGACCGTCACGACCTCGGGCGCGGGTCTCACCGACCAGATCGGGCTGTTCAGCACCCCGAACCGCACGACGCTCGGCACCGCGATCCCGGCCAACCTCGACCTCAGCGCCGGCAAGACCGCGGCTTTCACGGTGGGCGGCGATGCCATCACCCTGAGCGCGACGTCGCTCGACGCCAACGGCGCCGCGATCGGCTCCAACCCGAACCGGTCGCAGCTCGTCTCCGCGATCAACGCCCAGCTCACCGGCGGACGCTCGGCGTATCTGGACGCGACCAACCAGCTCGCCTTCGTCGGCCCCAACACCGGCACCACCCCGCCCGCGATCACGGCCGCGAGCGACACGATCGGGCTCGGCATCGGTGCCGGCGCCAGCGTGACGGCCGGCGGAACGGCGGCGACGACCATCGACCTCACCAGCGGCAAGTCGAGCGTCTTCGCGATCTCCGACGGCACCAACACCGCCAACGTCACGATCAACGCGCTGAGCCTCGACAAGAACGGCGTCGCGATCGGCACCTCGGCCAGCCAGGCCAAGGTCGCCGAAGCGATCCAGCGTCAGCTCGACACCGCGACGGGTCCGGGCTCCGTGAAGGCCACCGTGTCCTTCGCCGCCAACGCCCTGAGGGTGACCGCGAACGCCGTCGGCCTGGGGGCCACGGCCCCGACCCTGACGGCGACCAGCGACACGGCCGGTCTCGGCCTCGGAACGACCAACAGCAACCAGAGCGTGCCCTCGGTCGGCTCCGGCACGGCGGCGGCCGGCATCTCCGCCTCCGGCGTCGATGCCACCGACGGGTCCTCGGCGGCGACCATCAAGGGCAACCTGACGCTCCCCACCACGGCGGTGGGTGCCAGCTCCAACGCCTCCTTCACCCTCAAGCTCGGGAACAACAAGGCCGCCACGATCAACATCAGCACCGGCGTGGGCGAGACGCTCACGGCGGCGGCGCTCGCCAAGCGGGTCAACGACGCCATCGACGCGGATACCGGCCTGTCCGGCAACGTGAAGGCGAGCGTGGTCGACAACAAGCTCCAGCTCTCGACCACGGCGTCCGGATCGACCCAGCGGCTCGCCGTCGTCGGGACCGGCACCACCGACATCGGCTTTGGGGTGAGCAGCGCCACGACGCAGACCGCCGCGGGCACCGACGTCGGCGGCAGCAAGGGCACGAGTTCGGTCCGCTCCACCCTCGCCACCCAGTACAACCGGATCCTGCAGCAGATCTCCGAGCAGGCCCGGGATTCCGGCTTCAACGGCGTCAACCTGATCTACCGCACCGGCAATAGCGCCGGCGACAACACCCTGCACATCGCCTTCAACGAGAGAAACACCTCGGGCCTCGACATCGAGGGCGTGCGCTTCGACGCGGCGGGGCTCGGCCTCAACGCGGTCGCGGGCGACTTCCAGTCGGACACCGAGATCAACTCCACCATCGACGCCCTCACGGCGGCGACGACGACGCTGCGCAGCCAGTCCTCGACCTTCGGCTCGAATCTCTCGGTGGTGCAGAACCGTCAGGACTTCACCAAGAACCTGATCAACATCCTCGACACCGGCTCGGCGAACCTGACCAACGCCGACCTGAACGAGGAGGCGGCGAACTCCCAGGCCCTGTCGACCCGCAACTCGCTGGCGGTCTCGGCGCTCTCGCTCGCCAACCAGGCGCAGCAGGGCATCCTGCAGCTCCTGCGGTGAGCCAAGCGGAGGGCGGCCCCGCGCCGCCCTCCGCCCACGCGCGGGCGCCGGACGCCGCGCCCGCCTCGCGCCGACCTGTCACGCTCCCGCCGTCGCGCGGGCCTCCGCGCCGGGCCTGTCATGAGGACGCCTTGTCACCCCTGGCCGAACTGATCGACGACGCTGCGCTGGCCGCCGAGGCAGCCGATTCCGCGCATCACCGGCGGATGCTGCGGGAGATCACCGATCTTCTCGTCGCGCAGGCGCCCGATCTCGCCGATGGCCAGGTCACGGTCTTCGACGAGGTGATCGCGGTGCTGTGCGAGAGCGCCGGAGTGGAGGAGCGCGGCGCGGTCGCGGAGCGGATCAGCCGCCTGCCCGCGCCCCCGCCCAGGCTGGTGCGCCGCTTCGCCGCCGATCCGGCCGCGCCGGTGGCCGCGCCGGTGCTGCGCCGCTGCCGGCCGATCCCCGACGCGGTCCTGCTCCGCATCGCCCGCACGCGCGGCCAGCCCCACCTCGCGGCCATCGCCGGGCGCGAGGCGGTGAGCGAGCGCGTGGCGGAAACCCTCGCCGGGCGCGGCGACGAGGACGTGCTCCAGGCCCTGGTGCGCAACCCGGGCGCGCGCCTGTCCGACCGCGCGCTCTCCCTCCTGGCGCCGCGCATCGCCGACGCGGTCGCGTTCGAGGCCGGGCTCGCCGCGCGCGAAGACATCCCGGCGGAGCGGCGGGCCGCGCTGCTGCGGAGCTGCGCCTCCGGCCGGGCCGTCGCGCGCCGCGCCGCGGCGAAGCAGGGGGCGGAGCGGGCGGCACGCGGCACCCCCGTCGACGCGCAGCAGGCCGGAAGCGCCGTGGCCCTGCGCATCCGGATCGGGCTCGACGAGGCCGATATCCGGCACTGGCTCGGCAGCGGCCGCACGACCGAGGCGGTGTTCGGCCTCGCCCATCTGGCGGCGGTGCCGCGCCACGCCGTGCTCGAAGCCCTCGACGCGGAGGATGCCCGCCCGCTCCTGCACCTCGTCCGCGCGGCGGGCCTGGGGCCGGCGGTCTTCGCGGGCTTCCTGCGGGTGCGCCGGCGCCGGTCGCCGCCCATCGCCGCGCAGGCGGCGTCCGCCGGATCGCACTGACGAGGGCCCGGGTCCGGGCCGGTCCGCGCGGGCGTCAGCGCGTCGCCGCCTCGGTGCCCAGGTGCCTGTCGAAGAAGGCGGCGATCTCGGCGAAGACCTCGCGGGTCTCCGGCGCGTCGGCGTTGAACAGGTACTGGGCGTGGCTCATGCCCTCGAACACCTGGAGGGAGGCCTCCACGCCGGCTTGGCGCAGCTTGCGGTGGGTGCGGACCGTGTTCGACAGAAACAGGTCGCGCGTGCCGGTGGTGAGGATGGTCGGGGGCAGGCCGCGCAGGTCGCCGTAGATCGGCGAGAGCTGCGGATCCTTCAGGTCGTGGGCGCCCGCGTAGAGCCGCGCCGCATGGGTGAGGTAGCCCTCGTAGGACACCAGCACGTTGTCGAGCCACTCGTTGGCCTTGTAGCTGTCGCCGGTCTCGGTGAGGTCCGACCACGGCGTGCCGGGGGCGATGGCGGCCGGGAGGGGCAGGCCCTCCTGGCGCGCGCGCAGCATCAGGGCGAGCGTCATGGCGCCTCCCGTGGAGGTGCCGAACACCGCGATGTTCTCGGGGCGCTGCAGGCGGAGCACCGCCCGCCACACCGCCATGGCGTCGTCCATCGCGGCCGGGAAGGGCGCGTCGGGCGGCATGCGGTAGTCGAAGGACACCACCGTGAAGCCGCCGAAGGCCGCCATCAGCACCGCCTCCAGCGTGCCGGCCTCGCCCGGGTTGTAGACGTAGCCGCCGCCGTGGATGTGCACGAGCAGGCGGTTGCGGTTGCGCGCCGGCATCTCTCGCGGGGCGACGACCCACGCCCTGATCCCGCCGATCGTCTCGGGCGTCGAGACGACCCCCAGCCGCTCCCGCAACGCGGGCAGCGGGGCGGCGGTCTGGGCCGCCAGCTTGGCCACCAGGGCCTTCCACTCCGCGGCGCTGCCCGGATTGGCGTTCCAGGCGGGCGCCCGATAGGGGGCGGCGATGGCGGCCTGGAATTCGGGGCTGACGGTGCCGGGCACCGGGATGCGCCGTCCCGGGACGGTGCGCGGGCCGGCCTTGCCGTTGGCGGCGCTCTGCTCGGCCTCGATCCGGGCGAAGTCCGGGGCGCTGGCCGCGGGCGGCGCAGGGACCTGAGCCTGGGCCTGGGCCTGGACGGGCGCCAGGGCGAGGGCCGCCCAGGCGACGGGCAGCAGGGCGGCGGACCGGCGGCGGGGCATCGGCGGGCTCTCTCGTCGGGCGTCGCGGAGCGGGCGGCCCGTGCACGAATGCACGGGCCGGGCCAGACGGGCAAGAACTGTTGTCGAGCTGCCGGACGGCGGACTGGTCTTTGCCACACTCGCCCGCTAGAGCAGACGCGCACAGGAGAGCGGCCCGGCTTCGAGGGACGCCCCAAACGACTCTTCGGGGAGACCGATGTCCATCCTGACCAAGGCCCGTCTGAGGGGCTGCCTCGTCCTTGCCGCGACGACGCTCGTCGCCGGCTGCATCAGCAACCCGCTCGGCCAGACCGGCGGCGTCCTGCCGGCGAGCGATGTCGGCCCGCCGCCCTCGGCCCGGGCGGACCTGCGGGCGCCCGCCCGCGGCGTCACCCCCTCGCAGGCCGATCCCGACCGCGTGATGCCGACCCAGCCCACCCGCCGCCTCGACGTGCCGACCACCGCCCGCGGGAGCGGCACCGCCGGCGCCGAGACGACGCGCCGCATCCGCCGCGAGGAGCTGGAGGATGCCGGGCCGAGCCGGTCCACCAGCCGCGGCGGCCTCGCGCCGACGATGACCGGCGGCGGCGTCGGGGTCGGCGGCAGCTTCTGATCCGCTCACGCCTCCTCGGAGGCGTCCACCGCGATCTCCTCCGTGGCCTCCTCCGTGGCGCGCGCCCGGGTGGCGCGGGCGCGCTCGGCCTCGCGCAGGTGGCGCCGGCGCGTGTCGAGCCCGTCGCGGGTCGCCGGCCACCAGCCGCGGCGCAGGTCGTCCGGGCGGGCGGCGGGCACGATCCCGGCCAGTTCGGCGGGTGTCGGCATCCGCCACCAGCCCCAGACGTAGCGGCCCGACGCGGGCAGCGGTGCGTAGCTGGCGGGCAGGGCGCCGGCCTCGACCGGCTCGGCGTCGAGCGCCTCGAAGGTGACGACCCCGTAGGCGGCGGTCTCCACCGGCACGCCGAGCGGGGGCGGGTCGTCCGCGGGCACCGGGAAGCGGTGGCGCCGCCGCTCGCTCTCGGCCTCGGGATCCCGCGCCGCACGGCGCGCCCGCTTGGCGTGCGGCTCGTTGCGGGCCGCCGCCTCCTCGATCGTCGGCCAGACCGCCTTCAGGTCCTCGTAGGCGCGCCACGGCACGCGCCATGCGCGCAGGGCCGGGTCCCAGTGGGCCGGGGCGATGCCCCGCAGGGTCTCGACCACGGTGCGCGAGTAGGGCGTGCGCACGATCAGTCCCTCGGGCGCGGGCGCGAGGTAGCGGCTCTCCAGCGGCTCGAACGCGTAGGCGTCGCGGCCCTTGTCGTCCGCGTAGGCGTCGCGCAGCGACATCTCGCGGCCGATCCAGGCATCGACGCGCCGCTCGGCCGTGGTGCCGGGCACGAACCAGCGCCGCGAGGTTCGCCGGAACCGCGCGGTCGGGAAGGTCTCGCGGAACCGCGCGATCAGGTTGCGGTCGAAGGGCATCGCCACGAGCACGCCGGGGCGCTTCAGGCCGCCGGGCGCGATGCCGAAGCCCGCGCCGCGGCCCACCTCCCCCTCGGGCGCCCCCGCCTCCATGGCGGTCAGGCCGTGGCGGGCCGGCGGCTGCCCCAGTGCGCGTCGACCTTGCCCCCGAAATCCGGATCCGCGAACGGGTCCTCGTCGGGGCCGTGGCTGGGCGCGCCCGCGAGCGCGTCGGCATCGACGTCGATGACGTAGCCGCCGAGCGTCACGTCGTAGTGCAGCGCGCGCCAGGGCACCGGATGGTAGCTCTCGCCGATGCCCAGGAAGCCGCCGAAGGACAGGACCGCGTAGGCGACCTGTCCCGAGACCTTGTCGACCATGAAGTTGTAGATCGTGCCGAGATGCTCGCCGGCCCGGTCGTAGACCGCCGTGCCCTCGACCTTGTTCGAGGCGATCAGGCGGCGGGTCTCGTCGAGCGCGACGCCCTCGCCGCTGGGATCGAGCTCCATCGAGCCCGGCGGGCGGATGCTGCGTTCGTTGGGCAGTTCGGTCGGCATGGCTCCCTCCGGGTCCTCACCTCAGGGAACCCTGCCCCGGCGCGCGGGTTCCGGCGGCGCCCTCGGGGGCGACCTCTTCCGCCGCTCCGTCGCCCGCTCCGTCGCCCGCTCCTGCGCCCGCTCCTGCGGCCGCCCGTCCCGCCGCCTCGACCCGCACGTCGCGGCTCGCCAGCATCATCTCGGCGGCGAAGACCGACAGCGCGCACAGGGTGCACAGGATCGCCGCCCCGAACAGGCCGAACAGCACGGTCGCCACCGCGGCGTCGCGCAGCGCGCCCACGAACAGCGTGAGCACCGCCCCGCAGGTCGCGACCCCGCCCAGGGCGCCCAGCACCACCGCGATGTCGAGGGCGAGGCTGCGCCGCCGCAGGCCTTCGAGCCGCGCCGCCTCGCCGGGGCGCCCGGCCAGCTTCTCGACCTGATCGGCGATGCGCGCGTGCCGGGTCGAGAACACGTTGAGCAGCGTGGCGAGGCCGCCGAGCAGGAAGACCGGCGTCAGCGCCACCTGGATGATGTGGGCGGTGCTGTCGAGGGCGGTGGGGTCGAGGGGAGGGGGCATGGCGGGCCAGGCGGTTCGACGGGGGGCGCCCTCAATCCGCGCGCGAGCGGGACCGCGGCGAGGGCGAGCACCGCCATAGCCCAGAAGGCCCGCGGGCCGGCAAGCCCGTAGAGCGGGCCGGCCGCCAGCGTCGTCAGCGTGGTGGCGAGGCCGAGGCCGAGGGTGCCGTAGAGCGTCTGCGCGGTGGCCGCGAGGGCGGGCGGCACCGTCGCCGCGAGGAGCCGCATGGCGGCGAGGTGCAGGAGCGCGAAGGTGAGCCCGTGCAGCGCCTGCACGAGGACGAGCGCCGGCAGCGACGCGGTCTCGGCCATCACGCCCCAGCGAAAACCGGCCGCGAGCCCCGCCAGCGCCAGCGCCCGGGCGGGGCCGAGCCGGTCGAGCAGGGGCGGGCCGAGGAGGGTGAAGACCAGCACCTCCGCCGCCACCGCCTCGGCCCAGAGCAAGCTCGCGGTGCCGGGGCCGATTCCCGCGGCCTGCCAGCGCAGCACCGCGAAGGCGTCGTGCATGGCATGGCTGCCGATCACCAGGGCGGCCACCAGCACGAGACGGCGGAAGGCGGCCGAGCGCAGGAGCGCGCGGGGCCGGACCGGCTGCGGCGGCGCACCGCCGCCGGGCAGGCGCCCGACCGCGAGCGCCATGATCCCGAACAGGGCCGCGCCGCAGACGAGGAGTGCCGGGAGTCCGCTCCAGGCGATCACCTGCCCGGCGGCCAGCGTGCCGGCGATGAAGGCCGCCGAGCCCGCCCCGCGCACCCGGCCGTAGGAGGTGCGGACGGCCGCCAGCGCCAGCGCGTCGGCGAGCGGCGCCAGCGGCGCCGTCGCGGCGGCATGCGCCACGCCGACGAGGAGGAGCCCGGTGAGCCCGCTTCCCGCCAGGTACGCGAGCGCGGTGGCGGCCGAGAGCAGCGCCGCGGCGGCCAGCACCCCCCGGGTCGCGGACAGCCGGTCGGCGGCGCGCCCCGCGAGCGGTCCGGCGGCGAGCCGCACGGCCTGGCCCGCCGCGAGCACGAGCCCGATCTCGCCGGGCGAAAGACCCCGCTCCGCCAGGAAGGAGGGCAGGAACGGGGTCGTGAGGCCGTAGCCGGCGTAGAGCGCCGCGTAGACGACGAGGAAGCGCGTCAGCATCGGCGGGGACGGCGCCCCTGGGGCGGGCCGGGGACGCGGAGCGCTCCGACCCGCGCGGCGTCAGAGGAAGCCCGGCTCGTGCGGGCAGTCCCGGGGCGTCTCGGCGGAGACCGCGGCCCCGAGGCCGAGGATGAGGGCGCCTGCGGCGCAGAAGGCGAGGGTGAGGGCGGCGAGGAACATGGAAGGACCCTGACCGCCGCGTGCTTAACGGGGGATTGCCGAACGCGGTGAAGAGGAGGAAAACCCCGGCTTCCACAGAGCGGCCGAGCGAGGACGCGCAGGCGCCCCTCCGCCACGGTCGCGCCATCATCGGAGGCATGCGCCGTCATGGAGTATCGCACGCTCGGCCGGTCGGGTCTCAAGGTCTCCCCCCTCTGCCTCGGCACCATGATGTTCGGCGGGCAGACCGAGGAGCCGGAGGCCGCCCGCATCATCGCCGACGCGCGCGAGCGCGGCCTCAATTTCATCGATACGGCCGATGCCTACAACGAGGGGCGCTCCGAGGAGGTGGTCGGGCGTGCCATCGCGCGGGACCGCGACGCTTGGGTGCTCGCCACCAAGGTCGCCAACCCGATGGGGCCGGGGCCGAACGACCGCGGGCTGTCGCGCGCCCACGTGATCCGGGGCTGCGAGGCGAGCCTGCGGCGGCTCGGGACCGACCGCATCGACCTCTACTACCTGCACAAGGAGGACCACGACACCCCGCTCGCCGAGACGGTGCGGGCGGTGGGCGACCTGATCCGGGCCGGGAAGGTGCGCTACTTCGGGGTGTCGAACTACCGGGCCTGGCGCATCGCCGAGATCTGCCGCCTCTGCGACGAGATGGGCCTCGAACGGCCCGTGGCGAGCCAGCCCTACTACAACGCCCTCAACCGCATGCCGGAGGTGGAGCACCTGCCCGCCTGCGCGCATTTCGGGCTCGGCGTCGTGCCCTACTCGCCGCTCGCCCGCGGCGTGCTCACCGCCAAGTACGATCCCGGCGCACCGCCCCCCGAGGGCAGCCGCGCCGGGCGGGGCGACACCCGCATGATGCAGACCGAGTGGCGGCCCGAGAGCCTCGCGATCGCCCGCGAGATCCAGGCGCACGCCGCGGCGCGGGGTGCGGCGCCCGGGGATTTCGCCCTGGCCTGGGTGCTCAACAACCGCGCGGTCACCGCGGTGATCGCCGGCCCGCGCACGGTCGCGCAGTGGGAGGCCTACGCGGGGGCGCTGGCCTACCGCTTCACCCCGGAGGACGAGGCCCTGGTCGACCGGCTGGTCCCGGCCGGGCACCCCTCGACCCCCGGCTACACCGACCCGGCCTATCCCCTGGAGGGCCGCCGGACCTGGATTCCGGCCTGATCGGGCGCGCTTCGTCCTTGCCCCTCACGGTTAGGGTGTGGATGATCCGGCCGTGCGATGGATTTTCCTCTTGGAACGCCGTCAGCACGGCTTAGTTGTTGCAGCTATGTGCCCGGTAGGGCCGGTTGTCCGGCGCCGGGGGGCGCAGGGAGACCGGAGGAGACCGATGGCGACGACGAAGACGACCAAGAAGGAGGCCCCGAAGGCTGCCGACGAGAAGGCGCCGGCGAAGGCCAAGAAGGTGACCGCCCCGAAGACGGGCGACAAGCCGAACGCGCTGCAGAAGCCGCTTCAGCCCACGGACGAGCTGGCGGCGATCGTCGGCTCCAAGCCGATCCCGCGCGGCGAGGTGGTCAGCAAGGTGTGGGACTACATCCGCAAGAACTCGCTGCAGAACCCCGAGAACAAGCGCGAGATCCTCGCCGACGACAAGCTGAAGAAGGTCTTCGGCAAGGACAAGGCGACGATGTTCGAGATGAACAAGTACCTCGCCCAGCACCTGAAGTGAGCCGCGGCGGGGGCGCCGCGCGCTCCCGCCGGCCGCGCCCCATCACAGGATGGAGCGCACGACTCCTCCGTCGACCCTGAGCGCGGCGCCGCTCGTGGCGCTGGCGGCCGGGCTGCACAGGTAGGCGACCAGGCTGGCGATCTCCTCCGGCGCGATCAGGCGCCCGAGGAGCGAGGTCGGCCTGTGCTCCTTCACGAAGGCCCGGCCCATCGCGTCGAGGTCCGGATCGGCGGCCCCGCCGGCCATCTGCGTCATGAAGGTGGCCACGCCCTCCGACAGGGTCGGGCCCGGCAGCACCGTGTTGACCGTGACGCCGGAGCCCGAGACGGTCTCGGCGAGGCCGCGCGCCACGGCGAGCTGCGCGGTCTTGGTCATCCCGTAATGGACCATCTCGACCGGGATCTGCACCGCCGATTCGCTCGACACGAACACCACCCGGCCCCAGCCGCGCGCCTGCATGCCCGGCGTGTAGATCCGGGCGAGCCGCACGCCGCTCAGCACGTTCACCTCGAAGAACCGGCGCCAATCCTCGTCCGGGATCTCGAAGAAGGGTTTCGGCTCGAAGATCCCGGTATTGTTCACGAGGATGTCGAGGTCGGGCAGGGCGCTCCGCAGCGCCTCGGCGCCCGCCGCCGTGGCGACGTCGCCGACCGCTGCCGTGAACCGGCCCTTCGGCGCCTCCCGGGACAGGGTGGCGATCGCCGCCTCGACGCGCTCGGCCGTCCGCCCGTTCACCGCCACGCCGGCCCCGAGATCGCCGAGCGCGCGGGCGATCGCGTAGCCGATGCCCGCGGTCGAGCCGGTGACCAGGGCGCGCCGCCCTGACAGATCGATGTCCATGCTGGCCTCCATCGAGACAGGTCCGCCGCCGGAGATGGGCGCAGGGCGGCTCGCGTCCAGGGTCGAGGCCGGCCTCGCGTCCCTGGTCGGCTCGCGGCGGCGCACGCCCGGGAAGGCCTACCGGCGCAGCGCGCTCGTCACCGCCCCGGTGAGCGCCAGCCCGGCGGCGAGCCACAGCACCGTCACCGTGCCGGAGCCGTGCAGGCGCCCGAAGATCACCGCCACCGCGGCCGCCCCGAGCGATTGCCCGACGAGCCGCGCGGTGGCCTGCATGCCGCTCGCGCCGCCGCTGCGCTCGCGCGGCGCGCTGGTGATGATCACCCGGTTGTTGGGCGACTGGAACAGCCCGAAGCCGAGGCCGCACAGCGTCAGCGTCAGGGCGATCGCCAGCGTCGCGGGCGCCTCGGGCAGGCTCGCCAGCAGCGCCAGCCCGAGGCCGAGCCCGACGAGGCCGATGCCGCCGAGGCGGCCGGGGGCGATGCGGTCGGAGAGGCGGCCGGCGATGGGCGCCATCACCGCGATGGCGATCGGCCAGGGCGTCAGCAGGAGGCCGACCTCGCTGCTCGACCGGTGCAGCACGTCGTGGAAGTAGAAGGGCAGCGCCACGTAGGCCATCATCTGGGCCGAGAAGGCGCAGACCGAACTCGCCATCGACAGGGCGAAGGCCGGGATGCGCAGCAGGTCGACCGGAAGGAGGGGGGCGGGCAGCTTCACCTGGTACCAGACGAAGGCGCCTCCCGCCGCGGCGGCGCCCGCCAGCATCAGGAGCGCGCGGTCCTGGGCGGCCGGATCGCCGAGCCCGTCGACGCCGGTGATGAGCAGGCCGAAGAACACGGCGTTCAGCACCGCGCTCAGGGCGTCGAAGCGCCCGCCGCTGCGCGGCGTCACCGGCAGCGTGCGGGCCGCCACCGCCAGCGCCGCCACCCCGAGCGGGACGTTGACGAGGAAGAGCCAGGGCCACTGCGCGACGGACAGGATCGCGCCCGCGACCGTCGGCCCGGCCGCCGAGGCCACCGCCACGATCAGCGCCACGTTGCCCACGCCGCGTCCGATCAGCCGGGTCGGGTAGATGAAGCGCACGAGCGCGATGTTGACGCTCATGATCCCGGCCGCCCCGAGCCCCTGGACGATCCGGGCGGCGACCAGCACCTCCAGCGAGCCGGCGAGCGCGCAGGCGAGGGAGGCCCCGGTGAACAGGGCGAGGCCGAAGATGTAGACGCGCCGGTAGCCCAGGATGTCGCCGAGGGAGGAGAGCGGCAGCAGGGCCGCCGTCACGGCGAGCTGGTAGCCGTTGGTCACGAAGATCGCCGCCGAGGGGCTGACCGCGAGGTCGCGCGCCAGCACCGGCAGGGCGACGTTGACGAGGGTGCTGTCGAGCACCGCCATCGTCATGGCGATGCCGATCGCCGCCATCGCCCAGAGCCGCTCGGCGACCGGCAGCCCGTCCGCGATCTCCGCCGGCACCGGCTCGGCCGCTCCCGTCATCGGCTCATGCTCCCGCGCCGGGGATCGGCGCCGAGGCAGCCCCTACAGCATCGCGGCACCGGGCGCACCCGGGGCGGCTGCGGCGATGCCGGCGCCGGTCCGGCGGATCCCGTGATCGGGGCGCCCGGGCCGGGGCGGCAGGGCGCCGTCCTCAGGCCACCGCCTTCCCGAACGTCTCCACGAGGCGCGCCTCCAGCTTGCCGTGCATGCCCTGGAGCACGCCCATCGCCTCTGCGGCGGGCATCGGCGCCTTGTAGGGACGGCGCTCGGTGAGGGCCGCGTAGA
This sequence comes from Methylobacterium oryzisoli, assembly GCF_046557895.1. NCBI lineage: Bacteria > Pseudomonadati > Pseudomonadota > Alphaproteobacteria > Hyphomicrobiales > Methylobacteriaceae > Methylobacterium > Methylobacterium oryzisoli. Next base: position 69,282 of record NZ_JBKIBX010000002.1, on the reverse strand, counting down.
TGTCGCAGATGGTGAGGAGGCGCACCGTGTCGCTCACCGCCGCGCCGCTGAGGCCGTCCGGATAACCCGACCCGTCGAGCATCTCGTGATGGTGGCGCACGGCGTCGAGGGTGAGCTCGTCGCACTCGCCGCCCGCCTTGAGGATGTCGTAGCCGAGGGCCGCGTGGGTGCGCATCACCGCCGTCTCGTCGGGATCGAGGCGGCCGGGCTTGTTCAGGATCGGCAGCGGGATGCGCGCCTTGCCGACGTCGTGCACCAGGGCGGCGCGCACGAAGCGGTGCCGGTCGGCCTGGCGGAAGCCCAGATGCAGGGAGAACTGCGCCGCGAGCCCCGCCACCAGCAGGCAATGCTGGTAGGTGGCGTCGTCGTGCGTCCAGACCGTGTCGAGCCAGCGCGCGAGGCCGCCCTCCTGCACGGCGGTCAGGATCGGGTCGAGGCCGGCCTCCACCGCCTCCATGCGGATCGGGCTGCCGGCGCGCGCCTCGGCGAGCAGGCCGGTGAGGGCCTCGCCGGCCCGCGCCACGCCGTGGACGACCAGCCGCTCCGACAGCGGGCAGGTGTGCTCGATCTGGTTGGCGAGCGCGGCGGCGACCGACTGGGGCGGCACGTAGGCCGGCAGGCAGACCGTGGCGCCGAGCGACTTGGCGTGCCGCAGGGCGTCCGGCGTGGCGCGGCGCAGGAGCCCGATCACCGGGAGCGGCTGGCCGCGGTAGCGGGCCTCCAGCGCCTTGAGGCACTGCACCGCCTCGGGACGGGTGAGGGTGAGGTCGGACACGATCCCGAGCGGCGCGCCGATGGCGGTCCAGCGCTCGTCGGTTCCCACCACCTCGCAGGTCCCGACCTGCCGCAGCGCCGCCGCGAGATCCGCGCTGCGGTCCGGCCGGTCGGTGACGAGGATGATGACCCCCTCGTGCATTGGATGCTCCTGCCGGCGCAAGCGGCGGCTGCCTCGGTGGGGAGGTCTAAGCCCAACTTGCCAAGAAACGCTTAGCGCTGTGATTGGTCATGCGAGGGGCTCCGCCGCGGGATGGGCGCCCGAACCGTCGGCTTCACTCGGTCGAGCGCGTGTCGGCGACCGGGATCGGGTGGACGAGATCGCCTTCCCGCAGGAAGGGGGCGGCGCGCACCACCACGAGGTCGCTCTCCGAGAGGCCGGTGCGGATCTCCACCTCGTTCTCCGAAAAAAGGCCGATCGTCACCGGCCGGGCCTCGATGTGGTTGTTGGTGGCGACGTAGACGGTGGTGCCGTCCGGCCCGCTCACCAGCGAGGAGAACGGCACGGCGATGCCGCAGCTCTCGCCCACCGAGATGGTGCCGCGCGCGAAGGTGCCGAGCCGCGCCTCGCCGACCTGCGAGAGCAGGATGCGCACGTGGCCGAGCTGGCTGGCCGCATCGGCCGCCGGAGCGACGAGCCGCACCCGGGCCGGGAGGGTGCCGAGCCCGAGGGGCTTGACCGTGACGCCCTGACCGGGGGCGATCTTGCCCAGCGAGGCGATCGGCGCGTCGGCGGCGAGTTCGAGTTCGCCCTGGGCGATGATGGTGAACAGCGGGTCCGCCCGGGTGGGCGCGGGCGAGCCGGCCGCCGCGGTGCTCCGGCCGATCACCCCGGCGACGGGCGCCCGGATGGCGACCTGGGCGCCCCCCTGCGCGTCGTCGGGCACGAGCTGGGCGAGGACTTGGTTCGCCCGCACCTCGTCGAGGGGCTTGGCGAGCACCTGCGACACCCGCAGGCCGTCGCGGTCGGGCCGCAGCTGCACCTCCTGCCGGGCGGTGAGCACGCCGGTGACGTCGATCCGGTCGTCGAAGCAGCGCCGCTTCGAGGCTGCCACGCTGACGGCGAGGCCCGCGCTCTGCCCGCCCGCCGTGTCGGCCCTCGCCTCGGCGACCGCGAGGAGACCCAGCCCCGCCGCGCAGGCGAGGCGGCACAGATCTGCGGGGCGGGTCGGGACGGATCGAGGGAAGCGCGGCACGGATGGGGCTCCGAACGTGACGGGGATCGCGGACCGGCAGGATCGCGCCGGGATGCGGGGGAGGGTGAGAAACCCGAATCCGGGCGGCATTGCCTCGCGTGGTCTCGCACGGATCCCGGCGTCTGCAACATTTTCGCCGACGCGCCTGCGGCTTCGCCCCGGCCTGGTCGGGAAGTGATCAGCGATGCTGCCACTTCGGGCGTCATGCATACATCATGTTCCTGTCGCAGAGTCAGCGTGGTGCGTCTCACGGCGGAGCGGCATTCCGGCGCGGCCCCGGACGGCCCGGCCCGGGCGCGCGCGGGCGCCCGGCGCCGGGGAAGATCTGGTCGAGCATGCCCCCGAGCGGGCTCGCATCGCCCCCCTCCATCAGGCTCGATCCGAGGGCGCCGAGGCCCGACAGGTTCTGGCCGCTCAGCACGCTGCCGAGATCGACGCTCACCTGCGGCGCCTCCCAGCTGCCGGTGATCAGGACCGGGAGGCTGATGTCGAGGAGTTTCGGCAGCGCGCGGGCGGCGCTGCGCGTCAGCTTCGGCTCGATCCGCAGGGCGAGCGTGCGCGAGGCGAGGTCGATGCTGCCGGCGCCGCGCGCCGTCACCAGGGGGCCGGCGAGCGCGATGTCCTGCGTGGTCGCCTGGCCGTCGGCGATGCGCAGGCGCGCCGTGATGCGGTCGAAGGCGGTGGCGTCGGAGGCGCGCAGGCGCGGGTCCGCGGAGAGCTGCGTGGCGATCGACTGCACCACCCCCGGGATATCGATCCCGTTGAGGCGCCCGTTCTCGAGGGTGACCGCGGCCTCGCCCGACAGCGAGCGCGTGATCTCGGCCGTCGTCGCCCCCGCGGCCGTGAGGTCGAGGCTCACCCCCGCGGTGCCGTCGAGAAGCCCGAAGCCGGCCGAGGCGGTGAGCAGCGGCAGGCTGCGCACCTGGGTGAGGTCGAGCCGCAGGGCGTGGCGGGAGGGCACCGCCCCGGGAGCCGCCAGCACCGAGGTGAGGGTGGCGCGGATCTGGCCGCCGTGCAGGGCGGTCGGCGCGAGATTCGCCTCGATCGTGCCGCCGGTGAGCTTGGCCTCGACCACGACGTCGCTGGCCGAGAGGCCCGCGGCCCGCAGCGTGCCGGCCCTGAGCTTGGCCCGCCCGTCGAAGCTGCGCAGCAGCGCGAGGTCGGCCGCGCCCGCCTCCGTCCGCAGGGGCGGCAGATCGAGCTGCTCGAAGCCGAGATCCAGCCGCACGAAGGGTTTGGCGGTGAGGTCGACGAGGGCCGCCCCGGCGAAGCGCGTCGCCCCGAGGCTGCCGGTGAGGCGCGAGAGCGTGAGTTCGAGGCCGTGCACGCCCGCATCCGCCCGCCCGGTCAGCGGCGCGGCGACCTGCGGCAACCGGCAGGTGAAGTCGAGCGGGACCATGCCCGCCTCGCCGGCCGCCGCCGCGATCTCGCAGGTCGCGCCGCCGGGCCGGCCGCGCGCCTTCACGGCGTAGCCGCTCGCCGCCGCGCGGGCCTCGGCGGTCACGCCCTCCACCGAGGCGACGACCTTCGCGCCCTCGACCAGGGCCAGGGAGCCGTCCGTGACCCGGATCAGGTCCGGGCGCGGGCCCGCGGGGGGACGGGCGGTGTCCTGCGCCGGAGCGGGCGGGCCGCCGGCGCGCCACCACTCGGCCGGCCAGCGCAGGCTCGGCCGTTCCACCTCGACCTCCCGCACGCCGCGTCCGGCTAGAAGATCGAGGGGTGCCCCGGTCGCCCGCAGCGCGGCGATGTCGAGACGCGCCTCGCTCCCGTCCGCGAAGGCGGTGCGGGTGCCGACGTCGCGCACCACGATCGCGAAATGGGGCCAGAGGGTGAGGCTCGCCCCGCCCGCCACCGTCCAGGGGCGGCCGGTCTCGGCCTCCAGCCGCTCCTCGACGGCGCGCGCGATCCGGGCCGAACTCGTCGCGACCGCCGCACCGGCGACGACCACGCTTCCGGCCAGAAGCAGAAGGAAGAGAACGCGCAGCTTCATCCGGTCCTCGCGAACGTCCGCCGCCACGACGGACAAGACCGCAAAGTCGCAGCGGAATCAATCGGCCGGCCCGGAGCCGGCTTGTCTTGTCGACGACGGGCCGGAATCCGGCGCGGACGGGGCGTGGCCGTCAGGGCACGCCCCGCCGCGTCGTGCACGGTCGGATCGTGCGCGCCCGGCGACGCAGAGACGCCCGCGCGGCTCGACTTCGAATCAGGCAGCTCAACCACTTGGCCTCATCTCTGGCGCACAGGTCTGTCGAAATGTCGGCAATTGAAAAACAGGTCGAGGGGCCGGCGGATGTGCGTCCGAGCACTTGCTCGGCCGGGGACCCGGCGTGTAAGTTCGGAGCATGAAACGGTCGCTGCAAAACCTGCTCACGCTCCTCCTCGCCCTCTGGGCGACCGCGGCCGTCTCGGCCCCGGCGGACAAGCGCGTCGCCCTCGTCATCGGCAATGCCGCCTATGACCATTTCGGCCGGCTGAGCAATCCCGGCAACGACGCGGAGGACATCGCGACCGTGCTGCGGCGGGTCGGCTTCGAGGTGCTCGACGGCCGCGACCTCTCCCGCCGGGACATGGACCGCAAGCTGGCCCAGTTCTCTCGCCTCTCGCTCGATGCGGAGACGGCGCTCGTCTACTACGCCGGCCACGGCCTGCAGTACCAGAGCCAGAACTACCTCGTGCCGACCGACGCGCTCCTGCGCGACGGCTTCGACGTGCCGTTCGAGACGATCGCGGTCGAGAGCGTCATCGGCGCCCTCGACAACGCCAAGGGCGCGCGCATCCTGATCCTGGACGCCTGCCGCGACCTGCCGCTGAAGGATGCCGGCAAGCGCGAGAGCTACGGCGGCCCCGGTCTCGCGAGCGTGGTCGGCCGCAAGGGCCTGATCATGGCCTACGCGACGCAGGCCAACCACGTCGCCTTCGACGGCAGCGGCCGCAACAGCTTCTACGCCGAGGCCCTGCTCAAGGCGATGCAGGAGCCCGGCCTCGAGATCGGGCAGGTCTTCCAGCACGTCGCCAAGGCGGTGGCCGGCGTCACCGAGGGGCGCCAGCTGCCGGAGGTCACCCGCTCCTATCCGGGCGAGGTCTTCATCAACCGCGACGAGACCGACATGCAGGCCTGGGGGCGGCTGCGCGGCACCACCCAGCTCGCCGAACTGCGCCGCTTCGTCGAAAAGTATCCCCGCAGCTTCCTGGTCGAGGACGCGCTGGGCCGCATCCGGATGATCGAGGGGCAGGCCCGGGCCGGCTTCGTGGCGCAGGCCGACGGCGAGCGCGACGGACCGCGCGCGCAGCCCGACCGCCTCGCCCTGGCGCGGCCGGCGGAAGGCCAGCAGGCCGCCCAGCAGGAGATTCAGAAGGCCCGGCGCCAGGAGGAGGACCGGCTCGCCGAACTCGCCCGCAAGGCCCGGGAGGAGCAGGCGCGGCAGGAACAGACCCGGCAGGAGCAGGTCCGCCAGGAGCAGGCCGGCCGCGACGCCGAGCAGGCCCGCATCGCCGCCGCCCGGGCGCAGATCATCGCCGACGAGGCCAAGCGCCGCGAGGAGCAGGCCAAGCGCGAGGCCGTCGCGGTCCTGGCGGCGCCCGCCGCCGCGGCCGGACAGGCCGACCTCGCCCGCATCGTCGAGGCCGCCAAGCCGGCCGAGGTGCCGCAGACCGCCTACGCCGCCCTGTCGATCCGCGAGGAGAATCCGGCCGCCAAGGAGACCTCTCCGGCGACCGCCGACGACGCGGTGGTCCGCTCGGTGCAGCAGCGTCTGGCGGATCTCGGCTGCTACACCGAGCCGCCCGAGACGGCCTGGGGCCGCCAGTCGATGGACGCGCTGGAGCGGTTCTACCGCTTCTCGCAGAGCACCGATCCGACGCGTGCCGACACCTCGAAGACCCGCGCGGTGCGGATCGTCTCGACCATGCCCGACCAGGGCGTGCTGGAGACGCTCAACTCCTATAGCGGCCGCATCTGCCCGATCAGCTGCCCGACCGGCACCGAGCCGCGCGGCGAGATCTGCGTGCGGATCACCTGCCCGCCCGGCATGAGCCTGGACGGCGACGAGTGCCGCCCGCAGCGCCGTCCGATCCAGGCGACCCTGCCGGCCGAGACCACCAAGAAGCCGGTCGCCGAGGAGGCCAAGGAGACCAAGCGTCCGAAGGCCGCCGCGCTGCCCGAGCCGGAGCACAAGCCCGCCCGGGCGACCGTCAAGGAGGCCCCGCGTCCGGTGAAGCAGGCGGCCCGTCCCGTCGAGGTCGAGCGCCCGGTCAAGCCGAAGGTGAAGGTGGTCGAGCCGATCCGCGCCCGCACGCCGGTTCCGGCCCTCGCCCGCGCCCCGCGCGCCGCCCCGGCCCCGGCGCGGGCCGCCGCGGCCCCGAGCTACACTCCGGCCGAGATCGGCGCCTCACGGATGATGAGCCGGATGCCCTGATCGGGAGAGACCGGACGGAAGACCTGCGGCGCCGGACACCCGTCCGGCGCCGTCGTCATGTCCAGGAGCCTCGCTGCAGCGGCACGATGCCTCGGCGCGCGGCGGGATCAGGCCGTCCATGCGGCAGGCCGATCGGGAACCGCATCGGGGGTGCTGCCGGCGCCTCCCGGCCTCACTCCGCCCGGCCGATGGTGAGCGCGAAGTCGAGGCCGTTCGCCCGATCGAGGCCGATCGAGCGGCCGATGCCGAGGGTGCCGACGTCGCGCAGCACCAGCTCCTCGCGGCGCATGCAGAACTCCTCGGCGCCGAACAGCGTCACGTAGGTGCCGTTCGTGCTGTGGTCGATCAGCACCCACTTGTCGCCGCGCCGCTCGATGGTGGCGTGGCGGCGCGAGACGTAGTCGTTGTCGACCACGATGTCGCTCGCCGCATCACGGCCCAGCGTCACCGCCTGGCGGCTCTCGTCGAACAGCCAGCGCTGGTCCCGATAGGTGAGCCGCAGCCCGCTGCCGCCGGTGGAGCGCGGCTCGGCCGTCGGCAGGAGGGAGAACACCGTCGTCTGGTTGGCGGCCACGTGCCAGAGCACCTCCGCCACCCGCACGTCGTCGCCCGCGCCCTTGACGTAGACGCCGACCAGCGCGCGGGTCGCCGCGCGCTGGAGCGGCGGCAGCCCGTCGGCGAGTTCGCCCGTGGTGATGATCTGCCCGCCCTTGGCGAGCGCCACCATGCGGGCGGCCATGTTCACGGTGGTGCCGAAGTAATCGTCGTTCGCCCGCACCACCGGCCCATGGTGGAAGCCGATCCGCAGCTGGAGGCGATGCTCGCCGACATGGCCGACGCCCTCGTCCTCGAAGCGGCGCTGCACCGCCACGGCGGCATCGCACATGGCGCAGACATCCTCGAACACCGCCATGAACTCGTCGCCGATGGTCTTGACCAGCCGGCCGCCCTTGCTCTGGACGACGTCGCCCGCGACGCCGAGGCAGCGGTCGACCACGCGCAGCGCGGCGTCGTCCCCCAGGTCGCGGTAAAGGCGCGTGCTCCCGGCGACATCGCAGAAGAGAACACCGATCGTGCAGGGTTCGTTGATGCTCATCTTGAGGAATGATCCTCAGCGGGCCGAACGGCAGGATGACGTCAGCCGCATCGTCTATGCAAGCTTGCGCCGGGGCGAAAGCCCAAATGCGACGGGGCCCCGCTTCTTTTGCGCGGCCACGCGGGTCGGGGACTCGGCGGGCACTAACCCTCAGGTTGCATGCCGGGTCATCAAGCAGGCGCCAGGACAGTCCACGCGGGTCACTAGTCTGCGCGGTTCGGCCTCATGACAAGATTAAGAATCTGCCTGCGAATCGTGCAGAGTGATCTGTTCTCCGTTTCGATCGGCATTGCCGGGCTGCCGGCCGGCGCGTTGCGCGCGAGCAACTTCGACTGCCAATCGCGCCGCGGATCAGAAAAGCGGTTGTCCCCGCGGCCGCGGATGTGGTCAGGATACGGCCAAGTTCAGGGGGTGCGGGGCGGGTTATGGTGCAGGATGGCATGGTGTCGGGGACGGGGCGCGAGCCGGTCCGTGCCCAGGGTCTGGAGCGGATCCGTGGGGCCCTCCTCGTGGGCGTCTCCTGCGCCGGGCTGACCGTGGCGGGGGCGCTCGTGTCGGCGGGCGAGGCGGCGGCCCAGGCGGTGGCGCCCGGCTTCGACGCCACCCAGCTCGCCCGCAACGACGACAGCTCCTCCGGCGCGGTGGCGCTGCCCTTCGCGGCCAACTTCTTCGGCACGACCTACAATCAGGTCTTCGTCAACAACAACGGCAACGTGACGTTCGGCCAGCCGCTCAGCCAGTTCACGCCGGTCGGTCTCGGCGCCGGCTATGTCGGCCCGGCGATCATCGCGCCGTTCTTCGCGGACGTGGACACCCGCAACCCGGCGAGCGGCGTCACCTCGTACGGCACCGGCACCTACAACGGCCAGACCGCCTTCGGCGTGACGTGGCCGAACGTGGGCTACTTCTCCAACAAGGTCGACAAGACCAACACGTTCCAGGTCATCCTAGCGGCGCGCCAGGACACCGGCGCCGGCAACTTCGACATCTACTTCAACTACAACCGCATCCAGTTCGAGACCGGCGACGCGAGCGGGGGCACCAACGGGCTGGGCGGCACCTCGGCCTCGGCCGGCTACTCGGCCGGCACGGGCGCGGCCGGCACCTACCTCGAACTCCCCGGCTCGCTCGTCAACGGCGCCCTGCTGGACGGCGGCCCGAACGCGCTGGCCACCGGCGGCAACGGCACGGTGCCGGGCCAGTTCCTGTTCCCGGTCCGCGGCGGCGCGGTGGTGTTCGCCCGCAGCTGCGGCGCGGGCGACAACGCCTCCACCACCACGGTGGCCAATTGCGGACCGAACCGGGTCTACGACGGTGGCATCTTCTACACGCCGCTCAACACCTTCACGCTCAACGTCCTCGACAACACGACCATCAACGCCGCCGCGACCGGCAGCGCCGTGATGGTGATGCCCACCAGCGCGACCGCGGGCGTGACGGTCAACGTCAACGCGAGCGCGACCCTCAACGCGCCGGCCGGCGCGGGCATCGAGATCGACGGCGGGGGCTACGCCGGCCCGGCGACCGTGAACACCCAAGGGCGGATCACCGCCGGCACGGTGGGCGTCCTGGCCCGCAACGGCCTCGGCGCGCTCACGGTGACGAACGGCGGCACCATCACGGCGCCGGTGGGCATCGTCGGCGTCTACGCCGGCAGCACCGCCATCACGAATGCGGGCACGATCACGGGCGCGATCGGCGTCGCGACGCTCTCCAACACCACGGCCGTGACCAATACGGGCACCGTCGCGTTCCGCGAGGCGGGCCTCGCCGCCTACGGGACGGATGCCGTCTCGGTGGTCAATACCGGCAACCTGACCTACGGCGCCGGCATCCCCGCCATCCCGAGCCAGGTCCGCGGGCAGCTGCCGGGCGTCACCAACATCGGCCAGGAATTCAGCCGGTTCGGCGGCACGATCCTGTCCGACGGCGCCACGCAGCCCTTCCCGGGCATCGGCATCGCGGCGCTCGGCGGCAACACCTCGGTGACCAACGGCGGCACGATCACCGCGCAGGCCGCCGGGATCGCGGCCGTCGCGGCGCCCCGCAGCGAGGCGGCCGGCGCCACGAACCTGAGCATCCTCAACACCGGCGCCATCGCGGCGGACCGCGTCGGCGTGTTCGCCCGGACCCTCAACGGGAGCCTGAAGCTCGCCAATACCGGCAGCATCATCGCCGCGCTGGGCATCGATGCGGCGGCCGCCGGGCCGGCCTCCGGCGCCTCGGCCGCGACCTTCGCCATCGGCAACGCGGGCTCGATCACCGGCACCTCCGGCATCGCCATCAACACGACGCAGAGCGCGCTGGCGACCCGGCTCGACAACAGCGGCACCATCACGGGCGGCGTCGCGCTCAGCACCGGCTCGACCTTCACCAACTCGGGCCGCTTCGCGGCGGCCCTCACCAGCACCTTCGGCGGCGGGACGCTCGACAACACGGGCGTCGTCGCCCTCGGCAGCCAGACGGCCGCGTTCTCGAACCTGTCCCGCTTCACCAACGCGGGCACGATCGACCTGCGCACCCCGACCGCGGGCGGCCAGCTCACCGTCAACGGCGACTATGTCGGCCGCAACGGCACGCTGCTCGTCAACACGTCGAGCCAGACCGGCGCCGCCGACCGCCTCGTCATCACCGGCGCGGCGAGCGGCAGCACCGGCGTCCTCGTGAACAACCTCACGCCGGGCACGCCCTTCACCATCTCGCCGGTGGTCGTCCAGACCGGCACCACGCTCAACGCCAACGCCTTCACGCTCGCCGGAACCCAGAATTTCGGCGCGCTCGAAGCGGTGCTCGTCCGCTCGGATCTCGCCGGGGGCGGCAGCACGATCGCCGTCGGGGCGGTGCCGAACGCCATCGGCCTGTCGGGCGCCACCGCCGTCATCGCGGCGCGCAGCATCTCGACCCAGGGCGGCACCGCCGTGCTCGACCGCGTCACCGAGGTGCGCTCGGCGCTCCAGACCGGCCAGACGTCGATCCCGCAGGCCCTCCAGTACAACGGTCTGTCCCAGTACTCGGCGCTGGTCAGCAAGGATCCGATCGCGCCGAAGCTCGCTCCGCCGCCGGTCGAGACCAAGTCCCGTCCGGCCATCTGGGCGCGCGGCTTCGGCGACCTTGAGCGGCGCACCGGCTCGACCAGCTTCACCTTCGCGGGCAACAACTTCTTCCGCGACCTCGGCTACAACCAGACCACCGCGGGCTTCCTCGGCGGTGCCGACGTGGTGATCAGCGGGCTGACCAAGCCCGATGACGGCCTGATCCTCGGTGTCATGGCCGGCTACACGGCCTCCTCGGTGCGGCTCAACCGCGGCGCGGGCCAGCAGGATTACGACGGCGGCACGGTGGGCGTGTACGGCACCTACCTGAACGGGCCGTGGTTCGTGGATGCCCTGTTCAAGGTCGACCTGCTCGGCCTCGACATCGTCGGGCCGCTGCTGCGCCAGTCGACCGGCCTCCAGAACTACAACTTCACCACCAACGTCGGCTACCGGGTCCAGCTCGACAACAACCTCTACGTCGAGCCCACCGCCGGCCTCGAATACATCTCGACCCACTTCGATCAGCAGGCCCGGTTCACCGCCACCGGCATCCCGCTGCTGGACGGCGACGCTCTGCGCGGCCGCATCGGCGCGCGGGTGGGCACCGAGACCGTGGTGGACAACATCCGCATCGAGCCGAGCATCACCGGCTACGTCTACAGCGTGCTGCACGAATCGGGCCTGAGCGGCGCCTTCACGGGCGGCATCGCCAGCGTGTCCGGCCTGCGCGACCAGGGCAAGGTGCGCGGCGAGGTCCAGGCGTCGCTCAACTTCTTCAACCTGAAGACCGGCCTGTCGGGCTTCATCCGGGGCGACGTCCGGGTGGGCGAGGACCTCGTGGCGGGCGGCGGTCGCGCCGGTCTGCGCTACCAGTTCAACTCGTTCTGACCTTTTCGCACCGCACGATCCAGGAAGGCCCGGCCTCGCAGCCGGGCCTTTTTCTCATCCGGCGTTCAGGCGCGGACGGGCATCAGCGGGGTCCGTCACCGCCCCGGAGAACCAGGATGCTCCGCTACGCGCTCCCCCTCTGCCTCCTGATCGCCGGCGCCGTGCCGGCCGGCGCGGCGCCCGACGGCGCCGAGGCCCGCCTGCGCAGCCGTGGCCCGTCCGCCTCCTCCCTGGCGCGCCAGCGCGGACCGACACTCCGCCGGGAGGCGCCGCCGCGCCGCTTCGGCCGCGTCTCCATCGAGGGCCTGCGCCGCCTGGAGCGGATGCGCTGAGGCTGGGGCGGGCGCCGGTCGGCGGGGTGCGCCGGCGCACAGTCTTGCTCCGCGTCGTGCGGACATATCGTGAGCGGTGAAGCTTGCATTCGCCGGCGAGACACACCATCTCAACTCCGCACGCACAATCATCGCCGGATCACGCCCGATCCTTTCTCTTCCGGAGCCCATCATGACCTTGCGCGCTGCCACGCTTCTGTCGGCCCTCGTCCTCGCGGCGCCCCTGGCGGCGACGTCCGCGCAGGCGGCGCCCTGCCACGTCTGGGGGCCGTACGGGTGCGAGATCGGGCCGCGCGAGGTGCGCGCGCCGCGCGTCGCCTACGTGGAGGCCGGCTGGCGCGGGCCCGCCGCGTGGCGCGGCTGGGAGCCGGTGGTCGAGCCGCGCGCCTTCACGCGCTTCGACATCGAGGGCATCCGTCTGCTCCAGCGGATGCCCTGATCCTCATCCCCCGAGCTTGAAGTAGGTGACCGCGATTCCCGCCGGACGGGGGTCGCGGTCGAGTTCGTCGCCGATCTGGCGCAGCAGCTGGTCGGCCCGGGCGTTGATCCCGGACCGCAGGCTGGCGAGCGGCTTCTGGCTCGTCACCGCCAGGACGACCTGGGGGCGCGGCGCGCCCGATCCCTCGACCCGCATCGTGAAGCGCAGCGTGTCGCCGTTGCGCCGGGCGTGGCGCCCGAGATTGGTCACCCGTCCGTCATCCCCGATCAGCAGCAGGTCGACGTTGCGGTCCCCGCGCGTCTCCACCGTGCCGACGAGGTCCTGGCCGTTGTGCAGGAGGTCGGAGACGATGGCGATGCTGGCCGCCCGCGCGTCGCGCTGCGGGTAGTGGCGGGCCAGGAAGTTGACCACCGGGCACTGCGCGTCGGTGACCTGGCGCAGGCTGATGTGCGGCTCGACCCCGAGGGCGTTCTGGAAAGCCTTGTCGAAGGCGTGGAACGGCTGCGTCGCGCGCCCGAAGGCGTCCACGAGGATGTCCGGCGGCTGCGTCGAGACGGGCGTGATGAAGAAGCAGTCGCCGCCGTCGTAGCGCCGCATGAAGCTCTCGACCTCCTCGGCGCTCACCGTGACGGTGGGCTGATCCTGCCGGGTGCGCGGCGGCTCGTCCGGCTCGTCGCCGGGATCGGGCAGCGAGACGATCGGCGGCTTGCCGAAGGGCGGCTGTTGGGGCGGCTCCGTCCGCACCGGTTCGGACGACGTGCCAGGAGGGGAGGGGGCCGAGAGGGGTGGGTTCGACACGGGCGGAGCGGGCGTGACGCTGGTGGTCGGCGCCGGGGCCGGCGGATCGGACCGACGCGCCGGCAGGGCGAGGTAGACAGCGGCCGCCAGGGTCGCGACCGCGAGCCCTCCGCCGCCCGCCGCGAGCAGCGCCGCCGTCGGCAGGCGGCGCGGGGCCTTCGGTTCGACCGCCGCCAGGGCCGCGACCGTCGCCATGTCGGCGGGCCGGTCCTTCGGGTTCGGCTGCAGCATCGCCTGCAGGATCGGCCGGATCCGCTCGTCGATTCCCGACAGGTCCGGCACGCGCCGCCGCTTCTCGACCACGTCGACGTGGTTGCTGCCCATGTCGAGGGGCCGGCCGCGCGCCGCGTGCGCGAGCAGCAGGCCCAGGCTGTAGAGGTCGGATTTCGGCGTCACGTCGCCGCCGAACAGGCCGAGCTGCTCGGGCGAGACGTAGGAGTACTTGCCCGCGAAGCCGCCGCCGATGACGGTGCCGTCGGTGCTCGGCGCCCGGGCGATGCCGAAATCGATGAGCTTGGCCCGCGCGACGTTGCCGCCGGGCAGGATGACGTTGTCGGGCGACACGTCCCGGTGGATGATCCCGAGGTCGTGCGCCGCCTGGAGGCCGGCGGCGAGGCGGCGCAGCAGCAGGCACAGGGTCGGCCCGTCGAGCGGCCCCTGCTCCAGGCGCTCGGAGAGCGACACGCCGTCCACGAACTCCATCGCCAGGTAGGGGAGTCCGAGTTTCGGGTCGACCGAGAAGACGAAGTAGCGGACGATCGCCTCGTGGTAGAGGTTGTGCAGCGCCGACGCCTCACGCCGAAACAGCGCGAGCGCCGAGGTGTTGCGGGCGAGGTCCGGCTTGACGACCTTGATCGCCACCGCGTCGCCGGTGGCCAGCGCCTCCCCCTTGTACACTTCGCCCATCCCGCCCGAGGCGATCAGGTCGCGGATCACGTAGATGTCGTTGAGCCGCGTCCCGGGTTCGATGAAGGGGCGGCGGGCCTGAGGCGGGATGAAGACCGTCTCCTCGCTCATGCGCGCGGGCCTTCCGGAGCATCGGGCGGCCGCGCGGGCGCCGCCGCCTTGCTCGGCCCCAGGTAGCGCACCGCCACGACCGTGACGTTGTCGGTGGCCCCCCGGTCGAGGGTGAGCTGGAGGAGCGCGTCGCACACGGCCTGCGCCCCCGACGCGGCCTGCGGCCCGGCCGCCGCGGCCAGGATCTCGCCGTCCGCCACGTGCTGCGTGAGCCCGTCCGAGCACAGGATGAACAGGTCGCCGGCTTCGAGCAGGCCGTGGTCGATGTCGATCTCCGGTTCCGCCTGAACGCCGATCGCCCGGGTGATGACGTTGCGGCGCGGCCAGGTCCGGGCCTCCTGCGGGGTGATCACGCCGCGCTCGACCAGGGACTGGATCTCGGTGTGGTCGCGCGACAGCTGCGTGATCGCCCCCGCCCGCACCCGGTAGACGCGGCTGTCGCCCGACCACAAGCAGACGAAGTGCGGCTCGTAGACGAGCAGGATCGCCACCGTCGTGCCGACGATCGCCCCACGCGCCCGTCCGACCTTGCGGATGTCGGAGTTGGCATCGGCCAGACGGGCCTTGAGCTGGTCGAGAAGGTCGCTCGCCGAGACGGCCGGGGTCACGGCCGCCAGGGCCTCGACCACCGCCGAGCTCGCGACCTCGCCCGCCTCGTGGCCGCCCATGCCGTCCGCCACCGCGAAGATGCCGCTCTGCGGCGCGAGCAGGAAGCGATCCTCGTTGAGGGCGCGCACGCGGCCGGCATGGCAGGCCGAACCCAGGTCGAGCGCGGCCTCCGCGCGCCGCAGCCCGGATCCGTAGGGGTCTTTCTTCATGGTCCCACCGTTCTCGCAGCGGCGGAGCGTCGGGCATCCGCTGGACCCGACCGGGACCGTCAGGCCGCCTCAACCCTGACCGAGGCCGCCGCGTTCGGCAAGTGTGCCGACGTGTGCCGCGCGCCACTGTCCCCGTTCCGCTGGTCCCGTCCCGGCGCGACGGCGCGGGTGTGCGTCCGCACGGCCACGCCGCCGGGCGGGCCTTAAGGAAGACCGGACCGGGGGCAAGGGGGCGATGCTCCCGGCCGCCCCGGAGCCCGGCCTGCGCAATTCAGGCGGGGGAGGATGTCGAGATCTGGTGTGGTCGGACTGTCCGGCCGCGTCCGTTAAACTTGTCAGCGCCGGGCGGAGGCCATAAGCTTCCGGCGCTGAGTTGCGGCTGCTGAGCATTTCTTTGAGGACGTCATGCGTGCGTTGTGGGTTGTCGGCATTCTGCTCGCGATCAGCGTGTGCCAGACGCTTCAACCTGCCATCGCGCAAAGCAGACAGGGCGATCGAATCGCTCTCTTGATCGGGAATGCACAGTATCCCGACAGTGATGCGCCGCTGACGACGCCGGTCCAGGACGCCCGCGCTCTCGCGGCTGCTCTGCAGCAGAAAGGGTTCGCGGTCGATGTTCATGAGAACACGACCAAGCGGACGCTGCAAGAGGCGATCAACCGACTCTACGAGAAGGTGAAGGCCGGAACTGTAGTGCTGTTCTATTTCAGCGGCTACGGCATTCAGTCCAACAAGCAGAATTACTTGGTTCCCGTCGATGCGCAGATCTGGTCGGAGGCGGATCTGCGGCGAGACGGCGTCAGCGTCGACGGCGTGCTGAGCGAGTTGCAGAAGCGCGGCGCGGATCTGAAGTACGTGGTGCTCGACGCGGCCAACCGCAATCCGTTCGAGCGGCGCTTCCGCAGCTTCTCGACCGGCCTCGCGCCGGCGGGGGAGCCGCCGCCCAACACCGTGGTGTTCTACTCGGCCCAGCCCGGGCTGATGCTGCGGCAGGTCACGACCGCCAAGAGCGTCTTTGCCGAAGAGCTCTCGCGCCAGATCGCCGGGGCCGACGCGGTCTCCCGCCCGGTCTTCGACCGGGTGCGCACCGCGGTGTCGAACGCCACCCAGAACACCCAGGTGCCCTGGGTCTACTCGTCGCTGAAGGACAGCGCGCCCGGCGCCTGGACCGATCCGCGTCCGGTCGCCGCCGCACCCGAGCGGCCCGCCCCGGCGCCCGCCGAGCGGCCGGCCGAAAAGCCCGTGGCGGCCCTGCCCGATCGCGAGAAGCAGCCGCCCCGCGTCATCGACATCCCGGCGCCGCCGCGGCCGGATGCGGCGCGTCCCCCGGAGCCCGCCCCCGACCCGGCCGCCGAGTTCGGGTCCGCCAGGCGCACGGGCACCAAGGCCGCCTACGAGCGCTTCCTCGCCAAGTTCCCGACCGGAGCCTGGGCGGAGCGGGCGCGTGCCGAGATCGAAAAGCTCGATCCGGCACCTAAGCCCGCCCCGAAGATCGCCGTGCAGGTGGTGCCCTACACGCGCGAGGACGAGCGCCTGAAGGCGGAGCTGAACCGCGTGCTGGAGCGCAATCCCACCGACGGGTCGGCGCTCTACCGTCGCGGGCAGCTCTACGCGATCCATCGCGAGTACAGCCTCGCGGTGGCCGATTTCGACGAGGTGATCCGGCTCAACCCGCAGGACGTCGAGGCCCTCAACAACCGCTGCTGGGTGCGGGCCATGATGGACGAACTCGACCGTGCGTTGCGCGACTGCAACGAGGCTTTGAAGCTGAAGCCAAATTTTCCTGATGCTCTGGACAGTCGTGGCCTCGTCAACCTGAAGATAGGACTTCCCGGGCTCGCGATCCGAGACTACGATGCCGCCCTGAAGGGAAATGGAAGGCAGGCATCGTCATTGTACGGCCGCGGGCTGGCGCGGGTGCGGACCGGTGAAGCCGAAGAGGGGCGGAGTGACATCAACGACGCCCTCCGGATGGATCCCGGCCTCGAGAAAGAGTTCGCCCAATACGGACTCCGGTGAGCTAGCGCACACGCGCCGGCTCGACGTGGGAATAAAGTGGATGCCGACGAAAGTCGAGATTGGCGGCAATCCAAGAAACGTCGATGAGCGTCTGGACGTGGACAAGACTTTGATCAGGAGCGTCGTGATGACCAAATCGCATGATATCGCTCGGCCGCGCACGATGCGGGCGGCGGTGCTGACCGGATTCTTCCTGCTCGCCTCGGTCGCGGGCGCCCAGGCGCAGAGCGCCGTGAGCGAGGCCGACATCGTCAAGGCGCTCGCGCCGCCCACGATGGGCCAGACCCGCAGCCTCTCCACCTCCGTGCGCGGCGACAGCAGCGTCAACGAGGACCGCGGCTTCCTCGACAGCCTGCGCAACCGCACCTCGCTGACGTCGAGCGAGCGGACCAAGCTCGCGGCGGCCTCCGCCGACAAGCCGAGCATCGATCTGGAGATCCCCTTCGACTACAACTCCGCCAAGATCGGCGGGAAGGCCCTGCCGATGGTCAAGAGCCTCGGCGCGGCCCTGGCGCGGCCCGAGCTGAAGGGCAACACCTTCCTGATCGTCGGCCACACCGACGGCAAGGGCGGCGACCAGACCAACCAGACGCTCTCCGAGCGCCGGGCCGAGGCGGTCAAGGACTACATCGTCCAGAATTACGGCGTCCCGGCCGCGAACCTCGTCAGCGTCGGCTACGGCAAGACCCAGCTCAAGGACTCGGCCAACCCGACCGCCTCGACGAACCGCCGGGTGACGACGATCAACATGTCCGGGGTGAAGTCCGCCTCGCGCTACTGATCCGCCGTCGCGGCCCGGTTTCGTGAGCCGCGCCTCCCGGGGCGGATGCCCGCTCGGGCATCCGCCGATGTTTCCGAACTGGTCCGGCTCCCGCCGGAGAGAGATGCATGCGTCCTGACCGCGACCGGCTCCCGGCCGCCGCCCTGCGCGCCGCGGGCGCCTTTCTCCTCGCCTGCGGCCTCGCCGCTCCCGCGGCGGCGCAGGGCGAGGGGGGCACCGAGACGGTGCGGGCGCGCCGCGCCTGCTTCTCCGACAACGTGCGGGTGACCGGCTACCTGATGCCGCGCCGCCAAGCCTTCGTCAGCCTCAACGTCGACGGCTACCGGATCTCGGACGTCCTCGTGCAGGAGGGCGACGCGGTCACGGCCGGGCAGGATCTCGTGCGCCTCGTGCGCATCGGGGCGGACGATCCGGCCGCCGCGGCCGCCGCGGCGCGGGCGCAGCCTTCGGCCCTGCCGGCCAGCCTCACCCTCAAGGCGCCCGCCGCCGGCACCGTCAACCGCAGCACCGCCCGGATCGGGGGGCTCACCAGCGTGCAGATGGAGCCCCTGCTGCAGCTCAGCCTCGACCGCGACCTCGACCTGATGGTGCAGGTGCCCAGCCTGTACATCGCCAAGATCCGCGCGGGCGCCGAGTCGCGCATCCTCGTCGGCAACGACCTCGAACTGCCGGGCGAGGTGCGGGTGCCGGCCACCGACGTCGACCCGGCCACCCAGTTCGGCCGGGCCATGCTCTCGGTCTCCGCCCATCCCGACCTGCGGCCCGGCATGTTCGCGCGCGCCCTCGTCGACACGGCGCGCAGCTGCGGCGTCGCCGTGCCGCGCTCGGCGATCCTGCGCCGGAGCGACACCACCAGCGTGCAGGTGGTGCGCAACGGGCGCATCAGCGTCCGGCGCGTCGTGGTGGGCTCCTCCTCGGAGGACGACGTCGAGATCCGCAGCGGCATCGCGGAGGGCGACACCGTCGTCGCCAACGCGGGCACGGCCTATTGAGGCCGGCGGCCTCCTGACCCCGAACCGACGCGAGCGCGCCCTTGTCCTTCAACGTGTCCTCCTGGGCGATCCGCCGCCCGCTGCCGTCGATCCTGATCTCCCTCATCCTGCTCATCCTCGGCTGGATCAGCTTCGGCAAGCTGCCGATCACCCGGCTGCCCTCCGCCGACATCCCGATCATCTCGGTGGCGGTGGCGCAGTTCGGGGCGGCGCCCGCGGAGCTGGAGGCGCAGGTCACCAAGACCATCGAGGACGGCGTCTCGGGCGTCGAGGGCGTGCGCCACATCTCCTCGCTCGTCACCGACGGCGTCTCGGTGACGACCGTGCAGTTCCGCCTGGAGACCAACACCGACCGGGCGCTCAACGACGTCAAGGACGCGATCACCCGCATCCAGGCCGAGCTGCCGCGCTCGGCGGAGGCGCCCCTGATCCAGCGCGTCGACGTGGTCGGCCTGCCCATCGTCACCTACGCGGCGAGTTCGCCCGGCAAGACGCCCGAGCAGCTCTCCTACTTCGTCGACACGGTGGTGAAGCGCCGCCTCCAGAGCATCCGCGGCGTGGCGCAGGTCGAGACCATCGGCGGCTCCGAGCGCGAGATCCTGGTCTCCCTCGATCCCGACCGGCTGCAGGCGTTCGGGCTCACCGCGGTCGACGTCAGCCGGCGCCTGCGCGGCATCAACGTCGACGTGGCGGGCGGGCGCACCGAACTCGGCGGGCGCGACTTCGCCATCCGGGCGCTCGCGGGCGCGCGCTCCCTCGACGAGCTGAAGGGGCTGATGATCCCGCTCTCGAGCGGCGGGCAGATCCGGCTGCAGGACCTCGGCGTCGTCACCGACACGGTGGCGGACCGGCGCACCTTCGCGAGCCTCGACGCCAAGCCCGTCGTCGCCATCGGCATCAAGCGCGCCAAGGGCGCGAGCGACGTGGTGGTGGCCAAGGCCGTGCAGGCCAAGGTCGACCAGATCCACACCGAGTACCCGGACGTGAAGCTGACGCTGATCGACACCTCGGTCGATTACACGCTCGGCAACTACGAGGCGGCGATCAAGACCCTGTTCGAGGGCGCGGCGCTCGCCGTCATCGTGGTCTTCCTGTTCCTGCGCGACCTGCGCACCACCGTGATCGTCGCGGTGTCGCTGCCGCTCTCGATCTTCCCGGCCTTCTGGGCGATGGACCTGCTCGGGTTCTCGCTCAACCTCGTGAGCTTCCTCGCCGTCACGCTGTCCACCGGCATCCTGGTCGACGATTCGATCGTCGAGATCGAGAACATCGTGCGCCACATCCGGATGGGGAAATCGCCCTATCAGGCGGCGATCGACGCCTCGGAGGAGATCGGGCTGGCGGTGATCGCCATCAGCCTCACCATCGTGGCGATCTTCGCGCCCGCGAGCTTCATGGGCGGCATCGCCGGCCAGTTCTTCAAGCAGTTCGGCATCACCATCGCGGTGCAGGTGCTGTTCTCGCTGCTCGCCGCGCGCCTCGTGACGCCGATGCTCGCGGCCTACATCATGAAGGCGCACGTCCACGAGGAAAAACCGCCGGGCCGCGTCGAGCGCGCCTATGTCTGGCTGGTGACCAAGTCGGTCCGCTTCTACCTGCTCACCGTCGTGCTCGGCATCGGCATCTTCGCCGCCTCGATCGCCAGCATGGGGCTGCTCTCGCAGGGCTTCCTGCCGGCCCAGGACACCGCCCGCTCGCTCCTGTTCGTGGAGCTGCCGCCGGGGAGCCAGGCCTCCGACACTCAGCGCGTCACCGACGTGATCGTGAAGGACCTCCGGTCGAACATCCCGCAGGTCAAGAGCATCTTCGTGGATGGCGGGCGCGCCGCCGGCCAGCTGGAGGTGCGGCGCGCCGCCCTGATCCTGAACTACACCGACAAGACCACCCGCACGGTGACGCAGCGCCAGCTGGAGCAGCAGGTCGAGGCACGCCTGCGCCAGGTGCCGGACGTCCGCTACTGGTTCGTGGACGAGAACGGCCTGCGGGCGATCTCGCTCGTGGTCAACGGCCAGGACAGCGCCAAGGTGGCGAGCGTCGCCAACGAACTCGCCAACCAGATGCGCCGCCTGCCCACGGTCGGCAACGTGATCTCGGGGGCGACCCTGAACCGGCCGGAACTGCGCATCCGCCCGCGCATGGACCTCGCGGCGCGGCTCGGCATCACCGCCGACACGCTCTCCGAGACGATCCGCGTCGCGACCATCGGCGATGTCGGCCCGGCGCTCGCCAAGTTCGACGCGGGCGACCGGCTCGTCCCGGTGCGGGTGCAGCTCGACGACAGCGCCCGGCTCAATTGGCAGATCATCGAGCAGCTGCGCATCCCGACGCCCGCCGCCAAGAGCGGCGTGCCGCTCTCGGCGGTGGCGGACCTGACCTTCCAGGACGGGCCGGCCAACATCGCCCGCTACGACCGCGAGCGGCAGGCCACGGTGGCGGCCGACCTCGTGGGCGATGCCGCCCTCGGCGACGTGCTGGAATCTATCAACCAGCTCCCCGTCATGAAGAACCTGCCCAAGGGCGTGCAGGTGAGCCAGTCGGGCGATGCCGAGAATCTCGCCGAACTCTCGGACGGCTTCGCCGAGGTGATGCGGGCCGGCCTGCTGATGGTCTACGCCGTGCTCGTCATGCTGTTCGGGTCCTTCCTGCACCCGATCACCATCCTGTTCTCGCTGCCGCTCTCGCTCGGCGGCGCCGTGATGGCGCTTCTGATCACCGGCAAGCAGCTCACGACCCCGGTCTGGATCGGCATCCTGATGCTGATGGGCATCGTGACCAAGAACGCGATCATGCTGGTGGAATTCGCCATCGAATCGATGCGCCACGGTCTGTCGCGCGAGGAGGCGATCATCGATGCGGGCCGCAAGCGCGCCCGCCCGATCGTGATGACCACCATCGCCATGGTGGCCGGCATGGTGCCCTCGGCGCTCGCACTCGGCGCGGGCGGCGAATTCCGCTCGCCGATGGCGATCGCGGTGATCGGCGGCCTGTTGTTCTCCACCGTGCTGTCGCTGATCTTCGTGCCGGCGGTGTTCTGCCTGATGTGCGTGATCGCCGACACGCCCAAGCGCATCGGCGCCTGGTTCGGCCGCCGGGCCGAGCGCCGGCGCGCCGCCAAGGCCGCGAAGACCCCCGCGGCGCCGAAATCCGATCCCGCCGGTGCCGGACCCGGCCCGAGGGCGACCCCGGTGACCTGATGGGGCGTGCGTCCCCGCCCGGAGCCCGGGCGGGGAGGGTCGGGGTCGACCTCGATCCGCTCGGCCGTGCGAAGGGCTGCTGAGGGTGGTCGCTGGACCCGGCCCCTTCATCAGGAGCCGGACGCTCCGCCTCCGACGCCACTCGGGCACGCGGGCGACCGCCAAAGGGGCCTGCACTCGGCCCGAGTTCCGGCTCTGCCGAATGATGATCGCCCGAGCGCGTTCCATCAGGCCGCGTCGTCGCTGTGGCCAGCATGATCGAGCCCCGCGACAACGCCCTCACAGCCCTGCGAGAGCGGTCCACCTGTTACCAACTCTGCCGTTCTGGTAACAAGCCTGTGGCGGAATACCAGGCAACTTGCTACCAAAACGCATGCTTTGGTAGCAAGGTCACGCGCCGATGCGCACGCTCTCCCATCTCGATCAGATCGCTTTCGCGGATCTGTGCTCGAAGGCTTTTGACGGCAAGTCCGACCGTAGATTTCCTGAAAATGGCAATTTCGTCAAGCAAAAACGCGGCAGGAGGGAGTATTTCTACTACAAAGGTTACAAGCGGGCCGTGGAAGATGCGCCCGGAAAACACAGTCTGACCTATGTTGGTCCAGTTGATGATGAGAAAGTGCGCGGTCTGGTTGAGAATTTCGGGCGAGACAAGGGCTTCTACCGCATCCGCCGCGAGCTGATCGCGAAGCTCCGCCGCAGCGGCCTGCCGGCGCCCACCCCGATCGAGGGCAGGATCCTGGAGGCCTTTTCCAGCGCCGATGCCTGGAACAGCGTGGTTCTCGTCGGCACCTTGGCCTATCAGACCTACAGCGGCCCCCTGGGCGTGTTGCTCGACGAGGCCGAGTATCGCACGCAGGACGCGGACTTCGCCGAGTTCTTCCTTCCTCCTGGCCGGGAGATGATCGATTTGCCGGGTCTTCTGGAAGGGATCGATCCGACCTTCGAGCCGGTGTTCCATCCGTCCGAGTCGTCGATCCCGGTCGGGTTCTGCAACAGCACTGGCTACAAAGTCGAACTTCTCGTCCCGCCCGGACGCGCCCGGACGTCCGTCTACCCGTCGCGGGTCATGAGGACCATGGGAGCGCAAGTTCTCAAGTTCCTCGATTTCCTCGTGAAGGAACCGATCCGTTCCGTCGCGCTCTACGATGGGGGAGTTCCCGTGGTCGTGCCCGCGCCCGAGCGCTACGCGGTGCACAAGCTCATCGTCGCCTGCCTGCGGGCAAGCCATGACCGCGCCAGGATCGCCAAGGACATCGCTCAATGCAGCGCGATCATCGAAGCCAAGCGGCTCGCCGGCGCGACCGTCGACCTCGGCATGGCGTGGACGGAGGCGCATGACCGTGGACCGCGATGGCGGCGCCATCTCGCGCTCGGCGCGGAGCGGCTGAGCGGAGACAGGAAGGCGATCCTCGAGGACGGCATAAGACGGATCGCCCGCATCGAATGCCGCGATCCCGGTCCCTACATCCCGTGGCTCGACCCAGCGGACGACCGACCCACGGACGAGACCGGCGCCGGACCCGAACCGTGACGGACCGTTCGCGGCCACGGATCAGCGCATCCGCAACCGCGCGGCGGGGATGCCTGCCTTCCCTGTCGGAGAGGTCGGGCCGCAGCGGCCTGAAGCCTGACATTCGGCTCGCCACACGGTCCCGTCGCACGGCTCCATGTCACCGTGTGCCTCAAGGCGGACCTGCCAAGGAGGCCGTCGGCATGGCCCAAACGGATCGCGTCGAGCCCCTAAGGCGCGTCACCCGGCGGCAGGCGCATCAGCGGCTCGCCCATGCGGATGCGCCCGCCCTCGCGCAGGCCCTCGCAGAGGCGGAACCCCTCGGGGGCCAGCACGATGATGGTCGAGCCGTGCTGGAACCAGCCCATCTCCTCGCCCTTGCGCAGGCGCGCGTCGCAGGGGAGCGTGCGCGGTCCCTTGAGGCGCAGGTCGAGGGCGATGTCGAGGAAGCGGAAGCGCAGGCTCGCCACCAGGATCGCCGCCACCGGGACCAGGGTGACGCGGTGGCCGGAGGCGAGGAGCGTGGTGCGCAACACCGCCCGCTCGTTCTTGCAGAAGAGCGCCTCGACGCGCTTGAGCGCGATCGGGTTCACGTTCCACGTATCGCCCGCCACGTAGGTGACGGAGTCGACCCGGCAGTCGTGGGGCGCGTGGAAGCGGTGATACATCCCGGCCGTGAGCCGCAGCGTGACGTAGGTGCCGCCCGCGTGATGCGCCGCCGTCTCGGCGTCCGGCAGCAGGTCGGACAGGCGGTAGGGAAATCCCTTCACCTGGAAGACCCGGCCGCCCTCCACCCGGCCGTGCGCGCCCACGATCGCGTCGCAGGGGCTCGCGAGCAAGGCGGGATCGGCCGCGATCGGGCGGGCGCCGTCCTTCAGTTCGCGGATGAAGGCGTCGTGCAGGCTGCGGAAGCGGGTGGTCTTGGCGTCGCTGAGATCGACGTCGCAGAAGAGGCGCCAGAGGGCCAGGGAGGCGTCGCGCACCAGCGGCTGCTCGATCGGGCTGAACCAGCCCATGAAGCGGGTGGCGAGCCGGCGCGGCAGGCGGTTCGTCAGCAGGAAGTTCAGGTCTTCCTGCGCGGCGAGGCGCGCGAGCGTGGAGCGGAGTGTCATCATCCCGTGAAACGGCCCCGGTACGCCACGTCGTCATGGATGCACATTGGTCGACCCTCGCTCTCGCTCCCCTCGGCGCGGCGGCCGCCGCCGGCATGGTCTGGAAGCTCCGCGAGCGCTTGCAGCTCTCGCGGGCCAAGCACCGCTCGCTCGCGGGCCACGCCCGCATGTCCCGGCGCGTCGCCGGGCTGATCCCGTTCTACGAGTACGACCCGGCGGCGTTCTTCCGCGCGGACGGGGCGCCCGACGCGGTGGCGGCGCGGCGCGAAGCGGGTTTTTCGCGGCTCGCCGCCCTCTACCGCACGCGCTTTCCCGAGACCCGGCGGGTGACGGCGCAGATGCGCGAGGGCCTGTCCGACCTGCAGTTCACCGGCCTCTACCGGGTGCCGTTCCAGTTCGCCCGGATGGTGCGCGAACAGCTCTCGGCGGGCTCGGCGCTGCAGGCCTCCTCGGGCGTCACCGTGACGGACCTCGACGGCAACGTGCTGTACGACCTCGCGGGCTCCTACGGCGTCACCCTGTACGGCCCCGACGTCTACAAGGGCTTTCTGGAGCGCGGCGCGGCGCGGGTGCGCGATCTCGGGCCGGTCCTGGGCGCCCCCCACCCGGTGGTGGCCGGCAACGTCGCCCGCCTGCGCGCGGTCTCGGGCCTCGACGAGGTCTCGTTCCACATGTCGGGGACCGAGGCCGTGATGCAGGCGGTGCGCCTCGCCCGCTACCACACGCGGCGCCCGCGCGTGGTGCGCTTCTGCGGCGCCTATCACGGCTGGTGGGGCGACGTGCAGCCCGGCATCGGCAACCCGGTCCCGGCGCGCGACACCTTCACGCTCGCCGAGATGTCCGAGCGGACCCTGCGGGTGCTGCGCTCCCGCCGCGACATCGCCTGCGTGCTCGTCAACCCGCTCCAGGCGCTCCACCCGAACGCCGCCGCCCCGGCGGATTCCGCCCTGGTCGACAGCGGTCGCACGGCCGGCCTCGACCGGGCCGCCTACGCGGCCTGGCTCGCGGAGCTGCGCGCGGTCTGCACGGCGCGCGGCATCGTGCTGATCTTCGACGAGGTGTTCGTGGGCTTCCGCCTCGCGCCCGGCGGGGCGCAGGAATACTTCGGCGTCCGGGCCGACATGGTGACCTACGGCAAGACGGTGGGCGGCGGCCTGCCGGTCGGCGTGCTGTGCGGCCGGGCCGACCTGATGCGGCGCTATCGCGACAACCGGCCGGTCGACGTGTGCTTCGCCCGCGGCACCTTCAACGCCCATCCGCTGGTGATGGGGGCGATGGCCGAATTCTTCGACCATCTCGACGCCCCGGAGACGCGCGCGCTCTACGAGGGGCTCGACGCCCGCTGGACCGCGCGGGCCGAGGCACTGAACCGGCGGCTCGCCGCCGAGGACCTGCCGGTGCGCGTCGCCGCCCTCTCGACGATCTGGACCGTCCTCTACACGCGCCCGTCGCGCTACAACTGGATGCTGCAATACTACCTGCATGCCGAGGGTCTGGCCCTGTCGTGGATCGGCACCGGCCGCCTGATCTTCAGCCTCGCCTACGGCGACGCCGAGTTCGCCGCGGTGGCCGACCGCTTCGTCGCCGCCGCCCGCGCCATGCAGGCGGATGGCTGGTGGCACGAGACCGGGGCGACGAACCGCCAGCTCCGCCGCAGCGTCCTGCGCGAGGTCGCGGCCGCCCGCAAGGCGGCGTGGCTCGGGAGCGCGCCCGTGCGCGAGGCGTGAGGGGAGACTCGGGGAACGCATCGGCTCCTGCCGCCGCCGAAGGACCCGGCGCGGGAAAACCCCTCTCCCGGGTGGGAGAGGGGCAGGGGATCGAAGATCCCGCGTGAGGGTGTGACGCTTCCGTCTGAGGCTGTGAGCGTGGCGAGGGGAGCGGAACGGCTCAGGAATTTCGCCAACCGTCGTGCTGGTAGCGGCAGCGTTTCGCCTTCTTGCGGGCTCCCTCCCGCACCCTCACCCCTTCCCCTCTCCCACTCGGGAGAGGGGGTGCTGCGCGCGCCTTACCAAAGAGGGGCGTGTCGGTCCGTCCTGCCGTCAATGGTGCCGGTGGGCGACGCCGCGGTCGATCAGCTCGCCCTGGAGCAGGTAGAGCGGCGCCCTGTGGTAGAGCTTGATGTCGTGGAAGGGGTCGGTGAGGATCTTGGCCGCCCAGACGAGGCCGGTCTGCACGTCGCGCACGATGAAGAGCTGCACCGTCCGGAAGAGCAGGCCGGCGACCGCGAGCACGAGCCAGATCATCCCGACGTGGCGGACGATGTCGCCCGGGCCCTGGGGCGCGGCGAACAGGCCGAAGAAGGTCGGGTCGACGCAGAGCGGCAGCGGCGACAGCGCCCAGATCGCGAGCAGCACGACCTTGCGGTGCAGGTTGTAGCCGACCTTGATCTCCTCCTTGTGCTCGTGCGTCGCCTGATTGACCTCGTCGTAGCCCTTGGGCTCGAAGAACAGGTGGCCGGCCTGCCGGCTGGTCATCGCGACGAGCCAGCCGATCAGCGCGGCGACCGCCGGGTCGGTGAAGGCCATCGCGTAGGCGACGAGGAAGCTCACCGCGCTCACGAGGTGGAGCGCCTGGTTGATGCGGCTGTGGTGGTAGTAGCGGTGATCGTCCCAGCGCTGCACCCGCAGGGCTTCGAGAAAGCTGCTCATCGGACCTGTCTCCTCCAACGCATTCGGATTGCGGCGCTCCGGCAGGCGGCGGACGGGCGCTTTGCTGTCGTCCGGCGGGAGCCTGCGGCGGGAACGGGATGGGAGGTCGGGCGCCGGAGCGCCGCGCCGCTCAGGCGGCGGGCTTGGCCATGCGCAGCAGGCCGAAATGCCCGAGCGGCGGCAGGGGCCGGCGCTCGACGATGGCGATGCCGTTGGCCTCGGCCCAGCGCGCGTAGCGGGCGAAGGAGAACTCGGTACGCCAGCCGAGCCGGTTGGCGATCGGCGAAAATGTCTTTTCCAGCGCGCCGCGCAGGCCCCCCTCGGCGCCGATCCGGGTCGTGATCACGATCTCGCCGCCGGGCCGCAGCACGCGGGCGAATTCGGTGAGGGCGGCCTCCGGGTTCGGCACCGCGGTCACCACGTACTGCGCCACCACGACGTCGAAGGCGCCGTCCGGGAAGTCGAGGTGCTCCGCGTCCATGACGGCCAGCCCCTCCACGTTCTGGAGCCGGAGCGCGCGGACCCGCTCGCGGGCCTTGGCCAGCATCGGCTCCGAGATGTCGACCCCGAACAGGCGGGTGGAGCGGCGGTAGGCCGGCAGCGAGATGCCGGTGCCGACCCCGACCTCCAGCACCCGGCCGCCGGCACGCTCGGCCGCCTCGATCGCGAGGCTGCGCCCGCGGGCGAAAACGCGGCCGAACACCATGTCGTAGACCGGCGCCCAGCGCCCGTAGGCCCGCGCCACCGCATCCGTGTCGAGGTCCCGCCCCGGGAGGGCGTCGGCGGAGGCGGCGTGGCTGTTCGAATGGGGCGACATCGATCGACACCTCGGGACGGATGGGAGGAGGGCGCGCCGGCGACGGGCGGATGTCGGGCGGTCCGCGCCCGCGCACCCGGTTTCGGGGACCGAGCGGTAGTGGATGTCCTTAACAGAAACATGACGACTTCAAGCCGTCACGGAGGGATACCTTGCCGGCTGAAGATATGGCCGGCGCGTGAACTGTATTGTGCGCGGACATTCAGCCGGCTGATCGATGACGCGCGGATGACGGCGGGCGGGCGGGGTGGATTTTCGGGGTGCTTGTGTCCGGCGGGCCTCGTGCGCCAAACAGGCCTCCGGACTGGCCGGGAGAAACCGCGTGGGAGACGGCGTGGACGAGGCGACCCTGCGGCAGACCATCGTGGCGCTCTGCCTGGAGATGAACCGCAGCGGGCTCAACCAGG
Source organism: Methylobacterium oryzisoli (assembly GCF_046557895.1). NCBI lineage: Bacteria > Pseudomonadati > Pseudomonadota > Alphaproteobacteria > Hyphomicrobiales > Methylobacteriaceae > Methylobacterium > Methylobacterium oryzisoli. The sequence goes on along the minus strand of NZ_JBKIBX010000002.1, from coordinate 40,991 downwards.
GCACCTCGGGCAACATCTCGGCCCGCTGCGGGGAGCGCATGCTGCTCACCCCCAGCGCCACGCCCTACGATCGCCTGACGCCCGAGATGATCGCCGCCCTGCCGCTCGACGGCGACGGGACGGTGTGGGAGGGGCCGCTGAAACCCTCCACCGAGTGGCGCTTCCACCGCGACATCCTGCGCAGCCGCCCCGATGCGCACGCGGTGGTCCACGCCCACCCCACCTTCGCCACCACCCTGGCGATCGCCCGGCGCGCCATCCCGGCCTGCCACTACATGGTGGCGGCCTTCGGCGGGCACGACGTGCGCTGCTCCGGCTACGCCCTCTACGGCACCGAGGCGCTCTCGCAGGAGGCGCTGGCGGCGCTCCACGGGCGCACCGCCTGCCTGCTCGCCAACCACGGCATCATCGCCATCGGCGATAGCCTGGAGAAGGCGATGTGGCGGGCGGTGGAACTCGAAGCGCTCGCCAAGCAGTACTATTACAGCCTGCAGCTCGAAGGCGGCCCGGTGATCCTGTCCCGGGAGCAGATCGACGAAGTGCTGGCCGGCTTCGCCACCTACGGCCTCAAGGCGGCGCCGGAACCCTCCCGGCGGCCGGGGCGCGGTGCGGCCCGGGGGGGGCGGCGCCCCCCGCCGTGAGGCAGGCCGCGTAACCGCCCGCGAACGACTGCTCCAGGCTGGCCGCCGCTCACGCGGCGGGACGCAGGCGGTGGATCTCGGTGAGGGCGCGGTCGCGGCCCCGGCGCACGGCTCCCAGAAGGGCGTCGAGGTCCGGTCCGGGCCGGCCGCGCTCCTCCCCGCAGGCCCGCTCCAGATCCCGGCACAGGCCCGCCAGCTCCGCGAATCCGAGATTGCCCGCCGCCGCGGCGAGCCCGTGGGCGTTGCTGCGCAGACGGGCGAGGTCCGCGCCGTCGAGGCAGGCGTCGCTCAGCCGGTCCGCGATCTCGCGGGCGAGATCGTCGAGGAGGCGGGCGAGGCGCGCCGGCCCGAGCAGGTCCGCGAGGTCGTCGTAGACCGTCCGGTCGACCGGGGCGGGCCGGTGGGACTCCCCGCCGGTCCAGCGCTCGATCGCCGCCTGCAGCTCCTCGCGCCGAAAGGGCTTGCCGATGTGGCCGTTCATGCCGGCGGCGCGGAGCGCCGCCACCTGCGCGGGCAGGACGTTGGCCGTGAGGGCGATCACCGGCACGTCGCGCGCCGGCCCGGGCAGCGCCCGGATCTGCCGCGTCGCCGACACCCCGTCCAGGCCGGGCATCTGCACGTCCATCAGCACGAGGTCGAAGGGCTTCGTCCGGACGGCGACGACCGCCTCCCATCCGTCGGCGGCCACCTCGACCGTGTGGCTGGCGCGCTCCAGCACCGCGCGGACGAGCTCCTGATTCACGATCAGGTCCTCGGCGAGGAGGATTCGCCGGGGCCGCACCGTCCGCTCCGGGGCCTGCGGGCGCGGCGGTCGCGTCGCCGCCGCAGCCTCCGGCAGGTCCACCGCGAACCAGAAGGTCGAGCCCTCGTCCACGCGGCTCTCCACGCCGATCATGCCGCCCATCCGCTCCACGAGCTTCTTGGAGATGGCGAGCCCGAGGCCCGTGCCGCCGTATTCGCGGCGGATCGACCCGTCGACCTGGCTGAAGCGCTGGAACAGGCGGCCCTGGCGCTCGGGCGCGATGCCGATGCCGGTATCCCTGACCGCGAACCGCACCGTGCCGGACGGCGCCCGCGTCACCGCGAGGGTCACCTTGCCGCGCGGAGTGAACTTGAGGGCGTTGTTGAGGAGGTTGAGCAGGATCTGGCGCAGGCGGTTCTGGTCGCCGACGAGCCGCGCCGGCACGGACGGGTCCACCGCCACGTCGAGCATCAGGCCCTTGCGCTGCGCGAGCTGCCAGACGATCGCGACCGCGTTGTCGGCGAGGCCGCGCAGGTCGAAGGGCGCGGGGTCGAGGTCGATCCGCCCCGCCTCGATCTCCGAGAAGTCGAGGATGTCGTTCACGATGGTCAGGAGCGCCGAGCCCGCCGACTGGATCCGCTCTGCCTGCCGGCGCTGGCTGCCGCTCAGGGCGTCGTCGTCGAGCAGCAGATCGGTGTAGCCCAGGATGCCGTTGAGCGGCGTGCGGATCTCGTGGCTCATCGAGGCCAGGAAGTCCGTCTTCGCCCGGCTCGCCTGTTCGGCTTCGATCCGGGCGGCCTCGGTCTGCTCGCGGGCGGCGGCGAGTTCGGCTTCCACCGCCTTGCGCACCGTCACGTCCCGCGCCACGTCGACGTAGCCGAGGGGCTCCCCGGTGGCCTCGTCGCACAGGAGCGTCGGGTTGACCTCGAGCCAGACCGCGTGGCCGTTGCGATGGCGCACCCGGTAGGTGAGGCTCGCCTCCGCCCCCGGATCGGCCACGAGCAGGCGCTTGTAGGCCTGCCGCACCGCCTCGCGGTCCTCCGGATCCACGAGATCGGTCGTCCTGCGGTTCAGGAGGGTCTCGGGGGCGAAGCCGACCACCCGCTCCACCGCGGGCGAGAGGTAGCGCAGCGTCCCGTCGAGGTCGGCCCGGGCGATGATGTCCCCGGTGCGCTCGGCGAGCAGGCGGTGGAGCGCCTCGCTCTCGCGCAGGGCCGCGTCGGCGGCGCGCCGGGCGGTGACGTCGCGGGCCGACAGGATCAGGGCCTCCTCGGGCGTGCCGGCCTTGGTGAGCTGGAGCACCGCCTCGACCCAGACGTGGTGCCCGGCCTTGTGGCGCAGGCGGTGCTCGCTCACCCGCCGCGGCGCCTCGGGCGTCAGGCCGGCGATCTCGGCCGCGACCCGCGGCAGGTCGTCCGGATGGACGCGCCCGGCGAGGGGCAGCCGCGCGAATTCCTCCGGCTCCCAGCCCACCACCGCCCGCGCCGAGGGCGAGACGTAGATGCGTCCCGTCTCGGCCGCGGGCCAGAGGGAGACGAGGTCGGTGGCGTTCTCGGCCAGCAGTCGGTAGCGGTCCTCGGCGCTGCGCCGTTCGGTGACGTCCGTGAGCGTCTGGATCATCCCGCCGTCATCGGTGCGCAGGGTGCGGATCTCCAGCGCCCGCCCGTCCGGGGCATGTCGCAGGGCCGTGGTGCGCCGCTCGCCCTCGTCCTCCTCCGAGAGCCGCAGCGGCGTGTCCTCCGCGAGGCTGCCCCAGCGCGGACTGCGGCGCGCCGCGGCCCGGAAGGCGAGGTAGGTCGGGCGCGCCGCGATGAACGCGGGCGTGAGATCGAGGAGTTCAAGGGCGCGGCGGTTGGCCACCTGCACGGTGCGGTCTGGCCCGATCATGACCAGGCCCTGATCCATGCAGTCGAGGGTCTTGGCGAGGCGCGCCGAGGTCTGCGCGAGGGCGTCCTGCGCCCGCCCGTGTGCCGTGAGGTCGGCCGCCGTTTCGCGACCGCCTCGCTCCCGCCACCGGACCGCGAATGCGCCGAGGAGAGCCGCCGCGAGCGCCAGCGCCGCGATGGCGGCGATGCGCGGGGCCAGGGCCGGCCAGGAATCCCCAGCCAGAATGGCGGCCGAGCCTGCCGCCACGAGAACGGCCGACACGAGGAGCGGGACGATCGGGCGGCACCCCAGATTCCTCCCAAGCCATGCAACCATCCGGACTCGCCTCCGCATCCACGGGCTTCTGGCGCCCGCCGGCGGTCCGGCACGGCATTGCCTCCGCCAGATGACGTAGAGATTGAACGATTGTCAAGTAATAGAGTTACAATTCAGTGTCCGCTTTTCCCAGGAATGAGGTGCCTCGATCGGCCGTTCTTCTCCGGATAATCCATCGCGGGCCGGATGATGCGGACCTTGTGCTTGGCCTTCTGCTCGGACACACGCGGCCGGCGTCGCCCCTGCGAGGGTGGGCCGCTGCCGCGAGCACGCCTCGGTCAGGGCATTGCGCCCGACGGCGCGGCGGCCTGCGGCAGGGCGAGTTTCTGGACCGCCGCCACGATGACCGAGGGGCGATAGGGCTTGGCGAAGAACAGGCTGCCCGGAACGGTCCGGGGCGCGCTGCTGCTGAAGCCCGTCGCGTAGATCACCCTGAGGTCGGGACGCAGCGTGCGAGCCGCCTCGGCGAGCTCCCAGCCGTCCAGCCGCCCGGGCAGCCGGATGTCGGTGAACAGGATGTCGACCGGGGCATCGCTCTCCAGCACCGTCAGGGCCGCGTCGCCGTCCGCCGCCTGAATCACCCTCAGGCCGGCATCTTCGAGTTCGGCCGTGACGAGGTCGAGCAGTAGCATCTCGTCCTCGACGATGAGGACGCTCGCCGCCCGCTCGCCGCTCATGGTGCACCCCTCCGTTGCATGCCGGCCCCGCTGTCGTTGCGGCATGCTACCGGGTCCGTTGCCGAGCCGGAAGGGGTGTTTCAGGACGCCCGCGCGCCCGCTCCCGCCATCGGCGGTCCCCGGTGCCCGGATCGATTCGGGGTGCCTCCCGGCTGGCGCCGGCCCGTCGCGATGCGGAACCTTGCCGGGCGGCGCGCATTGGCCCAGGCGTCCCCACGGCATCGCTTCCCCGCAGCGTCGGTTTTCCGCGCTGCGGAACGATCCGTCGCGGGCGCGTCGACGCATGGTTGAGGCGAAGGATCGATCGGATGTGTGGGATCTGCGGCGAAATCCGCCTGGATGGGGCGGCGCCGGACGCGGCGGCGGTCGCGGCGATGGCCGGGCCCCTGCGGCCGCGCGGCCCGGATGCGGGAGGCAGCTTCTCGCAAGGCGCGGTCGCTTTCGGACACCGCCGCCTCAGCATCCTCGATTTGAGTCCCGCCTCGCAGCAGCCGATGGTCGATCCGGGCCTCGGCCTCGCGATCGTGTTCAACGGCTGCATCTACAACTTCCGGCCGCTGCGTGAGGAATTGCGCGCCAAGGGCTACGCGTTCTTCTCGGACGGCGACACCGAGGTGATCCTCAAGGCGTACCACGCCTGGGGTCCGGCCTGCGTCGAGCGCTTCTACGGGATGTTCGCCTTCGTGCTCTGGGAGCGCGACAGCGGGCGCATCCTGATCGCGCGCGACCGGCTCGGCATCAAGCCGCTCTACTACACGGAATCGGGCAGGCGGCTGCGCTTCGCGTCGAGCCTGCCGGCGCTGCTGGCGGCAGGCGACGTCGACACGTCGATCGACCGGGCCGCGCTCCACCACTACATGAGCTTCCACGCGGTCGTGCCCGCGCCGATGACGATCCTGCGGGGCGTGCGCAAGGTGCCGCCCGCGACCACCATCACCATCGAGCCGGACGGCACGCGCCGCGAGCGCACCTACTGGGAGGCCGTCGTCGGGGAGCGCCCCGAGGACCGCCACATGTCGGAGGCCGACTGGCGCGAGGCGGTGCTCGCCACCCTGCGCAAGGCGGTCGAGCGGCGCCTCGTCTCGGACGTGCCGGTGGGCGTGCTGCTCTCCGGCGGGCTCGATTCCTCGATCGTGGTGGCGCTGCTGGCGGAGGCCGGCCAGCGCGGCCTCAAGACCTTCTCGATCGGCTTCGAGACCGTCGGCGACGAGGTGGGCGACGAGTTCAAGTACTCGGACGTCATCGCCGAGCGCTTCGGCACCGACCATCACCGCATCCGGATCGATTCGGCCCGCGCACTCCCGGCCCTGCACGGGGTGGTGGCGGCGATGTCCGAGCCGATGGTGAGCCACGACGCGATCGGCTTCTACCTCCTGTCGGAAGAAGTCTCGAAGCACGTCAAGGTGGTGCAGAGCGGGCAGGGGGCCGACGAGATCTTCGGCGGCTACCACTGGTACCCGCCGATGATGCAGGCCGACGACGCCGTCGCGACCTACGCCCGGGTGTTCTTCGACCGCGACCAGGCCGAGATGGCCGAGGTGCTGGAGCCCGGCTTCCTCGCCGACGACGCGAGCCGCGCCTTCGTGGCGGCCCATTTCGCCCGCCCCGGCGCCCCGCGGCCGATCGACAAGGCGCTGCGCATCGACACCGAGATCATGCTGGTCGACGATCCGGTCAAGCGGGTCGACAACATGACGATGGCCTGGGGCCTGGAGGCCCGCGTGCCGTTCCTCGACCACGACCTCGTGGCCCTGGCCGGCCGGGTGCCGGCCGAGCTCAAGATCCGCGACGGCGGCAAGTACATCCTCAAGGAGGCCGGCCGGCGCGTCGTGCCCGCCGAGGTGATCGACCGGCCGAAGGGATATTTCCCGGTGCCGGCCCTCAAGTACCTGCGCGGCCCCTTCCTCGACCTCGTGCGCGACGTGCTGAGCCAGCCGGCCGCCCGCGAGCGGGGCATCTTCCGGCCCGCCTACGTGGATCGGCTGCTCGCCGAGCCCGAGGCCCACATGACGCCCCTGCGCGGCTCCAAGCTCTGGCAGGTCGCGCTCCTCGAGTTCTGGCTCCAGACCCACAAGATCTGAACCAGCAAGGTCCGACCTCATGACGAGACCCCGCCCGCAGCCCGCCCCCGCTGCCCAAGCCGTTTCTCCCCGATCCGCCCCATCCGACCGCGCCAACGTCGCCGTGGAATGCGGCTGGGGGAGGCTGATCTTCGGCCAGACCTTCCGCGACCCGGCCGATCTCGTGGACACCCTGCTGCAGGAGCAGCCGGGCCGGCGGGACGTGGCCTTCTACGTCGCCGAGCCGCACGTCGTGCTGGCGCTGGCCCCGACGGACCTCTTCCTCGACCCGTCGCACGCCTTCCGCCTCGCCCTCGCCGACCTCGAGGAGGGGCCGCCCCCGCACGGCGTCCGGGTGCGCGCGATCCGCGGGCCGGCCGATATCGGCGAGATCAACCGCATCTGCCTCGCCCGGCGGATGGTGCAGATCGACCCGGCCTCGGCCTGGCCCGCCGCCGACGATTCGCTCCTCACCTACCTGGTCGCCGAGGATGCCGGGACGGGTGCGATCCTGGGGGCGGCGACCGGCGTCGACCACGTCGCGGCCTTCGACGACCCGGAGAACGCCGCCTCCCTGTGGTCGCTCGCGGTCGACCCGCAGAGCCCGCATCCGGGCGTCGGCGAGGCGCTGGTGCGGGCGCTCGCGGCTCATTTCCGGGCCCGCGGGCGCACCTTCATGGACCTCTCGGTCATGCACGACAACGCGCAGGCGATCGCGCTCTACGAAAAGCTCGGCTTCACCCGCCTGCCGGTCTTTACCATCAAGACCAAGAATTCCTTCAACGAGAAACTCTACATCGGCCCCTCGCCGGAGGCGGCGCTGAACCCCTACGCGCGCATCCTCACCGACGAGGCGCGTCGGCGCGGCATCACGGTCGAGGTGGTGGACGAGCCGACCTCGATGTTCCGCCTCTCCCACGGCGGGCGCAGCTTCGTCTGCCGGGAGAGCCTCACCTCCGCGACCTCCGCGGCCGCGATGACGATCTGCGACGACAAGGCCCTCACGCGCCGGCTCCTCGCCGGGGCGGATCTGCGCGTGCCCGACCAGGCGACCGTCACCGACGAGGAGGCGGCGCGGTCCTTCCTCGAGCGCTACGGCGCCGTGGTGGTGAAGCCCGCCCGCGGCGAGCAGGGCCGCGGCATCGCCGTGAACCTCACCGCGCCCGAGGAGGTGACGAGGGCGATCACGGAGGCGCGGCGCGTCTGCGACACGGTGCTCCTCGAAGAGTTCGTGGAGGGCGAGGACCTGCGCGTCATCGTCATCGACTTCAAGGTCGTGGCGGCGGCGATCCGCCGGCCGGCCCAGGTGACGGGGGACGGGCGCCACAGCGTGCGCGAGCTGATCGCGCGCCAGAGCCGGCGCCGCGCGGCGGCGACGGGCGGCGAATCGAAGATTCCCCTCGACGACGAGACCGCGCGCTGCGTGAAGCTCGCGGGCCGCAGCCTCGACGACGTGCTCCCCTCCGGCGAGGCGCTGCTGGTGCGGCGCACCGCCAATCTCCACACCGGCGGTACGATCCACGACGTCACGGACGCGGTGCATCCCGACATCGTCGCGGCCTGCGTCAAGGCCGCCCGGGTGATCGACATCCCGGTCGTCGGTCTCGACCTGATGGTGCCGGACGTGCGAGGACCCGCGCACTGGTTCATCGAGGCCAACGAGCGGCCGGGCCTCGCCAACCACGAGCCGCAGCCCACGGCCGAGCGGTTCATCGACATGCTCTTTCCGCAGACGATCGCGGCCGCGCGGATCCGGAGGCACTGACGCGTGAACAAGCCCTTCGTGATGCCGTCCGCCACGGTGCGGATCGACGTCGACTACATGCTCGACTTCCTCAAGCGCCTGATCGAGATCCCGAGCCCGACCGGCTACACCGACCAGGCGGTGCATTTCTGCGGCCGCGAGCTGGAGCGGCTGGGGGTACCCTTCGAGCTGACCCGCCGCGGCGCGATCCGGGCGACCCTGCGCGGGGCCGGGCCCGGCCCGGCCCGGGCGATGGTCTCGCACCTCGACACGCTGGGCGCGATGGTCAAGCAGCTCAAGGACAACGGCCGCCTCGCGCTGATCCCGATCGGCACGTGGTCGGCGCGCTTCGCCGAGGGCGCGCGCTGCACCATCTTCACCGATCGCGGCAGCTACCGCGGCACGATCCTGCCGCTCAAGGCGTCGGGCCACACCTTCAACGAGGAGGTCGACACCCAGCCGGTCGACTGGACCAACGTCGAGATGCGGGTCGACGCCTTCTCGTACCGGTGCGAGGACCTGCGGCGGCTGGGCTTCAACGTCGGCGACTTCGTGGCCGTCGATCCCAACCCGGAGATCTCGCCGCGGGGCTACATCAACTCCCGCTACCTCGACGACAAGGCGGGCGTGGCGGTGATGTTCGCCGCCATGAAGGCGCTGGCGGATGCCGGGCAGAAACCCACCGTCGACACCTACATGCTGTTCACCATCGCCGAGGAGGTCGGGGTGGGCGCCTCCTCGGTGCTGCACGGCGACATCGCCGAGATGGTCACCATCGACAACGGCACCGTCGCCCCCGGGCAGGGCAGCCGGGAATCGGGCGTGACCATCAGCATGGCCGATTCGGCCGGGCCGTTCGACTTCCACCTGACTCGCCGCCTGATCGAGCTGTGCGAGACCAACGACATCCGCTACGAGCGCGACGTCTTCCGGTTCTATCGCAGCGACAGCGCCTCGGCGCTGGAGGCGGGCAACGACCTGCGCACGGCGCTGATCTGCTTCGGCGTCGATTCCTCGCACGGCTACGAGCGCACCCACGTCAACGCCCTGCGCTCGCTCGCCGAACTCTCCTGCCACTACCTCCAGAGCGACGTGCTGTTCGGGCGCGACGTCAGGCCCCTCGGCCCCCTCGCGGGCTTCCCGCGCCAGGAGGTCGAGACCGCCGATCCGGCCGGCGACGAGGGCGAAGGCGCCGGTGCGGGCGCGGGATTCCCGACCTGACGGAACCGGAGCCCGGCGCCGGGCGATGACGAGCCCGGCGGGCGGCCGGCCCGCGCGGGGAGCGGGATGATCGTCTACGGGGACGTGCGGCGGCGCGTGGAGACGGCCGAGACCATCGACCGGATGGTCCTGGCCTGCGCGCAGGCCGCCGGATTGCCGCCCGGCATCGGCCGCCACGGGGCGCTCGCGGCGGCCTTCATCACGGCCGGCGAACTCGCGCAGGGCCTTGGCGATGCCGCCTTCGCGGTGCGGGAGGCCGACGCCCCGTCGCCCGCCGAGGACGCGGCCCTCGCGCTCCTGATGACCCTCGGGCGAGCGCTCCGGCACTCCTGGGACACGGGTTTTTCCGAGACCAGCCTTCACACGTCCGACGTGCCCGGACGCGCCGCGTCCCTCGCGGCGCTCGCCCTGCCGCGGGACCTCGTCCTCAACCGGGCGGAGGGCTTCGCCTTCTACGCGCACTATCCCGAGAGCGTCGCGGCGGCGGCCCGGGCCTCCGGCCTCGGGGCCGGGACGCGCGTGATCGGCATCCGCAGCATCGGCGCGCCGCTCGGCGCGATGGCGGCGGCGGCGCTCGGAGCGGCCCCGCCCGTCACGGTGCGGCCGGTCGGGCATCCGTTCCGGCGCCAGCTCTCCCTCTCGCCGGCGAGAGCGGCGGCGCTCGATGCGCCGCCCGGCACCGCCTTCGCGGTCGTCGACGAGGGGCCGGGCCTCTCGGGCAGTTCCTTCGGGGCGGTGGCCGACCACTTGGAGGCGCGGGGCGTCGCACCCGAGCGGATCACCTTCTTCCCGAGCCATCCCGGCGCGCCGGGGCCGCAGGCGAGCGCGGCCCACCGCGCCCGCTGGGCGGCGGCGCGGCGCTGCGTGGTGACGTTCGACGACCTCGTGCTGCGGGCGCCCCGGCCCGAGCACCGCCTTGAGACGTGGCTCGCCGACCTGCTCGGCCCGCTCGACGGCCCGCCGGAGGATGTTTCGGGCGGCGCGTGGCGGGCGCGGCACTGGCCTTCCGCGACCGCTTGGCCGCCCGTCGATGCGCAGCAGGAGCGGCGCAAGTTCGTGGTGCGGGCGGGAGGCCGCCCGTGGCTCGCGAAGTTCGTGGGGCTCGGGGCCGAGGGCGAGGCCAAGCTCGTCCGGGCGCAGCGTCTCGCCGCGGCGGGCCTCACGCCCCCGGTCGCCGGTTTCCGCCACGGTTTCCTGGTGGAGCGCTGGATGGAGGAGGCGCGGCCCCTGGCGCCGGGCGACCTCGACCCCCTGCACCTCGCCGAGCAAGTCGGGCGCTACCTCGCTCTCCGGGCCGAGGCCTTCCCGACCGGGCCGGACCGGGGCGCCTCGCTCCCCGACCTCGTCGGCATGGCGCGCCACAATGCCTGGACGGCGCTGGGCACCGAGGCGGCCGGCTGGTTCGACCGCTGGCGCCCGAATACCCTCGTGCGCCTCGCCGCGAGGCTCCGTCCCGTCGAGACCGATAACCGGCTTCAGCCCTGGGAGTGGCTCCTGCTGCCGGACGGCGCCCTCCTCAAGGCGGATGCTCTCGACCACCATGCCGCCCACGACCTCGTCGGCTGCCAGGACGTCGCCTGGGACGTCGTCGGGGCGGGGATCGAACTCGTGCTTCCCTCGGCGGCGCGCGACCGGCTCGCCGCGATCGTGGCGCGCGGCACCGGGCGGGCGATCGACCCCGACCTGCTCGCGCTCCTCGCGCCGTGCTACCTCGCCTTCCGGATCGGCGCCTGCACTATGGCTGCCGCCGCCGCCTCGCCCGAGGAGGCCGGCCGCCTCGCCCGCGCCGCCGACGCCTACGCGGAGCGCCTGCGCGCGGTGCTCGGCAAGGAACCCGATGATGGGGACGCGATGAGGGAGACCCGATGATCCTGCTGCGGCACGGCCAGAGCACCTTCAACCTGCATTACGGGGCGACCGGGATCGATCCGGGCATCCCCGACGCGCCCCTCACGCCGCTCGGGCAGGAGCAGGCCCAGGCCGCCGCCGAGGCGCTGGCGGGCGAGGGCGTCCGGCGCATCCTGTGCTCGCCCTACACGCGGGCGCTGCAGACCGCCGCGCCCGTGGCCGCCCGGCTCGGCCTGCCGGTGCTGGTCACCCCGGCCGTGCGGGAGCGCTTCGCGGCGAGCTGCGATGTCGGCACCTGCCGCACCGACCTCGCGCAGGCCTGGCCTCACCTCGATCTCGGCGACGTCACCGAGATGTGGTGGCCGGACGAGGCGGAGCCCCACGACCTCTTCCACGCCCGCACCGCGGCGTTCCGCGACGAGGCGGCGGCGCGGCCGGACTGGGACCACACCCTGGTGATCTGCCACTGGCACGTGATCCTGGCCCTCACGGGCCGCAGCCTCGGCAACGGGGAGTGGGTCCGGCTGCCGCATCCGGGCGCCGCGGCCTGAGCTGCCGACCGGAGGTCAGGCGGTGGGCTCCTGCACGCGGCGCGCCGCGTCGCGCAGGCGCGCGATCTCGCCGAGCGCCGTGCGGCGCGCCACATCGAACCGCCCGAGGAGCGGCTCTAGGTCTTGGGTGCTCAAGTCGTGGCTACCTATGGCCGCCTGCTCGATCTCCCGGCAGAGCGCCGACAGGTCGGCGAAGCCCAGGGCACCGGCTGCCGACATCATCGCGTGCGCGTCGCGCGCCAGCCGCTCCCGGTCGGGGTCGGTCGCGTCCATGCGCTCCGTCAGCTCCGCGGCGAGCAGCGCCAGCAACGCCTCGGTCCGCTCCGCCCCGAGCAGGTCGCGCACCGCCGCGAAGGCGGCCGGGTCCACCAGGCCGGCCGGCTCGTCCGCCGGCCGGGCGCGGTGGCGGGCGATGAGCCCCGCGAGATCGGCCCGCTTGAACGGCTTGCCCACGTGCCCGTCCATGCCCGCCTCGCGCAGGGCCTCGATCTGCTTCGGCAGGATATTGGCCGTCATGGCGATGATCGGCACCCGGCCGGCCGGCCCAGGCAGGGCCCGGATGTGCCGCGTGGCGGTGAGACCGTCCATGCCGGGCATCTGCACGTCCATCAGCACGAGGTCGTAGGCGCGGTCCTGCACCGCGCGCACCGCCTCGACCCCGTCGGTGGCGAGATCGACGTGGTGCCCCGCCGCCTCCAGCACCGCGCGGGCCAGGTCGCGGTTGATCTCCAGATCCTCCACCAGGAGGAGGCGGGCCGGGGAGGCAGCCCGGCACGCCACGGGCACGGCGGGGGCGGCGGCCTCCGCCTCGGCCTCGTCGAGCGGGACCGTGAACCAGAAGGTCGCGCCCGCGCCCGCGCGGCTCTCCACGCCGATCGTGCCGCCCATGCGCTCGACCAGGGTCTTGGAGATGGCAAGGCCCAGCCCCGTGCCGCCGAAGCGGCGCCGGATCGACCCGTCCACCTGGCTGAAGCGCTGGAAGAGCCGGTTCTGCCGGTCCTCCGGGATGCCGATACCGGTATCCGCCACCGAGAAGCGCAGCATCCGCGTCGCCGGATCGCGCGTGACGGAGAGTGTCACCGAGCCTGCGGGCGTGAACTTCACGGCGTTGTTGAGGAGGTTGAGCAGGATCTGGCGCAGGCGGCCATGGTCGCCCACGAGCACGGCCGGCACCTCGGGCGCCACCGCGACCGCCACCCCGATGTCCTTCGCGCCCGCGGCCCCGCGGATGATTGACACCGTGTTGTCGATGAGGGCGCCGAGCCGGAAGGGCTGGAGGTCGAGGTCGATCTGACCCGCCTCGACCTTCGAGAAGTCGAGGAGGTCGTCCACGATGGTCAGGAGCGCCGAGCCCGCCGACTGGATCCGCTCCGCCTGCCGGCGCTGGTTCTCGCTCAGGGCGTCGTCGTCGAGCAGCATCTCCGTGTAGCCCAGGATGCCGTTGAGCGGCGTGCGGATCTCGTGGCTCATCGAGGCCAGGAAGTCCGTCTTCGCCTGGCTCGCCTGTTCGGCCGCCTCCGCGGCCCGCTCCAGCGCCTCCTTGTGGCGCTGCCGCTCCGAGACGTCGCGCACGACGGCGACGTAGCCGGTCGGGGTGCCGGCCGGGTCGCGCAGCAGGCGGAACTTGGCCTCGACCCAGATGTAGGAGCCGTCCCGTCGCCGGTAGCGCAGCCGGCTCGTGGCGGTGTCGCGCCGGCCCCTGGCGAGGTCGGTCAGCACCTCCGCGCAGGCGCCGCAATCGTCCGGATGAACGCTGTCCAGGGGCTTGGTGCCGATGAGCGTCTCGGGCTCGTAGCCCAGGAGGTCGCGGCTGGCCGGGGAGACGTAGCGGCGGGTGGTGTCGAGATCGGCCCACACGATCATGTCGAGGGCGTGCTCCGACAGGAGGCGGAACCGCGCCTCGCTCGCCCGCACGGCCCGCTCGGCCGCGACGGTGCGGCGCTGGTGGCGCGCGAGACCGATCCCGAGACCGCACAGGGTGGCGGCCGCGACGCCGAGCGCGAAACCGTCGATCAGCGCGTCGTGCCGCCACGTCGCCAGCGTCTCGGGCACGCTGCGGGCCACCGTGACGACGAGCGGATATGCCTCCAGCCGCTCGTAGGCGACGATCCGCTCCTCGCCGTCGAGGCTGGAGCGGGCGCGGAACACGCCGCTCATCGCCTGCGGCAGCGCCTGCCGGAACAAATCCGTGCCGGACAGGTCCCGCCCCACGGAGCGGTCGTCGTGGGGGTGGCGCACCAGCAGCGTGCCGTCGGCGTCCAGAAGGGAGATCGAGCCCCGCTCGCCGACGCCGAGGTCGCGGTAGAAGGCCTGGAAGTGCTCGGGCATCAGGGAGGCCACCACGACGCCGCCGAACTGGCCGTCCGGGCCGTTCCAGCGTTGGGACAGCGGTACGATGATCCGGCCGCTTCGCCGGCTGCGCATCGGTGCGTCGATGTGCAGTGTCCGGCTCGGGTCGGCCTGGTGATGCACGAAGTAGGGGCGGTCCCCGCTGTTGATCGGAAGCGGCGGTCCGTCGAGCGAGTCGCTGAGCCAGTTGCCCTGCGTATCCTGCACGGAGAGGCCGCTCACGTGCGTGATCAGCCCCAGCCGCCGCTGCAGGAAGGACCTGAGCGCCGACCGGTCGGCGAGCGCGCCGGATTCGATGTGGTCCACGACGCCGCTGAGGATCAGATCGGCCGCCTCGATGCTGCGGGCCGTGTGCTGGATCAGCGAGCGGGCGAGGTTGCGGGTATCGGCCTGGGCGTCAGCCAGGGCCGCCTGCCGGCCGCGCCAGATCTGCCACGTGCCCAGGGCGACCATCAGCGCCGCCGCCAGGAACGCGACGGCCGCCGGGCTGCCGAGCAGCCGTGGCCGGCGAAAGAGATCCGCGGCCCGTGCGGAGAACGACGTCATGACCGATGATACACGCCCGATCGCGGACCTGTTCTGCCGAGGCAGGGTCCGGATCGAAGTTCTACACGGATTCCCGCCGGATTGCTTGACGGACGGTCGATCACGAGCCCGGCCTGCGCGTTGCGCCGTGGGGCTCGGTCCTGCCGGTGATGCGATGCGCCCGGGCCGGACGCTCGGCGCTCCGTCGGCCGCACCGCTTGCGCTCTCTATCAAATCGGATTTATCCTCCAATTTAATGGAGGGCACGACGTGGGCGGGACCGATCTCGACGCGCGCCTGGCCACGCGCCTGCGGGTGCTGCGCGCCGAGCGCGGCCTCAGCCTCGATGCGCTCGCGGCCCGGACGGGGGTGAGCCGCTCGATGATCTCCGTGGTGGAGCGGGGCGAGAGCAGCCCGACCGCGAGCCTGCTCGACCGGCTGGCCGCGGGTCTCGGCGTCACCCTCGCGGCCTTGTTCGCCGAAGGGGAGCAGGACGGCGCGACGCCCGTCTCCCGCCGCGCCGACCAAGCGGTCTGGCGCGATCCCGAGACGGGCTACGAACGCCGCAACCTCTCGCCCTCCGGCTATCCGTCCGCCCTCGACCTCGTGGAGGTGGTGCTCCCGCCCGGCGCCCGCGTCGCCTACGACACCGGTCCCCGCGCGGCGCCCTTCGACCAGCAGGTCTGGATCCTCGACGGGACGGTCGACCTCACGGAGGGCGGGACCTCGCACCGGCTGGAGGAGGGGGACTGCCTCGCCATGCGCCTCGACGGGCCGACCGCCTTCCGCAACCCCGGGGACCGGCCGGCCCGCTACCTCGTCGCGCTCGCGGCCGGTGCCGCGCGGAGCCGGCCGTGACCGGCCCGCCCCCCGTGCTCCGCCGGCTCGATGCGGCAGAGGCCGCGTCCCGTTCGGGCGACCTCGCCGCGCTCCTGATCGCCTGCGTGGAGGGCGGCGCCTCGGTGAGCTTCATGGCGCCGCTCGCCCGGAGCCGGGCCGAGACCTTCTGGAGCGAGGTGGCGGCGGGGGTGGGGCGCGGCGAGCGCCTCGTCCTCGTCGCGGAGGATCCGGCGGCCGGAATCCTCGGCACCGTGCAGGTGGTCCTGGCCCAGCCCGAGAACCAGCCGCACCGGGGCGATCTCGCCAAGATGCTGGTGCATCCGGCGGCCCGGCGCCGCGGCCTGGGCGCCGCCCTGATGCGGGCCGCCGAGACCGCGGCGCTCGATGCCGGCAAGACGCTCCTCGTCCTCGACACCGCGAGCCCGGAGGCCGAGCGCCTCTACGCCCGCGAGGGCTGGATCCGGGTCGGGCGCGTGCCGGACTACGCCCTGCTGCCGGACGGGCGGCCCTGCGACACCACCTTCTTCTACAAGCGCCTCGTCTGAGGGCCGCGGATGGACGGGATCCTGGTCGCCGCCGCGCTCCTCAGCGCGGCCCTGCACGCAGCCTGGAACGCCTGGGTCAAGGCCGCCCCCGACCCGCAGGGCGCGATGGCCGCGCAGGTGATCGGCGCAGGCATCGCGGCGGCGGCGCTGCTGACCGTCGTGCCCCTGCCGCCGCCCGCGGCGCTGCCCTGGCTCGTCTCCTCGACGCTCCTGAACCTGCTCACCCTCGGGGCGCTGGTGCGCGGCTACGCGCGGGGCGGCTTCGGCTTCGTCTACCCGGTGGCCCGGGCGGTCTCGCCGCTCCTCGTGGCGCTCTTCGCCACGCTGCTGGTCGGGGAGCGCCTGAGCGGGACGGGCTGGGCCGGCGTCGCGCTGGTCTCGGGTGCGGTCGCGGTCTTCGCCAGCGGCGAGGCCCTGCGGCGTCCGGCGGCCCTCGTCTACGCGCTGGCGGCCGGGATCTTCTCCGCCGCCTACGTCCTGTCGGACGCGCAGGGCGCGCGCCTGTCGCCCTCGGTCCTCGGCTACGGCCTGTCGCTCTCGGTGCTGAGCGCGCTCGCCAGCGCGGCGCTGCTGCGGATGCGGGGCGGCCGCGTGCGGGCGGTGCTGCGCGCCCATGGCGGGCTCGCGTCCCTCGGCGCGGGCGCGGCGATCGCCTCCTACCTGCTGATCCTGTGGGTCTGGAGCCGGGGGCCGATCGCCATCGGGGCGGCCCTGCGGGACACCAGCGTGGTCTTCGCGGCGCTCCTCGCCGCCCTGGTGCTGCGCGAGCCGCTCACGCGGCGGCGCCTGGGCGCCCTTCTCCTCGCGCTCGCCGGCATGGCCTGTCTGCGCGTCGCCTGAACCCCTGGAACGGCGAAGCGCGCGGCCCCGGGGGGAAGCCGCGCGCTTCCGTCGGGCGACGCGAGGTCTCGCGCCGCCTGACAGCCGGTCGAGGATCATTCCGCCGGCTGGAGGGCCGGGGCCTCGTCCGCGAGCGGGAGCGCGTGGCCGTCGAGCGCCGCGGCGAGCCGGCCTTCGTCGACCTCGCCCTCCCAGCGGGCGACCACGATGCAGGCCACCGCGTTGCCGATGAAGTTGGTGAGCGCCCGGCACTCCGACATGAAGCGGTCGATGCCGAGGATGAGCGCCATGCCGACCACCGGCACGGAGGGCACCACCGCGAGCGTCGCGGCCAGCGTGATGAAGCCCGAGCCGGTGACGCCGGCCGCGCCCTTGGAGGACAGCATCGCCACGAGGAGGAGGAGCGCCTGCTCGCCGTACGAGAGGGGCGTGTCCGTCGCCTGGGCGATGAACAGGGCCGCCATCGTCATGTAGATGTTGGTGCCGTCGAGGTTGAACGAGTAGCCGGTGGGCACGACGAGGCCGACCACCGGGCGCGAGCAGCCCGCCCGCTCCATCTTGGTGAGCAGCGACGGCAGCGCCGATTCCGACGACGAGGTGCCGAGCACGAGGAGGAGTTCCTCCTTGATGTAGCGGATCAGCTTGATGATCGAGAAGCCGTTGTAGCGGGCGACCGCGCCGAGCACGACGAGCACGAAGATCGCCGAGGTCAGGTAGAAGGCGAAGACCAGGTAGGCGAGGTTGGCGAGCGAGGACACGCCGTACTTGCCGATGGTGAAGGCCATCGCGCCGAAGGCCCCGATCGGCGCCACCTTCATGATGATGTGGACGACGCCGAACACGGCCTCGGAGGTGATCTTGATGACCTCGAGCACCGGCTTGCCGCGCTCGCCCAGAAAGGCGAGGCCGAAGCCGAACAGCACCGAGAAGAACAGGACCTGCAGGATCTCGCCACCCGCGAAGGCACCCACCGCCGTCGACGGGATGACGTTCATCAGGAACTCGACGATGCTCTGCTCCTTGGCCTTGCCCGCGTAGGTGGCGATGGCCTTGGGATCGAGCGACTTCGGGTCGATGTGCATGCCGTGGCCCGGCTGCAGCAGGTTGGCGATGATCAGCCCGACGAAGAGCGCCAGCGTCGAGAAGGTCAGGAAGTAGACCAGGGCCTTCACGCCCACGCGGCCCACCTTCTCCAGGTTCGTCATGCCGGCGATGCCGGAGACCACCGTGAGGAAGATCACCGGCGCGATGATCATCTTGACGAGCTTGATGAAGGCGTCGCCGAGCGGCTTCATCTCGGCGCCGAGCTGCGGGTAGAAATGGCCGAGCAGGATGCCGATCGCGACGGCGACGAGCACTTGGAAGTAGAGGGTCTTGTAGAGGGGCTTGGGGGCGGGCGGATCGTGCGGAGCGTTGAGCGGAGCGGGTACGGCGACCATCGGGCGTTCTCCCGGTTGGAGGAATGCAGGGGACCGGTCTGACCGCGGGGGAGGACCCGGGGGCGTTCCGGCTCTTGCTCTTGACCTTTCGGCATGCAGCCTTGCCGTGCGCGGCACGACTGCTGTCCCGGACCCGATGGCAACCCGTGTGCCAGGGCGGCCGGGCGCTGAAGAATTTGTTAAGATGCTGGAAACAGGAGATATTTTTCCCATGTCGGATCCGGCGCCGAGCAAGCCCGTTCCGGCGTCCCGCACGCGAGGCCCCGAGGGCGTGCGGGAATCCGCCACCGCTCCGGCGGCTCCCGGCTGGTGGCGGCGGGCCCGCGACGGCCTGTCCGCGCGGCACCGGCTGACGGCCTGGGGGCTGTGCGTCCTGGCGGCGCTCATGGCCGCGTGGCTCGCCGGGCGGGCCGCCGAGCAGGCCGCCCTCGCCGACCTGCGGCGCACCGCGCAGGCGAGCCTCACCCTCCACGTGGCGGCGCTGCGGGCGGAGATGGAGAAGCAGGCCTCCCTGCCGCTCGCGCTCGCCACCGATCCGGAGATCGTGGCGAGCGTCGGCGCCTCGCCGGATCCGGCCCTCCTCGCCCGGGTGAGCGGGCGGCTCGCCGAGGTGGCGGGTGCGACGGGTGCGGCCGTCATCTACGTGATCCGGTCCGACGGCCTGACCGTTGCGGCCAGCAACGCGGGCGGGCCGACGAGCTTCATCGGCAACAACTACGCCTTCCGGCCCTACTTCCGGGAGGCCCTGGACACCGGCACCGGTTCGCAATTCGCGCTCGGCACCGTGAGCGGGCGACCGGGCTTCTACCTCGCGCGGCGGGTGCCGGGGCCGCAGCCCGGCGTCGTCGTGGTCAAGGTCGAGTTCGATGGCATCGAGGCGGCCTGGGCGGCGGGCCGCGAGGGGGTCTTCGTGGCCGATCCGCGCGGTATCGTGCTGGTGGCGAGCGAGCCGGGCTGGCGCTTCCGGACGCTGCGCCCGGTCGATCCGCCCGAGCGCCAGCGCATCCGCCACATGCTCGAATTCGGTGACGCCCTCCTCACTCCGCTTCCCCTCCACCCCGACGCCGGCCCGGGCGGGCTGATGCGGGTGGGGGGCGGGTCCGAGCCCGCCCGCCTCGTCCTGCCCCTCGACGCCGAGGTGCCCGGCACGGCGTGGCGGCTGTACACGCTGACCCCGGTGGGCGCGGCGGTGGAGCGGGAGCGCGTCCAGGCGCAGGTGCTGGCCGGCCTCGTCGCCGGGACCGCCGGCACCGGTCTCGCGGTGCTGCTCGGCCGCCGCCGCCGCATCCGCGCCCGGCTCGCCGAGGAGGCGGCGCGGCGCGAGGAACTCGAGCGGCGGGTCCAGGAGCGCACCCAGGCGCTCACCGACGCCAACGCCCAGCTGCGTGCCGAGATGGAGGAGCGCCAGCGCGCCGAGGCCGAGCGCGAGCGCCTCGGGCGTGAACTCGCCCAGGCCGGGCGCCTCGCGGCGCTCGGCCAGTTCGCCGCCAGCATGGCGCACGAGATCAACCAGCCGCTCGCGGCGATCCGCACCTACGCGGACAACGCCGCGATCCTGATCGGGCGCGGGCGCGCCGAGGATGCGAGCGCCAATTTCTCGGCCATCGGCCGGCTCACCGAGCGCATCGGCGGCCTCACCCGCCAGCTCAAGGGCTTCGCCCGGCGTGCCTCGGGCCGGCGCGAGCCGGTGTCGCTTGGCACCGTGCTGCGCAACGCCCTCGAAGTGGTGGAGGTCCGCGTCCAGACGGGCGGCATCGCCCTCGACATCGCGCTGCCCGACCCCGCGCCCGTGGTCCTCGGCGACGGCCCGCGCCTGGAGCAGGTCGTGGTGAACCTGCTCCAGAACGCCCTCGACGCGGTGGCGGACCGTCCCGCGCCGCGCGTGGCGGTCCGGGTTCTTGTGGCCGGCCCGAAGGCGGTGCTGGAGGTGAGCGACAACGGCCCCGGCATTCCGGAAGAGGCGCGGGGGCAGGTCTTCGACGCGTTCTTCACGACGAAGGCGGACGGGCTGGGGCTCGGGCTCGCGATCTCGCGCGGCATCGTCGAGGAATGCGGCGGCACGCTCGCGGCCGGCAATGGGGCGGCCGGGGGCGCCGTCTTCCGCATCGAACTCGTCCGGGCCGAGACGGCCGAGGAGGCAGCATGAGCGACCCGTCCGAGCGCATCGTCTTCGTGGACGACGAGGAGGATGTCCGGCTCGCCAACCGCCAGAGCCTCGAACTCGACGGCTTCGCGGTCGAGGTCTTCCCGGCCGCCGAGCCGGCCCTGAAGGCGATCCTGGCCCGGCCGCCGGGCGTCGTGATCACCGACGTGCGCCTGCCGGGCCTCGACGGGCTCGGCCTGTTCGAGGCGGTGCGGGAGGCCGACCCCGATCTGCCGGTCATCCTGATCACCGGCCACGGCGACATCACCATGGCGGTGCGCGCCATGCGGGCGGGCGCCTACGACTTCCTGGCCAAGCCCTACCCGGCCGACAGCCTGATCGGCTCGGTGCGCCGCGCGCTGGAGCGGCGCAGGCTGGTGCTGGAGAACCGCGGGCTGCAGGCGCGGCTCGACGCGGCGGTGGCGGAGGATCCGGCCTTCCTCGGCGTCTCGCCCGAGATCACCCGCCTGCGCCGCTTCGTGCGCGACGTGGCCCAGGCCGACGTGGACGTGCTGGTGCTGGGCGAGACCGGCTCCGGCAAGGAGGTGGTGGCCAACGCCCTCCACCGCTGGAGCCGGCGCGCCCGCGGCCACTTCGTGGCGATGAATTGCGGCGCGCTCCCCGACAGCGTGGTCGAGAGCGAATTGTTCGGCCACGAGGCCGGGGCCTTCACGGGCGCCCTCAAGCGCCGGGTCGGCAAGATCGAGCACGCCCACGGCGGCACGCTCTTCCTCGACGAGATCGAGAGCATGCCGCTCAGCCTCCAAGTGAAGCTGCTCCGGGTGCTGCAGGAGCGCGCGGTGGAGCCGCTGGGCACCAACGAGATCCGGTCAATCGACATGCGGGTGGTGGCCGCCACCAAGATCGACCTCGCCCAGGCCGCCGCGCAGGGCACCTTCCGGGACGACCTCTACTTCCGGCTCAACGTGGTGACGGTGACGATCCCCCCCTTGCGCGAGCGGCGCGAGGACGTGGCGCTGCTGTTCGAGCATTTCCTCGGCCGCGCCGCCGCCCGCTTCAACCGCGCGCCCCCGCCGGTGACGCCCGCGATCCGCGACATGCTGAGCCGGCACGACTGGCCGGGCAATGTGCGCGAACTCGGCCATTTCGCGGAGCGCTGCGCGCTCGGCCTCGGCCCCAGCGCCCCGGAGACCCCCGTTCCGGAGCGGAATCTCACGCTCGCCGAGCAGATCGACCGCTTCGAGCGCGGGCTGATCCGCGACGAACTGATCATGGCGGGCGGCGACGTGCGGGTCGCCGCCGAGGCGCTCGGCACCCCCCGCAAGACGCTCTACGACAAGCTCGCCCGGCACGGGCTCGACCCGAACGACTACCGGTGAGCGGGGCGTCATACCAACGGTCATTTCCAATGACCGTTGGTTCCGCTCTCGAATTTTCGTCAAGCCCAGGATCCCGGATTTCTGGGCTTGATGTCGAAAATTCGAGATAACTCAACGGCCCCGTCGATCCCGGGCCTGCCCGGGATCGAGATCGATGCGTCAGCATCCTGGGCCGTTGGTATCAGAAGCTGTAGCCGATCCGCAGCCGCGCCTGGTGGCGGTCGAAGCCCGTGAGGTCGAGCGGCCCGGGCTCGCCGACCGCGCGGCCCGCGACCTGCGTCCCCCAGGTGAACGACACCCAGGCGTGGTCCGAGACAGAGGCGTAGAGTGTCGGCCCGAGATAGACCGCTTCCCCGGCGAACCGGTCGAGCCCGAGGCCGTCATAGGCCCGCAGGTAGCGCACCTCGCCGCCGAGGAAGAGGCTCGGCAGCACCCGGTAGGCGAGCGCCCCCGACACTTCGAGCCCCGATCCCAGCTCCCCCGCATCCGCCCCGTCCGGGCGCGTGCGGGCGAAGGCGTAGGACACGTTCAGGGCGCCGACGAGCCGGCCCGGGATCAGCTCGCGGTCGAGGAGGAGGCTCGCTTCCAGCCCGTGGCTGCGGGCAGAGAGGCCGGTGCCGGAATCGCGCATGCCGATGCTCGGCACGAGGCTGAGGGTGAGCCCGACCGGGGCGGTGCGCCGGTCGAGGAGGCGCGCGCGCGTCTCCAGGAAGGCGCCGTTGAACCCGCCGCGCACGGACGAGGGCAGGCCGGCCCCGCGCGCGACGTCGTAGGCCGCGAAGGAGAGGCCCGGCGCGACGCGAAAATTTTCGCTCAGCGGAATCTTCAGGGCCAGCGTCGGGTCGAAGGCCCGGAAGGTGCCGCCGCGTTTGCCGATCCGGCCGGTGGTCTCCTGCTCCAGCTCCAGCTCACCCGGCACGCCGAGATCCGTGCCCTCCGTGAAGCCGAACAGGTGCTCGCTGTCGAGGTCGGGGCCGGCCCGGTTCTCCGCGGCGGTCGGCTCGTCCTGCGCCAGGGCCGCCCCTGCGACCATCGCGGCCAGAACCATCCCGGCGCCCACCCGTTGGAGATAGCCAGTGCGCGACATACCCGCCCTCTCTGAACATTATAGCATTGGCTATATCACATAGCCGCGGTATAGCAAGGCTCGGCGGTACGGCGCGGCGATCGGGCCCGCGGCCCGGCGCCTGACGAGGGAGAGGGATCGGATGGTGTTCGACCGCGACCGGCGCAGCGTTCTCACGGGCCTTGCCGCGATGGCATTCGGTGTCGCGGCCGGGCGGGCGCCCGCGCAGGAACCGGCCCGGTTCAAGGCGGTGACGACCTTCACGGTCATCGCCGACATGGCCCGCAACGTGGCGGGCGAGGCCGCCCAGGTGGAATCGATCACCAAGCCGGGGGCCGAGATCCACAACTACCAGCCGACGCCCGGGGACATCCTCAAGGCCCAGGGCGCGCAGCTGATCCTCTGGAACGGGCTCAACCTGGAGGTCTGGTTCGAAAAGTTCTTCCGCACCCTGCGCGGCGTGCCCGACGCGGTGGTCTCGCAGGGCGTCGAGCCGATCGGCATCGGCGACGGACCCTACCGGGGCAAGCCGAACCCCCATGCCTGGATGTCGCCGAGCGCGGGCCTCGTTTACGTCGACAACATCCGCGACGCCTTCATCCGCCACGACCCGAAGAACGCGGCGGCCTACCGGGCCAATGCCAAGGCCTACAAGGAAAAGATCCGCGCCGCGGTGGAGCCGATCCGCCGGGAACTCGCGAACATTCCGCCGGAGAAGCGCTGGCTGGTGACGAGCGAGGGCGCCTTCAGCTATCTCACCCGCGACTTCGGCCTGAAGGAGCTCTATCTCTGGCCGATCAACGCCGACCAGCAGGGGACGCCCCAGCAGGTGCGCAAGGTGATCGATGCCGTGCGGCAGAACCACATCGACGTCGTGTTCAGCGAGAGCACCGTCTCGCCCGACCCCGCGCGGCAGGTGGCGCGCGAGACCGGCGCCCGCTACGGCGGCGTGCTCTACGTCGATTCCCTGAGCGAGCCCGGCGGTCCGGTGCCGACCTATCTCGATCTCCTGCGCGTCACCGCCGGCACCGTGGCACGGGAGCTGTCCGGGAAGGCGGCGCCGTGACGGCCCGGGTCGATCCGCGCGACGTCCGCGCCGCCTGCGCCTCCGGTGGCCTGTCGGTGGAGGGCGCCACCGTGACCTACCGCAACGGCCATACGGCCCTGCGCGACGCCTCCTTCGCGCTTCCCACCGCCACCATCGCGGCGCTGGTGGGGGTCAACGGCAGCGGCAAGTCCACGCTGTTCAAGGCGATCATGGGCTTCGTGCCGCTCGCGGCCGGCCGCATCACGGTCCTGGGCGGCCCGATCGAGGCCGCCTTGAGGAAGAGCCTCGTCGCCTACGTGCCGCAGAGCGAGGAGGTCGACTGGACCTTCCCGGTCCTCGTCGAGGACGTGGTGATGATGGGCCGCTACGGGCACATGAACTGGCTGCGGCGCGCCAAGCCGCGGGACCGGGAGGCGGTGGCCTCCGCCCTCGACCGCGTCGGCATGACGGATTTTCGCCATCGCCAGATCGGCGAATTGTCGGGCGGGCAGAGGAAGCGGGTGTTTCTGGCCCGGGCGCTCGCCCAGGAGGGGCGGGTGATCCTCCTCGACGAGCCCTTCACGGGCGTCGACGTCACCACCGAGGACGCGATCATCGACCTCCTGCGCCAGCTGCGGGCGGAGGGGCGGGTGATGCTCGTCTCAACGCACGACCTCAGCCGCGTGCCGGAATTCTGCGACCGCGCGGTGCTGATCGACCGCACCGTGCTCGCCGCCGGCCCGCTCCGCGAGACCTTCACCCGCGAGAACCTGGAGCGCACCTTCGGCGGGGTGCTGCGCCAGTTCGCGCCGCCGGGGGAGCCATGAGCGTCCTGCTCGAACCCTTCGGCTACGGCTACATGCTGAACGCACTATGGGTCAGCGGGCTCGTCGGCGGGGTCTGCGCCTTCCTGTCCGCCTACCTGATGCTGAAGGGCTGGTCGCTGATCGGCGACGCGCTCTCGCACGCCATCGTGCCCGGCGTGGCCGGGGCGGCGCTCCTCGGCCTGCCCTTCTCGCTCGGCGCGTTCCTGGCCGGGGCGCTGGCGGCCGGGGCCATGTTCCTCCTCACCCGCCAGACCAAGCTCAAGGAGGACACGGTCATCGGCCTGATCTTCACCTCCTTCTTCGCACTCGGCCTGTTCATGGTCTCGCTGAAGCCCACGGCGGTGAACATCCAGACCATCATCCTCGGCAACGTGCTGGCGGTGACGCCGGAGGACACGCTGCAGCTCGCGATCATCGGCTGCGTCTCGCTCGCGCTGCTGCTCGCCAAGTGGAAGGACCTGATGGTGGTGTTCTTCGACGAGGGGCACGCGCGCTCGGTCGGCCTCAACCCGGTGCTGCTCAAGGGGATGTTCTTCACCCTGCTGGCCGCCTGCACGGTGGCGGCGCTCCAGACGGTGGGAGCCTTCCTGGTCATCGCCATGGTGGTGACGCCGGGGGCCACCGCCTACCTCCTCACCGACCGCTTCCCGCGCCTGCTCGGCTTGAGCGTCGCGATCGGGTCCACCACGAGCGTCATCGGCGCCTACGCGAGCTACTTCCTCGACGGCGCGACCGGCGGCCTGATCGTGGTGCTGCAGACCCTGGTCTTCCTCTGCGCCTTCCTGCTCGCCCCCAAGCACGGGCTCCTGGCGGCGCGCCGCCGCGCCCGGGAGGCGCATCCGTGAGCCTCGACGCCCTGCTGCTCCCGCTCCAGTTCGAATTCATGCGCGACGCGCTGCTCATCGCCGTGCTGGTGGCGGTGCCGAGCGCGCTCCTGTCCTGCTTCCTCGTCCTCAAGGGCTGGTCGCTGATGGGGGACGCCATCTCGCACGCGGTGCTGCCCGGCGTGGTGCTGGCCTACATCGCGGGCCTGCCCCTCGCGCTCGGCGCCTTCGCGGCCGGCATGACCTGCGCGCTCGCCACCGGCTACCTCGCCCGCCACAGCCGGGTGAAGCAGGACACCGTGATGGGCGTCGTCTTCTCGGGCCTGTTCGGGCTCGGCATCGTGCTCCACACCAAGATCCGCTCGGACGTCCACCTCGACCACATCCTGTTCGGCGACATGCTGGGGATCGGGTTCGAGGACGTGGTGGAGACCGGCCTGATCGCGGCGGTGGCCACGCTCGTGCTGCTGGCCAAGTGGCGCGACCTGCTGCTGCACGCCTTCGATCCGGCCCAGGCGCGGGCGCTCGGCCTGCCGGTGGGCTGGCTGCATTACGGGCTGCTGACGCTCCTGTCGCTCACCATCGTGGGGGCGCTGAAGGCGGTCGGCATCATCCTGGTGATCGCCCTGCTGATCGCGCCCGGCGCCATCGCCTTCCTGACGACGCGCCGCTTCGGGGCGATGCTGGGCGTGGCGGTGCTGGTGGCGGTCGCGTGCTCGCTCGCGGGCGTCTACCTGAGCTTCTTCCTCGACAGCGCGCCCGCGCCGACGATCGTGCTCCTGATGAGCCTGATCTTCGTCGCGGTCCTGCTGACCCCGCGCGGGAGAGCGGCGCAGCCCAAACCGGACGCGCCCAGTCGCGCCCGGGATCCCCTCTCCCGTGCGGGAGAGGGGTAGGGGTGAGGGTCCCGGGAGGGTGCAGCAATCAGACGCAACGCTGCCGCTACCAGCACCGAGGTGGGCGGCTGAACCTGAAGCGCCCCGCTCCCCTCACCACGTTCACCGCTTCACTGCGGCCCCACCGGGACCCTCACCCCTGCCCCACCGGGACCCTCACCCCTGCCCCTCTCCCGCACGGGAGAGGGGTTCCCCGCGCTTCCTACAGCACCATCCGCATCGCCTCCGGCACGTAGCGGAAGCCCTGGCCGGCCTTGGCGACGTGGCCGAGGCCGGGCCACGCGAAGTGGTAGGCGAGGATCGGGATGCGCTGCTCGGCCAGCATGGTCAGCATCCGCACCCGGGTCTGGGCCGATTGCTTCGGATCGGTGTCGTACAGGAACTCGGTGAGGGGCTTTTCGAGCAGCAGCACCGGATGGTGCGCGAGGTCGGCGATGTAGCAGAGCGACTCCCGGCCCGACGAGATCAGGAAGATGGTGTGGCCCACCGTGTGGCCGGGCGCCGACAGGGCCTGGATGCCCGGCAGGAACTCCTGCCCGTCCTTGATGAACACGAGGCGGTCGCGGTTCGGCAGCAGGTTCTTGCGGGCCGTGTCGAGGAAGGCGCCCATCGACTGCGGCACCTTGGCGGGATCGGTCCAGAACTGGAAGTCGGCCTCGCTGATGTAGTACTGCGCGTTCGGGAAGTGCCGGCTGCCGTCGTCGGCCATGCAGCCCCCGCAATGATCGACGTGCGCGTGGCTCATCACCACCGCGTCGATGTCCTTCGGGTCGATCCCCGCCTGCTTCATCGTCTGCAGCAGCCGGCCCGTGGTGGGGCCGAAGAGCTGCAGCGAGCCCATGCCGGTGTCGAACAGGACGAGCCGGCTGCCGGTGTTGAGGATCAGGACGTTCTGTTCGAGGAGCGCGTTGCTGAGCGGCAGGAAGTTGCTGCGCAGCTGCTCGTCCATCTCGGCCGCGCTCAGCCCGAGGAAGTTGGCGTGCGGATCGCCCAGCGGCAGCGGCCCGTCCGAGACGATCGTCGCCTCCGCGTCGCCGAGCTTGAAGCGGTAATAGGTGGGGCTCTGCGTGCCCAGCATCGGCGCCTTGGCGTGCGCACCCGCCGCCGCGACGGCGAAGGCCGACGCCGCGCCCAGCATCAGGCGCCGCCGTCCGGGATCCTGCGGTCCGATCATGCTCTCCTCCTGAGGGATGTCCCGGTTCGGCCGGGATCGTGATCCGGACCGAATGTCTCGGCGCTGCAGCGAGGTTTGTCAAACCGGAACCCGGTTCGACTTGATATCCGTCGCTTCATGCTGGCGCGCGCCGCGCAATGCTGTCGAATACAAGAACGCGCCCACGGAAAGATCAGGAAGGTCGGCGGCGAATCTGTGCCGGCGCGGCGGGTCACCTCGCGCTCGTCCGTCCCGGCGCGCCCGGCCGGTCGGGCCCGGGTTCATCTGGGGGGGCTGCCGGTGCGGCGGTGGCGGGCGCAAGTCGATCGTCGCTCAGCCACTCCGTTTGTGCTCCACCACACCCGCCTCTCCAAGTCCAGTGGGAAGTTCCGCTCAGACGCTTGACCGCATTCGCCCAGCATTCATAGTCCTTCTCACACGAACCGGCAGGCCACTCGGTCATCCTCGTTCGACCCGGCGGTCGAGCGCGCGGGCGCTGCTGTGCGATGCGGGGAAGAACCATGAGCCGTTCGATCATCCGGGCCTGCGCGACACTCCTCCTCATCACGACCGCGGGCGCGAGCCTCGCGGCGGACGGCACGGCGGCCCAGCGCGCCGCCTGCACGCCGGACGTATTTCGGCTCTGCAGCGGCGAGATCCCCGACGTGGGGCGCATCAAGGCCTGCCTGCGGCGCGAGCGGCAGAACCTCAGCACCTCCTGCCAGGCGGTGTTCAACGAGCTCGACCGCGCGGCGAGCCCGCGCCCGGTCCCGGCGAGCGTCAGGTCCTGAGCGCCTCCCGGGCGAAGACCGTCTCCATCTCCCGCCTGAAGGCCACGGCCGGGTCGTCGGGGGCGGAGGCGACGTCCTCCCAGGACACGGGCGAGCCGGCCGCGACCGGGCGCGCCAGCACGAGGCCGTGGGCGAGCCCGATCGGCAGGCCCCCGGCGGCCAGCGAGGCGGAGGCGGGCATCAGCCGCCCGTAGACCGTGTGACCGCCCTCGCCGTCGAGCCGCTCCCCGACGGCCAAGTCGCGCTTGGCGGTGGCCACCACGTCGCCGCGAAACTCCCGCGTCGCGCCCGTCGCCTCTCCCCGCACCGCGATGCTCGCCACCGAGAGCCCGAGTTCGAGGCCGATCAGGTGGTAGGGCTTGTACATGGCGGCGAAGCGCCCGCTCGCGTCGGTCCGGAGGCCGTATTCGGCGAAGCAGCGCCGCACGTAGTCCGAGGGCGCCTCGACCACCACGTAGACGCCCCAGCGGAGGTCGCGGAAGACCGGGCGCCCGTCCCGTTCCAGGGACGAGACCACCTCCACGGTGCCGGAGAGCGGCAAAATACCCCCGGCCCCGCGCGGGCGCAGCACGCTCGGCAGGTCGTCGACCCCACAGGGCGGGAAGGCGAGGCCGTCCGGCGCCGGATCGAGCCCGCAGGCATTGGCCACCGCGGCCATCTCCAGGGCGGACTTGGTGCCGTCCAGGAAGGAGTTGAACATCTGCGGGTTGAAGTCGCCGCCCGCCACCTGCTCGGGCGTGAAGCCGTAATGGCCCCAGACCGTGTCGGGGGTCGAGGCGTGGTAGGCGGGCAGGTACTTGGTGCCCTTGCCGGCGCAGACGACCGGCAGGCCCGCGGTGCGCGCCCAGTCGACGAGTTCGGCGATCAGCGCCGGCTGGTCGCCGTACGCGAAGGAGTAGAGGATGCCGGCCTCCGCGGCGCGGCGCGCCAGCAGGGGCCCCGCGAGCGCGTCCGCCTCCACGTTGACCATCACGACGTGGCGCCGGTGGCGGCAGCACAGCAGCGCGTGGCGGATGCCCGCGGCCGGGTGGCCGGTCGCCTCCACCACCACGTCGATCCCGTCCCCGGCGATCAGCGCCTCGGCATCGTCCGTGACGAAGGTGCCGCCGGTGCGGATCGCCTCCGCGACGGAGCGGGCCTCGGTGCGCTCGCGCGCCCAGCCGACGCGCTCGGTCGCGGCCCGGGCGCGGGCGGGGTCGAGGTCGGCGATGCCGGCGACGTGCAGGCCCGGGGTGCGCGGCGCCTGCGACAGGAACATCGAGCCGAACTTGCCGGCGCCGATGAGGGCGATGCGGACCGGATGGCCGGCTTCGGCGCGCGCCGCGAGCGTGCGATGGAGACTCACGTGTTCCTCCCCGGCCGGACCGCGTCGAGGTCAGATCTCGATCTCGGTCCCGACTTCGATCAGCTGGCGGGCCGGCACGCAGAAATAGGCGCCGGTGCGCTCGGCGTTGCGCATCATGAAGGCGAACAGGGCCTCGCGCCACACCGCCATGCCGTGCACGCGGCGCGTCGGGATGATGGTCTCGTGGCCGATGAACACGGTCGGGTCCTCCTGGAAACAGGCGGGCAGGGCCCCGGTCCGCACCGCCTCGGCCAGACCGTTCGGGATGGAGGCCTCCTCCATGAAGCCGTAGCGCAGGATCACGCGGTAGAGGTCGGGGGCGAGCTGGCGCACCTCCGCCCGGTGCTCGGCGGGCACGCTCGGCGTCTCCTCGTAGAGCGCCGTGACGATGACGGTGCGCTCGTGCAGCGCGTGGCTGCGTTCGAGGAAGCGCGTCATGTGGAGCGGGATGCCGCGGGTCGCCGAGGACAGAAAGACCGCCGCGCCCGGGAGCCGGATCGGCGGGTCCTGGGCGATGCGGGCGCGAAAGACCTCCTCGGGCATGCGCAGCGTCACGCGGGCCGCCTCCAGCAGCGTGGTGCCCTTGCGCCACGTCAGCATCAGCCCGGCGACGAGGCCGGTGAGGAGCAGCGGGAACCAGCCGCCCTCCAGCACCTTCACGCTGTTGGCCGCCAGGAAAAGCAGGTCGATGACGAGGAAGAAGCCGTTGACGGCGATCACCGCCGCGAGGCCGTAGCCCCAGCGGCGGGCGATCAGGGCGGCGAGCAGCGTGGTGATCGCCATCAGCATCGAGACGGCGATGCCGTAGGCGCCCGCGAGCCGGTCGGAGCTCTCGAAGATCACCACGGCGCCGAGCGTCGCGAGGGCGAGCAGCCAGTTCACCGCCGGCACGTAGATCTGCCCGCGCTCGTCGCGGGCCGTGTGGACGACGCGGATGAAGGGCAGGAAGCCGAGCTGCATCGCCTGCTGGGTGAGCGAGAACACGCCCGTGATGATCGCCTGCGAGGCGATGACGGTGGCGAGCGTGGCCAGCCCGATCAGCGGCCACTGCGCCCAGTCCGGGGCGAGGTGGTAGAACGGGTTCTCGATGGCGCCCGGATCGTCGAGCAGGGCCGCGCCCTGGCCGAGGTAGTTCAGCATCAGGGCCGGCAGCACCAGCGCGAACCACGCGACGCGGATCGGCCGCGCGCCGAAATGGCCGAGATCGGCGTACATCGCCTCGCCGCCGGTGACGGCCAGGAAGGCCGCCCCCAGCATCGCGAAGCCGACATGCAGGCCGGCATGGCCGATGAAGTCCACGGCCCGCCACGGGTTGAGGGCGGAGAGCACCTGCGGGGCGTGCAGGATGCCCGCGACGCCGAGCACCGCCAGCACGCCGAACCACACCAGCATCACCGGCCCGAAGATGCGCCCGATGAAGCCCGCGCCCTTGTTCTGGATCAGGAAGAGCCCGATGAGGATCGCCAGCGTGATCGGCACGACGGCGTGCGCGAGGCCGGGGGCGACGACCTTCAGCCCCTCGACGGCGCTCAGCACCGAGATCGCCGGGGTGATCGCCCCGTCGCCGTAGAGCAGGGCCGCGCCGACGAGCCCGACGACGAGGAGCGCCCCCGCCCAGGTGCCGGGCTTGGCATGGCGGGCGCCGAGCAGGGCCAGCATCGCGACGATGCCGCCCTCGCCGCGGTTGTCGGCCCGCAGGATCAGCACCGCGTACTTGATCGAGACGACGAGGATCAGCGCCCACAGGATCAGCGAGACGGCGCCCAGCACCGCGGCGGGCTCCGGCGGATGGCCGCCGCTCGCGGCCCGCACCGCCTCCTTGAAGGCGTAGAGCGGGCTCGTGCCGATGTCGCCGTAGACGACGCCGAGCGCCCCGAGCAGCACGCCGAGGCTGAGCCGGCCCCCGGCATGCGGCCGGCGGGCGGATGTCGTCTGGGCATGGGCCACGGGCAGGATCTCCGCCGCGAACGTTCCGGGATCGGACCCGGGTTCGTCGGGGAGATAGCGCACGACCTAACGTCAGGAAGCGGAGCGGCGGACGGGAATTTTTCGGGCTTTACTGCCCGGGCCGGCCGCGCGAAGACCGGGGCAACGACGGTCCAGGGAGAAGAACCCCGATGAGCGATGCCGCGCCGCCTCCGCCCTCCGGCCCGCTCGCGGGCGTGCGCGTGCTCGAACTCGGCCACTTCATCGCGGCGCCCTTCTGCACCCGGCTCCTCGCCGACCTCGGCGCCGAGGTGATCAAGATCGAGCCGCCCGGGGGCGATCCGGTGCGGCAATGGGGCCGGCAGGTCGAGGGCGCTGGGGCGCCCTGGTGGTCGATGCACGGGCGCAACAAGCGCTCGATGGTGATGAACCTGAAGCACCCGCGGGCGGTGGAGATCGTCCTCGACCTCGCCCGGGGCTGCGACGCCCTGGTGGAGAACTATCGTCCCGGCCAGCTCGCCAGGATGGGCCTGACCCGCGAGAAGCTGGAGGCGGCCCGCCCCGGCCTGATCGTGGCGCACATCTCCGGCTACGGCCAGGACGGGCTCTACCGCGACCGTGCGGCCTTCGGGGTGATCGGCGAGGCGATCGGGGGCCTGCGCTACCTCACCAACCACCCGCCCGCCGTCTCCGACCTGCCGCCGGTGCGCGTGGGGGTCTCGATCGGCGACTCGATCGCCGGCCTCTACGCCGCCTTCGGGGTCGCCGCCGCCCTCTGGGCGCGCGACCGCGGCGGGGGCGACGGGCGCGGGCGCACCCTCGACGTGGCGCTGACCGAATCCGTGCTCTCGATGATGGAGGGCATGCTGCCCGAGTACGGCGCCTTCGGCAGCGTGCGCCGGCCCACCGGCGCGCGCATCGCCACCGCCGCGCCCTCCTCGGCCTACCCGACCGCGGACGGCGCCTGGATCCTGATCGGCGGCAACTCGGACCCGATCTTCGAGCGCCTGACCCGGCTGATGGGGATGCCCGAGCTCGCGGCCGATCCGCGCTTCCGCGGCAACGCGCTGCGGGTGAGGAACGTAGAGGAGCTGGACCGGCTGATCGGCGCCTGGACCGCCGGCTACGCCGCCCGCGACCTCGACCGGATGCTGGCGGAGGCCGACGTGCCCGCCACCATCGCCTACACGGCCGCCGAGATCGCCGCGGACCCGCAGTTCCGCGGGCGCGGCATGGTGCGCGAGGTGGAGGATCCGGCCTTCGGGCGGGTGCTCCACGCCGGCATCGTGCCCCATCTGCCCGACGATCCCGGCGCGATCCGCTGGCCCGGGCCGCGGGTCGGCGCCCATACCGACGAGATCCTGGGCGGCGACCTCGGCCTCTCGGCCGAGGAGATCGCGGCCCTGCGTGCCGAGGGAGTGGTGGCATGACGGATGTCGAGATCGTCGAGGTCGGCCCCCGGGACGGCTTCCAGGGCATCGGCCCGTTCATTCCGACCGACACCAAGCTCGCCTTCCTGGACCGTCTCGTCGGGGCGGGCCTGCGGCGGATCGAGATCGGCTCCTTCGTGAGCGCGAGCGCGCTGCCGCAGATGCGCGACACCCCCGAGATCCTGACCGCCTGCGCGCGCTGGCCCGGGCTGCGCCCGCAGGTGCTGGTGCCGAGCGAGCGCCGGGGCCGCGAGGCCGCGGCGGCCGGGGCGCGGGACCTCGCCTACGTGCTCTCGGTCTCGGAAACCCACAACCGCAACAACGTCCGGCGCAGTCCCGCGGAATCCGCCGACGAGTACGCCCGGCTCCTCGCCGCGCTCCCGCCCGAGACCTTCGTGCGGCTCAACCTCGCCACCGCCTTCGACTGCCCGTTCGAGGGCCGCATCGGGGAGGCGCAGGTGCTCGCTCTGCTCGACCGGCTGGTGCCGATGAAGCCGGAGGCCGAGATCTGCCTGTGCGACACCACCGGGCGGGCCGATCCGGCGCAGGTCGCGTCCCTGTTCGCGGCGGCGCGGGCGCGCTTCCCGCAGGCCGGGACCTGGGCCTTCCACGCCCACGACACCTACGGGCTCGGCCTCGCCAACGTGCACGCCGCCTATCAACAGGGCGTGCGGGTCATCGACGCCTCCTTCGCGGGTCTCGGCGGCTGCCCCTTCGCCCCGGGCGCGACCGGCAACGTGGCGACCGAGGACGTGGTCTGGCTGTTCGAGCGCATGGGCGTGACGACCGGCATCGATCTGTCCGCCCTGATCCCGGTCGCCCGCGACGGCGCGGCGATCCCGGGCGGGTTGCCGGGCGGGCGGGTGCGGGAGGCGCTCTCCGCCAACCCGGACGCCTGCGCGGCCGCGCGCCTGACCTGAGGTGGTCAGTGCAGCGGTGACAGCGCCACCGACCAGAACGCGACGGCGCCGACGAGGAGCCCCATGGAGGCGATCTCCGTGACTCCGAGGAGGATCTTGCGTACGATCATGGCAGGGTTCCTCGTTCTCCGTTGGAACCATGTTTGTTCGGCTTCCGTTCGCAGTCAAAGGGGGCTGCCCCGGAACCGAGTCCTGCGGTAAATGCTTCGTGAAGAGGCGTGGAGGACCGGACACGACGATCGTCGCGACCGCTGCCGCGTCGTGCCCCCGCGTTGCGGCGCCGGGCGCGCCGGCCTATCTAAGCGCGACCGTTTCGGCGGAGCGGGCAGGGGGCCGCGCTTCCCTCCGCCGGAATCCAGACAACCGACCACAACGAGGTGGCGCATGGCGCGCGACGAATCCGATGCGACCCCGCTCACCAGCCGGGCCGAACTCATCGAATGGTTCGCGGCGGGCGAGAAGCCGAAGCACGCCTTCGCCATCGGCACCGAGCACGAGAAGGTGCCCTTCTACCGCGACGGTCTCGATCCCGTACCGTACGAAGGGCCGCACGGCATCGAGGCGCTGCTCGCGGGCGTGCAGGCCGCCACCGGCTGGGAGCCGATCATCGATGCGGGCCGGGTGATCGGGCTCGCGGCGACCGAGGGCGGCGGGGCGATCTCGCTCGAACCCGGCGGCCAGTTCGAGCTCTCCGGGGCGCCGCTGCCGGACGTGCACGCCACCGCGACCGAACTCGCCCGCCACCTCGACGCGGTGCGCGCCGCCGCCGATCCCCTCGGCATCGGCTTCCTGACGCTCGGCATGAGCCCGAAATGGACCCGGGCCGAGACGCCCGTGATGCCCAAGAGCCGCTACCGCATCATGAAGGGCTACATGCCGAAGGTCGGCACGCTCGGCCTCGACATGATGCTGCGCACCGCCACCGTGCAGGTGAACCTCGACTTCGCCTCCGAGGCCGACATGGTGAAGAAGCTGCGCGTCAGCCTCGCCCTGCAGCCCGTGGCCACCGCGCTGTTCGCCCACTCGCCGTTCACGGACGGGCGGCCGAACGGCTTCCTGTCGCGCCGCTCCGAGATCTGGCGCCACACCGATCCCCACCGCACCGGCATGCTGCCGCAGGCCTTCGCGCCGGGCTTCGGCTACGAGGCCTACGTGGACTGGCTGCTCGCGGTGCCGATGTACTTCGTCAAGCGCGGCGAGACCTACCACGACGTCAGCGGCGCGCCGTTCGGCGACCTGATGGCCGGGCGGCTCGCCGCCCTGCCGGGCGAGCGCGCCACGCGCTCCGACTGGGCGAACCATGCCTCCACGGCCTTCCCGGAGGTGCGCCTGAAGCGCTTCCTCGAGATGCGCGGGGCCGATGTCGGCGACCCGAACATGATCGCCGCGCAGGCCGCGTTCTGGGTCGGGCTCCTGTACGACGACGCGGCGCTCGATGCCGCCTGGGACCTCGTCAGGGACTGGGACGAGGCCGCGCGCGAGACCGCGCGGGCCGAGGCGCCGCGCCGCGCCCTCGACGCACCGGTCGCCGGCCGCACGATCCGCGAGGTCGCGCGCGACGCGCTCGCCATCGCGGAAGGGGGCCTGCGCGCCCGCGCGCGCCGCGACGCGCAGGGCCGCGACGAAACGCTCTATCTCGCGCCGCTGCACGCCATCGCGGCCGAGCGCACGCGGGCCGAGGATCTGCTGGCCCTCTACCACGGTCCCTGGCAGGGATCGGTCGATCCGGTCTTCACCGCCTGTACGTTCTGAGGCCGGACGCAGCGGAACCGCGCCCGCGTTCCACGGGACGACATCACGGTTGACCGTCGGATCGTCCTGTGCGCTCGCGCACATGAGTGTCGCACGCGTCCTGATCTTCTGCGCACACTGAGGAACGGGGCCGCTACTCGACGGCGCCGTGTCGCAGTGGCGGAGGCTGACCGTCGGGAATGGCATGCGGGCAGGGAACGACACTTGCCCTTCTGCCGTTCTCCGCCCGACAGGGCCTTCGGCCCCGAAACGCAGGAGATCCGACTCCATGTCGCGCATGAAGACTCTCGCCCTGGCCGGAACCGCGGCGGCCGCCCTCACGGCCGGCTCCCTCGGCACCGCCCAGGCCGCTCCGCTTCCGGCCGCCACCTCGGCGGCGGTGGCGGGTGCGCCCGGCACCGTGGATCAGGTCCGCTGGCGCGGCGCCTATTACGGCGGCTACCGTGGTGGCTACGGCGGGTACCGCGGCTACGGCTATCGCGGCTACGGCTACCGCCGGAACGTCGGCGGCGCGCTCGCGGCCGGCGCGGCCCTCGGCATCATCGGCGGTGCCATCGCGGCCTCGTCCGCCCCGTCCTACGGCTACGGCTACGGCTACCCCGCCTACGGGTACGGCTACCCGGCCTACGGCTACAGCTACGGCTATCCGGCGGGCTACGGCTATTACGGCTACTGAGACGGCGGCCGCGAGGAACGGAGGCCCGGCGCATGCGCCGGGCCTTTCTCGTGACCGGAGCGTTCTGCGCCGGTACGGACACCGACCCGGCGCAAGGAAGCGCGAGAAGCAAGGACTGGGAGCTGCCTCCTCTCGCAACGCGATCGGCTGCAGCGTCAGGGTGCCCCTGAGGAGCCTGCGGTGAAGCGCCAGGACGGAGCCGGCGGCGATCTCGACCTGCGCGGCCTCAAGTGCCCGCTGCCGGTCCTGCGCACCCGCAAGGCGTTGCGCGCCCTCGGCCCCGGCGACCGCCTGACGGTGCACTGCACCGATCCCCTCGCGGCCATCGACATCCCCCATCTCCTGCACGAGACCGGCGACCACCTCGACGGCGTCGCGGAGCACGACGGCGTCCTGTCCTTCGCGATCCGCCGCGCCGACCCGCCGGGTTGACCCGGCCGCCCCGTCCCGGCGAGGTGGGTCGCACCAGCTCCCGCCCCGAGGCCCCCGTGACCGATTCCTCCCGAGCCGATTCCTCCTCCCGCGCGCCGCAGATCCGCGGGACCCGCATCCTCCACGAGGGCTGGGGACGCTATCTCGTCGCCGACGTGCGCATGCCGGACGGCACCGATATCACCCGCGAGATCGAGGATCACGGCCGCGCCGTGGCCGTGCTGCCCTACGACCCGGAGCGCCGGACCGCCCTGCTGATCCACCAGTTCCGGGCGCCGCCCTGCCTCGTCGACGGCACGACGGACATCTTGGAGGCGCCGGCGGGCTGCCTCGACGAGGACGATCCGCAGGCCTGCGCCCGCCGCGAGGCGTTCGAGGAGGTCGGCGTGCGCCTCTCGGCCCTGGAATCCGTGGGACAGGTCTTCTCCATGCCGGGCATCTCGACCGAGCGGATGGACCTCTACCTCGCGCCCTACGCCGCGCGGGACCGCGAGGGCGAGGGCGGCGGACTGGCCTCGGAGCACGAAAACATCACGGTGATCGAGATGCCGCTCGCCGCCCTGGCGCAGGCATCCGAGAGCGGCGCGATTCGCGACCTGAAGACCCTCGTCCTGATCCAGGCCCTGCGCCTGCGGCATCCAGAGCTGTTCGCCTGAGGCCCGATTCGCTGCGAAAAAGCGGTGCGCGACCTGCGCGTTAGGACGATCTGGCGCATGGGGGTGGCGCTTCGTTCAGCATCTGTTAATCTTCCGGCTATCCGATGGCCTGCGTCGCAGGGCCTCGACAGGAGACGCCGATGTTCAGCATTGGACCCTTCTACCGGTCGGCCGGCCAGCCCGCGGGGGTCTACACCTCGTTGCTGCCGCTCGAACCTGAGCCGGTCGACACCACCGCTCCGGCGGCGCGCTCGGCCGTCCCGGCGGTACCGGCCATCGGGCGCCAAGCCCTCACCATGGTGCTGCTCGTCGCCCTCACGGTGGCCGTGCAATCGGCGGTGGGCTGGTGGACGATCCCCGGCGCGCCGCAGCTCGCCCCGTCCGCGCAGGGGCCGGTCGAACGCTCGCCGTCCTGACGGACCGCCACGCGATCGTGTCGACAATCGGGCCGAACGAAGCCCGCCCCCTTGCGGCCAAGCTACAATTCGTTAACGTCCCGCGTCGGAGCCAGAGAGCGTGGGCCGATTTGGGCCGGGAAATCTCCGGCTGAGCGTTCGCGTTTCGCACAGCAACTGGGGGATGCCGATGAACACTGACGCCATTCGGGTCCGGCCGACGCAGGACGGAACCTACACGGTCTATCGCGGGTCGCTGGTGCTGGTGAGCGGTCTCACCCGCGCTCAGGCCGAACTCTACGAGGCCACGATCATCCAGCAGGCCCGCAAGGCGGCGGCCGAGGCCGCAGGGCGTACCTTCCACTGAAGCCTCCCCGCGCCTGACCCCGCCGGCGTCGAGCCTAACGGTTATCTCGACGGGAGCCCGGCCCCGATCCGAAGTCGATCAAGGGATCACGGGCAGGCATTCACCTCCGATCATCATCACGACCATCGCCGAAGGCCGCAGCAGGCTGGCATCTGCCGCGGCCTTCGGTCTTCCAGGCGTGTACAACGCCAGGGTCGGGCCGGCCTCGGCTTCGGGCGTGTCGGGTCGATCTTCGTTGACCCAGCGTTCCCGCAATTCCGCCGACCGACCGCATCCGGTGGCCGCCGGTTCGGTCGGGAGCGGATCGGGGTTCCAAGTTGCGCGAGGCAAATCGGCTCGGCTGGTCGTGGCTCTCCTGCCATCCCGACCGGTCGGAAGGTTCGTCCGCCCTTCCGGAATGGCCGGCGGAGCTGCGACAATCAGATCGGACGCGAGGGCAGATCGCCGGTTTGACCGTCGCACCCTCGCCGGGCCCGTTCCAGGTTACAAGCTTATGTTAAGACCTGGGGTTGAACACTGACCGGGCAGCCGTCGCCTTCGCGGCGGCTGAGCGGACGTGATGACATGGGCACACCGGCAGCCTCTGCGGACCCCCACGAACCCGGCGAGCGCGCGCTTGCGCGAACTGGCCGCCTGCCGGGCGGCCGGATCCGGCCCCGACCCGCAGATCGACCGCATCGCCGCCCAGGCCGCCGTCACGCTGATCGGCGAGGACCGTCAATGGTTCAAGGCGCGCGTCGGCTTCACCCTCGCCGAGAGCGCCCGGGCCGAATCCTTCTGCACCCACACCATCCGCGGCGACGGGGTGATGGTGGTGCCGGATGCGGCCGAGGACCCGCGCTTTCGTGATTCCCCGCTCGTCGCCGGCGAACTCCGCGCGCGGTTCTACGCCGGTGCGCCGCTGATCACCGCGAGCGGGCAACGGATCGGCGCCGTCTGCGTGTTCGATCCGGAACCGCGCCCAGGCCTCGACGCGGAGCAGCACGCAGGGCTCGCCGAGCTCGCCCGCTCGGCGATGGCCGAACTCGACTTGCGCAGCGACAGGCTGCGCCGGGACGACGTCGCGCGCTTCGCCGCCGCCGCCACCTTCGCCCTCCTCAGCGTCGGCGCGGATGGCTGCATCACTTACGTCAACGAGGCGGGGGAGCGGCTGTTCGGCTACGCGCCCGGCGAGATGATCGGGCAGGCGGTGGATATCATCGTCCCGCCCGCCATGCGGGCGCGGCACCGCGAGGGCTTCGCCCGCATGGCCGCGGGGGGCGAGTCGCGCCTCATCGGCAAGACGGTCCAAGTCACGGCCGTGCGCCGGGACGGAAGCGAATTTCCGATCGAGATGACGCTGTCGGCCTGGCGCGGGGCGGAGGGCGTCGGCATCGGCGCGGTGATCTGCGACGTCTCCGAGCGCCAAGCCCGCGACGCGCGCCTCCTCAACCTCGCCCTCCACGACCCCATCACCGGCCTGCCGAACCGGGGCAACTTCGCCAGATTGCTGGCCGCCCGCCTCGCCGAGGGCACCGCGGCGGTGCTGCTCATGCATCTCGAAGGCGTGCAGGAGGCGAGCGACGACCTCGGCACCGCCGCCGCGGACGCGCTCCTGCAGGCGGTGATCATCCGGCTCCTGGCGCGCATCGACACGGCGGCCACCCTGGCGCGCTGGGACGGCGACCGACTGGCCGTGATGCTGCCCGACCCCGATCCGACCGGCCTCCTCCGGGTGGCCGGCACGCTGCAGGACGCCTTCGCGGGCGCCTTCGAGATCGGCGGGCGTTCCGTGCATGTCGGGGCGAGCATCGGTGCGGCGGTCGGGCCCCTTCACGGGCACGATGCCGAGGAGGTGCTGGCGAGTGCCGATCTCGCGCTGATGAGCGCGCGCCAAGCGAGCGCGCGGGGCGTGCGCCTCTACGAGCCGGCGATGCGCGAGCAGGTGGCCTCGCGGCGAGCCCTGCAGGACGCGGTGCGGCGCGCCCTGGAGAAGCGCGAACTCGTGCTCCACTACCAGCCGCAGGTGGACCTGCGCAGCGGGCGCATCGTCGGGGCCGAGGCGCTCGTGCGCTGGCAGCACCCGGAGCGCGGCCTCATCCTGCCGGGTGCCTTCCTGCCGGCGGTGGAAGCGAGCGCGCTCGCCCTCCATCTCGGCTGGTGGACGATCGACGAGGTCTGCCGCCAGATCGCGGCATGGCGCGTGGCCGGCCTGCCTCGGGTTCGCATCGCGCTCAACCTCTACGCGGCCCAGTTCCGGGCCGGCACGCTGGCCCAGACGATCGACGAGGCCCTGCACCGCTACCGCCTGCCGGCCGACGTGCTCGAACTGGAGATCACCGAGACTATCGCGCTTCAGAACGACGGGGCCGACATCGAGCCGATCCGGGTCCTCCAGGCTCGCGGGGTCGGCATCGCCTTCGATGATTTCGGGACGGGCTACGCGGCGCTCAGCACCCTCAAGCGCTTCCCGCTGACGAAGCTGAAGATCGACCGCAGCTTCGTGCGCGACCTCCTCTCGGATCCCTACGACGAGGCGATCGTCGGCGCGGTGCTGGCGATGGGCAACCGCCTCGGCCTCGACGTGGTGGCCGAGGGAATCGAGACGCAGGAGCAGGTGGCGGCCCTGCGGCGCATGGGCTGCCCTGCGGGCCAGGGCTTCCTGTTCGGACGCGCCATGCCGCCGGAGGCCTTCGCGCGCCACCTCGCGGTCGAGAGCACTCCCCTACTCCGCACCGTCTCGGCCTGAGCGGGGGAGGGGAGGGGGCTGTCGCAAAAGTTTCGTGTTGGGTGTTGACGGGTCGGCGAGGCGGCCGTATACG
>NZ_JBKIBX010000001.1:286489-494694 GCF_046557895.1 Methylobacterium oryzisoli | reverse complement strand
ATCAGGGAATCACACCGCAGCAGACCCGAAAACCCCGCACCGACTCAGCCCAAACCGAAAACGCTCTAGCGCGAGCACGTCGCGGGAGAGCCCTCAGCTGCCCTCGCCCCCGAGCACCAGCCGAAGCGAGCGGGCGAGCTCGTCGCGGCGATAGGGCTTGGTCAGCACGGGCAGCTCGCCCTGACCAAGGACTTGACCCTCGTCGAGGTTCGCCACGTAGCCTGAGGTGAGCAGGATCTTGATGCCCGGGCGCACCCGCTGCGCCTCGACGGCGAGCTGCGATCCGTTCATGCCGCCGGGCATGACCACGTCCGAGAACAGGATGTCGATGCGCTCCACACCCTTGAGGTGCCCCAGCGCTTCGGCGGCGTTGCGGGCGATGATGACCCGGTAGCGCAACTCCTCCAAGCTCTCGACGGCCATCCCGAGCACCTGCTCGTCGTCTTCAACCAGGAGCACCGTATCGCCCTCCCCGGCGCGGCGCAGGGGGATGGTGCCGACGGCGCCGGTTCCGGCCTCCTCGTCGGCCGGGTCGGTGGAGCGCGGGAAGTACAAGCTGACCGTCGTGCCCCGGCCGACCTCCGATACGATCTGCGCGAACCCCCGGGCGCTGCGCGTGAAGCCGTAAACTTGGCTGAGCCCGAGCCCCGTTCCCTTGCCGACCTCCTTGGTGGTGAAGAACGGCTCGAACACGCGCTGGAGCATCTCGGGCGAGATGCCGCTGCCGGTGTCGGTGACCGACACCGCAACGTACGGGCCCGGCGGCACGCCCCGGTCGGCGACGGCACCCGTCCCGAGGTGGACGTTGCGGCTCGTCACCGCGATGCGGGGGTGTCCCTCGCCCCCCTCCATCGCGTCGCGGGCGTTGACGA
The DNA here is from genome assembly GCF_046557895.1 of Methylobacterium oryzisoli. Lineage (NCBI taxonomy): Bacteria > Pseudomonadati > Pseudomonadota > Alphaproteobacteria > Hyphomicrobiales > Methylobacteriaceae > Methylobacterium > Methylobacterium oryzisoli. Next base: position 493,822 of record NZ_JBKIBX010000001.1, on the reverse strand, counting down.
TCAAGTTCAGCACTGCTGCCTCGAATTGCGCCGGGTCGATACGGATCGGGTCGAGTGCCGGATCGAGGTCGAAGGTCAGCTCGACGGCTCCGCCCGCGGCCCGCTCGGCCAGAGGCCTGAAGTCGAGCAGCAGGCGGTTCGGGTTCAGCGTTTGCGGCCGCAGCATCTGCCGGCGCGAGAAGGCGAGAAGCTGCTGGGTCAACTGCTCGCCGCGCTTGGCCGCGCCCATGGCCGCCTCGGCCAAGCGCTTGACCCGCTCCACCTGCTCGGGCCGGCGCAGCATCATGTCGAGGCCGCCCACGATGACCGTGAGCAGGTTGTTGAAGTCGTGGGCGACGCCGCCCGTCAGTTGCCCGATCGCCTCCATCTTCTGGGCTTGTCGCAGCGCGTCCTCGGTGATCCGCTGCTCGGTGCGGTCCATCAGGATGCCGGCAATGCGCAGGGGCTTGCCGGCTCCGTCGTGCTTCACCTGCCCCCGCATCGTGATCCAGCGCACCGCCCCGTCGGTGCGCCGGACGCGGCATTCGAGGTTGAGAGTGCCCGTTGTCAGCGTCGCCGCGAACGCCCTCTCGGCCAGATCGCGGTCCTCCTCCACGACGTGGGCGAGAAGGGCCTTGCGGTTCCAGTGCGGGGGCGCGTCCCCGTAGCCGAAGGCGGCGTCGAAGCGGGGCGAGCGCCGCGACGCGCCGGTGCGACAATCGAGGGCCCACGACGCCAGGCCGGCCGCGTCGAGCGCGAAGGCGAGGGTCTCGTGCGCGGCCTCGACCTCCCGCGTGCGTTCGGCCACGCGCCGCTCCAAGTCCTCGTTGGCCCGCCGAAGCTGCCCCTGCGCCTGCTCGCGCTCCAGGAGATGCTCGCGGGCTTGGTACTGGCGGCGGCGCGCCCGCAGGGCGGAGGCCGTGGCGCTGACGAGCGTCTCCGCGTTGATGGGGCGTTCCAGCAGGACCACGTTGCCGAGCCGGGCGAGCAGCGCGGAGGCCCTCGCGGAGCGCGGCGTAGTCTGGCGCGTCGCCAGCACGACGAAGGGGAAATCCGACCAGGCGGGCTGCGCGTCGAGCCACGCGAACAACCCAGCCGGCTCGGCGCCGAGCGCCTCCTCGGTGACGAGCGCGGCGCCCGCTCCGGCCGTGAGACAGTCCAGCCAGCTCGCCAGGTCCGGACACGCGGTGGCGCGCCTGCCCGCCTGGGTGAGCACGTGCTCGGCCACGATGGCATCGCGTCCTCGCGGCGCCAGGATGAGGACGCGCTCCTCGTCCGTTACCGACGCGGTCACCGGGCGGTGTCGTCGGTAGGCGCTTCGCCCGTCAGCATCGACACCCGACCGCGGTAAGTCGGCAGGCCGGTGAGAACACCCTCGAAGTCGGTCAGTGCCTCCCCAACCTGTATCCCGTGTCCCGACAGCTTCATCTCGCGGATGGTGCGCTCGTGCGCGTTGACGCGGCTCTTCACCACCGAGAGCGCCGTGCGCACCTCGCCCTTCGCTTCGAAGAACCGGAACAGCAGGATGCAGTCGCTGAGGTAGCTCAGGTCGACATCGGTGCGCACCTCGCCGACGACGCCGTGCTGGCCCAGGACCAGAAGCGTGGTGATCCCCTGCTGGTTCAAGTAGCTCAGCAGCTCGTGCATCTGCAGGATGAGGAACTCCTCGCCCGGCATCGCGTGCAGGTAGGCGTTGAGGCTGTCGACGACGACGAAGGTCGACCCACGCTCCTCGACGGCCTGCCGGGCCATGCTGGAGAACTCGCCGGGCGAGAGCTCGGCGGGATCGATCTGCGTGATGGTCAGGCGCCCGCCCTCGATATGTGGGGCGAGGTCCATGCCGAGCTTCGCGGAGCGAACGAGCAGCGTCGCCAGCCCCTCATCGAACAGGTAATAGGTCGCCTTCTCGCCGCGCTCCAGGGCGGCCAGCATGCAGCGGATGGCCGTCGTGGTCTTGCCGACGCCGGAGGGGCCAAGCAGCAGCGTGTTGGTTCCCGGCACGAGACCTCCGCCAAGCAGGAGGTCGAGCTCGTCCGAGCCGGTCGAGCGCGCCTTCGCGTCGAAGGTCGAGTGGTGCTCGGCCGCGATCAGGCGCGGGAACACCTGGATGCCGCCGGTCTCCAGAACGAAATCGTGGTAGCCGCCACGGAACTTGATGCCGCGCATCTTGACGATGCGCAGCCGCCGCCGTTCGGAGCCGAACTCGCGCGGCGTCTGCTCCAGGGAGACCACCCCGTGCGCGATGCTGTGGAGCTGGAGGTCGCCCGTCTCCGAGGTGCGGTCGTCGAGCATCAGAACGGTGCAGGCTCGCTTCGCAAAGAACTGCTTGAGCGCGAGGATCTGCCGGCGGTAGCGCAGCGGGTTCTGGGCTAGCAGACGCAGCTCCGAGAGGCTGTCGAAGACGACTCGGTCGGGCCTCAGGTCCTCGACCCGGGCGAAGACCTCCTTGACGGTCTCGCCGAGCTCGATCTCGGAGGGATGCAGGATCGACTGCTCGCTGTCAGGGTCGAGGCCCATCTCGTTGACGAGCTCGTAGATCTCGATGCCGTCGAGCGACCAGCCGTGGGTCGCGGCCGCGGACCGAAGTTCGTCGGTGGTCTCGGACAAGGTGACGTAGAGGGTGCGCTCGCCGCGAGCCGCGCCCTCGCGGAGGAGCTGGAGCGCGAGGGTGGTCTTACCCGTGCCCGGATTGCCCTCGAGCAGGTAGAGCCGGCTCGGCGTCAGGCCGCCGCAGAGAACTTCGTCCAGGCCGAGCACACCGGTCGAGATGCGCGGTTGCACGCTGATCGGCTGGCTCATCGAAGGATCAGTCATCGGGTTGTTTGAGGCTCTGTGGCATGGGTTGCATCCCCGGTCGACGGACACGGTAGAGGTCCGCCAAGCCCTTGTCAGCGCACGGGACAACGCATCGTGGCGCTTCTGGCTCCCCGGCAGCGCCAATCGTAGGGGCCTGATGGGCTTGCTTTGTCTCGGATGCGGAACTCAGTCGGTCCTGCTGACGTCGCATAGCCGAAATCGCCGACCGAGAACTCCTGACCCTGAGCGGTCTTTCGCGCTTCGTGTCGGAGAGGTCCGGTTGCGAGGCTTTCCGCACATTTGATTTCCTGACACGGTTTCCTGACATCCGCCACCACGCCGTGCTCCCGCGTCAAGCACGTCAGCGGACGCAGCTACCCTGGCCGCTAAGAACGGTCGTTTTTCTGACTTTATCTGCGAAGGTTGCCAGCTCGTGTTCGAATCGACGCAGTCGCTCAGCGCACACCCATGCTACGCTGGAAATGCGTCCATCCGACTGGGGCTCATCTGCTAGCGCAGCTCTCGCCGACACTGATGTACGGCAAGGGGCCTCGATCCGTCACTCTGGAGTGAGTTCATGCGCATTCTGGTCGGCTGCGAGATGACCTATGAGCTGCCGCAGCCCACTCCCATCATCGCGACGCTGAACGTCCACTCCTCGCGCTTCTCTGACCTTGTGATCAACCCCCACGGGGTGGTTCATCGGTGAGTTTGATACCGCTGGCGAAGTCATGCGGCTCGGAGCGGGGTGAGGAGACGGCCAAAATGGCTGCGGCGCGTGGTGGCGATTGGCTTGTCGTCGATCCAGTGGACCATGCGAGTGAGGTTGAGCGCGGCCGCCGTCGCAAGGTGCTGCAGCTGAATCTTGGCCAAACCAGCGTAGCGCGCTCTGCGTAGGCCAAGGCTGCGCACCGCCAGCGAGAACGTAGCCTCGATCCCGGCGCGCTGGGCGTAGAGCCGGGCGAACGCGGCCGTGTCCTGGCGCTCGCGCGCCTGAGCGAGCGCCTCGTGCCGTGCCTGCGGGCGCAGCGACATCAGGCGGCGCGTTGCCTTCGGGCCTGCGCAGGCGACACGATGCGGGCAGGGCTGACAGTCGCGGCGAGAGAACTTCACCTTGATGCCTGGCGTGCCCCGGCTGTCGAGGGCCGGCGTCTAACTCGAACTCGCGACGCCCCGGGGACAGGTTACCCGCTCGGCCGCCCAATCGATCTGGAACGCCGCGATGGCGAAGCGGCCTCCGGCCTGGGCCCGCCAGCGCACGTCCCTTCGCACGGGTCCAATCAAGTCGATCTCGAAGCGCTGCCGTGCGTCGATCAGCAGCCCGGCGTCGGTGTAACCGGTGTCGACGAGATGCTGCGCCGGCAGCAGGTGCCTTTCGACCAAAGCCTCGTGGACCGGCACGACCATCCGGTGATCGGCGACCGGCGCGGGGCTCGTCTGGACGTCGGTGATGATGCGCGGGTAGTCGGCGTCGCAGGTCCCGGTCAGGTGGGCCTTGTACCCAACCCAGGAGATCGTATCGATCTTGGCATAGTGCGCTAGGTCGTGTGGCGAGTTCAGGAACAGGCCGGCCGGCGGCGTGTCGTCCGAGGAGCGCCAGCGGATGGCACCGTCCAGCAGGTAGAACTGCTGCACCCAGATCCGGCGCAAGATCTCGACGGCTGGGATGTTGCGCAGCCAGCCCGGTGCATCCGGTGTCCATACGGCGGCGAGCAGCCGATGGCCGTCCTCGCCGATCACCTGCGCGAGGGTGGTGCGTTTGACCTCCGAGCGGGGCGGGCGCTCGGTGCCGAGCGAAGGGCGTTCGTAGCGCTCGACCCATCCCGGCTGGGCGTTGGCCTTGAGCCAGTCCGGCGCGGCGTAGGCCAGCGCCTCCAGGGTGAAGCGCATCGCCTCCGTGACGCATGCGAGGCGGTTGAGACCACGCACGGCGGCGAGCACGTGGGTGGCGTCGGTGCGTTGGCGGCCGCGCCCGGACAAGACCGCGCAAGCGCGCCAGGTCCAGGACGGTATCGAACAGGACGCGCTCCGCCCCGCCGGTGATGAGCCGCGAGCGGAATTCGCAGAGCACGCTGCTGTGGAAGCCGGGATCGCGCAGGGGCAGCGCGAGCACGTACTTCCAGTCGATGCGTCCGCGGACCGTGTCGGCAGCGGCGCAATCTGACAGCCCTTCCATGAACTGCAGCAGGGTCACGAGCGCCAGACGCCAAGGGGCCTCGGCTGGTTGGCCGAGCTTCGGGAATAGGGCGGCGAAACGTTGGTCATCGAAGATCGGGCCGCGCTCATCGCGCAGGCTCAGCAGCAACGAGGCGCGCGGGAACGCAGCTCGGGCGACCTGCGCGGTCTCTTCAGGGACGACGACCAATTTGCTGAGGCGGAGCGACATCGCGTTCTCCGAGCCAAGATGGACGGATCCGCCTCAACGCGACCCCGGCTCCTCCGATCCAACCCTCCTTCCGACTTCGCCAGCGGTATCGAACTCGCCGATGAACCACTTCAATGGGGGCTGACCAGGCTTGAGCGTCACATGATGACGGCATCGTAGCCGCGGCCGGCCGCGCGCCGGACCTGCAGCGCTTGGAGCATACGAAAATATCCTAAATAAATTTATGGATCTTGGTTGGAACGGGCAACTCAAATAAATGTTTTTCTAAAAACAAGCTTGCCACCATGGGCAATTTTGTATGTTATGATAAAAACATATCATAAAATACTGAGCCTGAGGAGTTCTTCTATGCCACGTCACACGCATTTCGGCCGGAGAATACGCCTTCCCTCCAAGCTTGGGATCAAACATGACCTTATGCTGATGGCGGCGGCGGATGCACTCGCTCATTCTCTAAAGAACCAGAATTGCAATCCTATTGAATTGTCAGAGATTATGGACGAAATGCGAAAAAGTTATAATATTTCACCGCAAATTAAACAGATGATAATGGATCGCGTGGAACCCAGAACTTGATTTCTATAGAGTAAGACGCTAGAGTTTTTTCATATTAGAGGGCGCTTCACATAATATAATTATTGCTGTCTTATGACATAACATTTCAATACTAAAGAAGGATGATGAATTTGAAGAATTTCGCAGAAACGGAGCACCGGCTGGCGTGCGCAGATCGAGCTTGGCGTGCCGAGGTGACGCGTCTCCATGGGCCCGATGGCGTTCTGCAACATGCATACGATGCATTGGGACGCGGAGCACCGGGCACTCATCAGCGGGCGACCTTCGAGGCGCGCCAGCTTGCAATCGCAGCTTGGCGTCAAGCTCGGTCACGCTGAAACGACGGGGCCGCATTCTACAACTGTTCGGGGCGCTCGACCGCGAGCTGGGCCGTGCGGCAATGGCAACGATGGACGCCTGCAACGCCCGCTTCGGGCGCGGCAGCGTGGTGCCGACCCGGGCCGGGGCCGTCGAAAAGCGGACGTGGTCGGCGAAGTTCGAGATGCGCACGCCGCGCTACACCACGCAGCTGGTCGAGGTGCCATCCGTGTCGGCGCAGCTGCCGACTTAAGGAGCGCTCAGAAGGGATTTGGTACCGTCGGATGCGCCGGGGGTACCCGCCGCGCCCACGGGGGCGGCGTCTCGCTCTTCTTCTTGCCCGGCCAGGTGTTGACCTGCTCGGCCTTGCAGCGCGTCGTCGGCGGGCTGCCGCAGGTCTCCGCCAGAGCGTCCCACCCGACGCACCGCCCATTCGGACCCCGATAGCCGGGCCCGCCCTTGCAGCCACAGCCGGAACGCCCGCCGCCCGCGCAGGAACTCGTCGTCGGTCATATCACCACCGCCGGCACGATCGCCGTTCGGGTCGCGTTGCGGCGCGCGGCCTCGCCGGTCCCCTCGTCCGCCAGCATGCAAAGGCGGCTCGGCCCGTTGCCGAGCTCGTTCGATGAGATGCCCGACGACCGCAACCGCGGCGACGATCGCCAGGACGATTCCGGACGCGAAGATCATCGCCCCGACAGCCCCAAACATCTCCATGGTGGGCTACCTTCCGATCTCACCGACGACCTTGTCGATCCCGTCGATTGCGGCTCGGATCTGCGCGGCTCGCTCCTGCAGGGCTGTTACCTTCGCACGCCCGGGATCGTCAGCCGTCCACCAGCGGCCGTCGTCGATGACCAGGAGCAGCCGACCCAAGCGCTCGTGCTCGTGCTTCAGCGCGTCGATGAAGTCCCCGTTGCATGCCATCACGCCATCCCTCCGTGGATCACCACGGGACACCAACGCGCAGCCGCCCGCATTGAGCGACGGCGGTCAGGAGACGACAGCGCAGAGGCTAGCTTGTGCTCAGATCCGAGCAGACCCCCACCGAGCACGTGGCCGCTGCAAGGTCCGCCACCCGACCCGCTGTCCCGCGCAAACGACGGGCAGCGCGCGGAACACGGGCAGCCTCGCAATGGGCTCGTGGGCCCGCGCCCCCACAAAGAGCAGGACAGGAGTTGCAGCACGGGCCGGGCGCCTTCGCTGCTTGGGAGAAACGTTTTGCGATTATATACCTCGCGAACTAGGTACCAGATTTAGTGTTTGTGAGATATCGAACACTCCGGTAGGGTCGCCCATCGCAGGTCAGATCCTCAAGGCTCCTGCGGCTGAGAGAGACGTGCGCTCCCGCCTTGCAATGGGTGGCGGCGCGCATGCCTCGGTATCATTTCAATGTCTACGATGGCGTTGAGCTGCTCGATAAAACGGGCGTTGAGCTACCAGATCAGATTTTTGCCCGAAGGGAAGCCATCCGCTACGCGGGCATCTTGCTAGAAAACGGTGCAGAAAGGGACAATTTAGGCAGCGAATGGCGGATGGAAGTTACCGACAACTCTGATTTGCTGCTATTCCGATTGGATTTTTTTGTGACAGATGCGCCTGCATCAGTGTCATACGGCAAGAAGAAAGCCGGAGTCTAACGGTTGGCTTTGTCAGATTTCGCCTTCCAAAGGTGAGAGCCGGCCTCGCTCGCCTTCGGCTTCGCCCGCCCTATCACCTCTAGAGCCGTGTCAAACCGCTCCTCTGACTTGTCACAGTCGAGATCGCGGGCGACCTCTACGAACCGGCGGTGCCGCTCCTCGGGTGCCGTCTTCTCAGCCCCCAGCTTAGGCGCGGGGCGCTTCTGGCTTTCAGGTCCGGTCGGCATAGGGAGGCACCTCGACGAGCGTGCCGATCAGGCGGAGCAAGGCTNTACGAACCGGCGGTGCCGCTCCTCGGGTGCCGTCTTCTCAGCCCCCAGCTTAGGCGCGGGGCGCTTCTGGCTTTCAGGTCCGGTCGGCATAGGGAGGCACCTCGACGAGCGTGCCGATCAGGCGGAGCAAGGCTTGCTGTTCCGGCCTGCCCGTACCGTCCGCCAAGAACGCTCCCAACTCGATGTGACTGCGCTGCCCTCCTGAGGGGCCATTGGGCTGGTGGACGATGAATGCCCTGCCATTCTGCGGCTCTCGGCCAAGGTACCAAGTGTCTCCGCTAGGGCTTCGGTAAAGTTCTCGGCGATCCGACATCGGAGTGACCTCCCGCTCGGCGCCGAGCCTATGCCAGTCGGCACCGAACCGCGAGAGAAAGGGAGGGTTGGCAGATGGGGCCGTGTTCCGCTGACACCGCCACAGGTGCACCCGCAGGAACTCGGCCGTCACCTCACGGACCGAATAGAGGCAGGCCATCAGCACGCCGCACCGGTCCGCGCTGATCGCGCCTGACTTCGGATGCACGCTGAACAGGGTGAGCGTGTCTCAGCCGAGCGCGTCGGCCTGAGACCCGAACTCGTCCACGAAGCGGCGCGCGTTGCTGACGGTGGTCGTCCACTCCTTCGGCTTGAACCCGGGATAGGAAGCTTGGCCCGGCGAAAGGCTGGCGAGGCCCTGGCTCTAGGTCCTGTTGATCCGGTGTAGCGAGACGTTGAACTTCCCCGAGACCAGAACGCCCGGCCAGGCTCTAACCCTCCGCCGGGCGTTCCGCTGCATGCACACCTGCCTCGGACCACGGAACTAGCAGGCATCAACCTCGCTTAACTCAGGTAATCGCATCGGCCTGGACGCCGACCGGTCTCCTAAGCCTCGGTCGGCTTTTTTGCTGCCATGAAGCCCTCCCAGCCCCCGGAAGCCGAGATGACCCTTATCAAGCCCCAGCTGCACCCGCGCGAGTTCGGCAGCGCCTTCGACCCGGTGCTAGGCGGCGTGGCCAGTGGCCTCGAGGCTCTCTTCCCGGTGATCCCACACCCAGCCCACCGGCGCGACGCACCGGTCGGCCCGAGTATCAAGCCACCGTCGCCAGGATTTTGTCCCGCAGCGCCTGCGGCGTGAACGGCTTGAGCATGTAGCCGTCCGCCCCCGCGCTCTTGGCCGCCAGCACCGCGTCCTTGTCCATGCGGGCCGTCATGATCAGGAACTTGGTTGAGGCCAGATCCTTGTCGGCCCGGACGATGCGCAGCAGCTCAAAGTCCGTCACCGGCTGCATGTTCCAGTCCGAGATCACGACGTCGTAGGGCCGCTTGCGCATCATCAGCAGCGCCTCGTCGCCGTCCTGCGCTGTGTCAACGGTGGCGAAGCCAAGCCTCTCTCCGATGGCGCTGACGATCTGGCGGATGATGATCTGATCGTCGACCACGAGCAGGCGCTTGCCGGTGAACGGCGTTCGCCTCGGGATCTCCGTCATCTTGCACTCCGCGCCAGGGCAGGACGTAACGCTAGGCCATCGAAGTCAAGCTAGGAGTGGGGACAGAGGGAGCTCAGCCCAGGCAGGCAGCGTCCGGCGCGCGTCGAGGAACCGGCCCTAATCACGTGCGGTTGTCCTGCCGCACATGATGACTTCCCCTTTGACGCCGGCCGGCCCCCCGCGCCGGCGTCTTCTTGCGCGCCGTAGGAGAAGCGGGCCGGGTGTTCGTTCTCAAGCCCGCCCGGCCCGCCGTCCCCATCGCCGTGAATGATTGGCGCAGGACCTCCTGACCGTCGCACAAGCCGTGCCAGGGGTCTCGCGGCCTGAAAGACTATTTCAGTCTAGCCCTGCGCCCGCGCGGCCCCGCCGGAGATCGATCATTTGGGCCTTGTCTGACGGCCGGCGCGAGGCGCCCGCGAGGACTTCGGAAGACTGTCGAAGGCCTCCGCTTCCGTTCGCATAACGAGTGCTATGGAAGGCGCCGCGTCACCGACGGCCCTCGCGCGCGCGAACGGCTCGCCAGGGCCGCGTTCGCACGGTCCCCCAGCGCTCTTTGGTCTCCGCCAGCAGATCGAGCTGGCGCGCCAGTTCCAAGAGTTGAGAGCGGGCGGCGCCGAGGGACAGCCACTGAACCCGCTCGCGCGCTCCCCGGGCCCGCTGCCGGTACTCGGCCGCCTTGTTGGTCGACGGGGTCTGTATGGGCGTCCCGACGCGATGACGATCCGCGATCGGCCTAGCGAGCGGCGGAGGTGGGAGCATTCACCCAAGATGGCGGTCAGACCGTGGCCAAGGGCTGGGCCGGTGATACACGGGCCGCCACGGCCTCTCGGATCGCCGCCGCGGCCACGACCTCTGCGTTGCGGGTGATGGCGTGGAACTCGTCGAAGCTGGCTACCGTGTTCGAGACGAGCACCCGTGTGTGTCGCCGCGTCTCCTCCAGGCACGCACACAGGCGGCGCGCCTCCGAGAAGCGCGCTCCGCGCGGGCAAGCTGGCCGTCCATGGGCACCTCCGCGGTAGAGGCGGGGAAGTTCATCCAGGTTAACGGACCTGCACCCGGAGTTCATCCGACCCGGCCGACCTGACGCGCGAGCCGGATTGTCTCGCGGCGGGCCGTCACATGGGCTGGGCGATCAGCCTCACGCATCCTGCCGACAGGGAGATCCGCCATGTCCGCACTGATCGTGATGCTCGCCGGCGCCGCCGGTGCCCTAGCGCTCGTTGTCGCCGCTCATCCACGCGCCGAGCGCCTGTGGATCCTCAGGGTGCGGTGACGAGCGGGTAGCGGCCGGACTGCGCTAAACGACCCATCTGGCAGGGATGCCTATGGTCAAGGCTGAGCTGCTGCCTTCTCACTCCTGAAGCCAGCCGAAGCCGATTGCTGTTCCAACAGAGGCTGTGAATAATGTAGATACACTTAGTGTTATCAAGGCAAATATGAGCATGTCTGTAAATAGCCCCATCAAATAATTATAGGTCTGGGAGCGATTGTAGAATGTTGTCCATCAGGGGGTCCAGCCGCCCTCATGGAACAGCAACGCAGCATCCGTGTGATCGGTCCGATTGCTGGAGCTCTAAGCCAATATGCCGCACAGAAGATTGCCCTGCAGGGAAGCTTGAGCGTTAACCCGCCGCTGGTCTAATTGGTTAGTAGCTGCTGGCGCTCAGATGTGCGCCACGAAGCCTGAGGGAGTAAACAACCGACCCTCTGCCACGGCCAAGCAAGGTGGATCCGAAGCACGCCCACCGTTCCATTTAGCAGCGACAACGAAGAGCAGGCTGGACGAGAGCTCGCGAGAGACACCGAGGTTGCACGATCCACCCGGTCCGCCGCCGTGCTGGAGGTCGCCTACTGCGAGGTGACGCTGACCTCGACGCTCATGTCCCAGAATGCGTCAGGCGCGCCAAGAAAGCTGCCGGCCACCGGCATGGCCGTCCGTATATCGCGTGCAACAGCGACCGGGATCAGGTTCGCACCACCCATGCTGCGGTTGGTCGGGTCGAATGTGATCCAGCCCGCGCCTGGCACGTAGACCTCAGCCCACGCGTGCGTCGAACCGGCATCCGCGGAGCCTACCAGGCTCCGGGTCGGATCATGCAGGTAGCCGGAAACGATGCGCGCCCCGAAGCCGAGGCTGCGCACGGCTTCGACGAACAGGGTTGCGAGATCCCGGCAGGAGCCCTGACCGAGTGACAAAGTTTGGCTCGGCGACTGTGTGCCTTCGTCCTCCCGGGCCCAGTAGACAATGTTTTGAGCTACACCGGCACTCAGATCCTGCAGCAGCGACAGAGTGTCGGTCGGATTGCCTGCGACGAAGCCCTGCGCCCAGGTTCTCAGCCCTCCGTCGTCGGGGTATTGCTGAGCCGTCAGGAGCCCGAGGTCGGCCCACTCGTCGTCGGAGTACTGGAAGGGATAGGAGACGGCGGAGGCAGCGATGGGGAAGACCGGATAGGCTGCGGCTGAAAGAACGACCTGCGCGACGCTCTCGATCACGAGAGCATCTGAGGGCTGGCTGAATGTGGCCAGTGCCACGGCATTGCCGAACACGTCGTTTGCCCAGCTCACCGTCGCATCAGGCGTGAGGGTCATGATGCTCGCGACCAGGCGCACGTCGCGGCTCTCACGAGGTCGCAGCATGAGCCGATGCGGCCCGAGGGCGACGGGGTGCCGATAGCGGTAGACGGTTCGGTGCTGAATGTGCAGGTCGACCATTGGTGGCTCCTTGTTGCGCGGAATAGTTCCAATCCGTTGGGCCACGCTTCCCTGCAGTGGCACCTCCTGCCCCCGATCCCTTACATCCGTCAGCTTCTCGACAGTACCCAGATATCCACATCGCCCAAAATCGCGGCAGGGCATCTAGGATAAAAGCTGGGTGCCTTGCTATCGGGGATAGGGTGCCCCATAATAAGAAGATCGATCTTTGGCCGGACCTCCGGGCCTCTTCGCCCCGCTCAAATTGGGCGCATGCTCTGACACTCTCTCCAAATCCTATCGATGACTCGAGCTCGGCTGTGTTGAACGCACACCAAGCTCATCCACACACTTGGCTAAACGACAGAGGCGATCATGAGCATCGGCACCGTGAAGTGGTTCAACGGCCAAAAGGGCTTCGGTTTCATTCAGCCGGACGACGGCGGGAGCGATGTGTTCGTCCACATTTCCGCCGTCGAGCGTTCCGGCATGCACTCCCTCTCTGAGGGGCAGAAAATCTCCTATGAGATGGAGACGGATCGCCGAAGCGGTAAGCAGTCGGCCGGCAGCCTCAAGGCTGCGTAATCCTCTGACATGAGAATGCGCGTCTCTGTGCGCGCATTCCAAATTCAACTTGCACCGCAAAACACCAGTTAGGTCATGATCTTGAATTTCAATTTTCTCGAAGATAATACTTCTCGGCCTACTTGCAGCGACATTCCGACGTTTCAGGTTCAGCAAATCTGGCAGTGCCTCGACGACGAGCGGGTCGATGTTAGCCATTTGATCGACCGCACCTACAAGTACCACTCGGAGCGAGAGCTACGCTGGCACCTCGCTGACCGGTTCTCGCGCCCCGTGAGATCCCTCAGCCTGAGCCGGATGTGAGCCATTAGTGCGTTCAAGGAGGTTCAGTTCAGTGACCGGCTGAAGTCGGCTACTGAAGTCCGTAAGGCCATGCTGGTCCGCCTTCAGGAATGGCCCACGGTGGGATGACCCAGCTCTGGCTGCCCGCTGTGCTGAGTGGCAGGCGATCGGCGCTGCTCGTGCTGCGCGCCTCGCCGAGCGAGAGGCCCGCCGCCAAGCAGTGGGCGCCCGCTTGGAGGGCGAGCAGGTCCGTCCGCGCGAGCAAGAAGCTGTGGAGCAGATGCGCGGCGCCGCTGAGGCGGTGACCCGTAAGCTGATGCGTGAGGCCGAGCGGAAGGTGGCTCGTGAGGCCCAGTACGCTGCCCGCAAGGCACATAGGGGGCTCAAGCGTCAACAAGCAGCAAGAGAGACGAGCCATGATCAAAGCATTTATCACCGGCGCAGCGCGCAGTCCGTCCGACGAAGAGTTCAAGCAGCGCTTGGCCCGACTGGCACCCGCGCCGATCAGGTCAGGGCCGGCGAAGGCTCCCCCTCGGCGGTATCAGACGTTTGCTCAACTGCGTCCCGCTGAGGCATCGCCCCCGCCCTATCCGAACGAAGTGTGACACGACGAATAACTTGCGCCCTTTTAGGGCTGTGACATTGTCCGGCTGAGTTCAGCCACTTGCTCAGCTGCTTGCTGCTGGCCTTTGGCGTGGGCCGGCAGCATCAATGCGACGCTCAGCACCACGACCAGAGTGGAGTTCGTGTCCGACAGCGTGTTCTCTCGGCACTTCGGGGATGCGGACGCGGAATCCGTTCGCGCGGCAGCGCACGCCGGCTCTGAGGCACGTGTGGACGCGCGATGCAGAGCGCTGCGACCGACGTCTGTGATCCGCACCTCCTGCGCCATCAAGCCGTAAGCAGCCCAGCCCCAGGCGATGACGTTCGAGGCCATCCCGGAGCCCCTTAGCAGACCACGAGCGGACAGGTCGGAAATCACGCCCCAGCCACCAGCCGCCGCGAGCGCTGCCAGGAGTGCGCGTTCACTGCCAATCATTCCGCCCTCGCTCGCTCATTGACGGCCCATGCCAGCACATGCAGCGTCTCGCAGCCGCCACAAACCAGACGGCAATACATCAGCCACCAAATGTGCTATCAGTGTTTTTTGGAGGCTCAATATGAAAATTATTATAGATGCTGGATCGCTCTCTAGAATACTTCTCTTGGGCAGCTTTATGATATTGTTTTCGGCGGCTTACGCTGAGGCTCGGCCTCAGTCGAAAGGACCGGAAGCCGCCACCGCCGCTCAGCCGAAAACTGACATGAGAGAGCCACCGGAAGCTCAGGAGAGGCGCCGGAAAGCGAGCTTCGAGGCAGAGGCGGCGAAGCGGGAGGCTGCTGACAAGCTCCGCACAAAGCGCCTGGACAGCATTTCGAATTCGATCTGCATTGGTTGCGGCGGCCCGGCGGTGCCGTTTGACCCAACTGGAGGTGCACCTTCTCTCCAAAAACCTCGGCCGCGGGCCCAAGCACGCTGAAGATATGGGTTGCGGTAAGCTTTGAGTGTCAACGCCGGTTCAAGTCGGACCCACCTTTGCGGATCGCCGGCTGTAATCCGACCCACGCCTGCTCTGCGCCGGCATTCTCCCCCGCGGCCGTGCCACCAAGCCGGCGCGCCGCTTGTCCTTGAGCCGGCAGCTCTTGCCTTGGATCATCACTGCGCTGGCGTGGTGTATCACCCGGTCGAGCATGGCAGCAGTCAGCACCGCCGTGAGGGACTTTGTATGCCAGAGCCAGCACCTGGCCTCCCCGGCCCCGTGAATTACCTGCGCGTTTTTCAGCTCCCAGGCAAGAACGGAGACGACGGCCATTCGACACACCCGAAAAATAATCTCATTGACGCCCCCATAAATAAAGCGCACGCCTGGTTTTTGAGCTAAGGTACCGCTGTGAACGACAATGTCATGACGTGGCCGCATATCGCGGATCTGGTATTGACCGAGATTCACTGCCGTCCAGGCGGCGATAACTTGGTTTCTGTCGAATTTGACACCAGTGATAGCAAAGCGCTTGTGCCTGCATTTACCATTGAACTTAGGAGCGGATGCGATGCATCGTACCGCGAGATGGCTCAATCCGTCGTTGATATTATCAATCGTCTGAGTTGCGAACATTACATAAGAACATTCACAATGCATTAGATCAAAAGTTTTGTGGCAATTTCTGGGGATCGAGAGAGGTGGGCTCATCTAACGTGCTCCTCCGAGAGGTTCAGCCGCAAAATCCCGCAGCGTGCAAGCAAGTCCTGACGCGCACCCAGATAACCCTGACAGCCAAGTGACGAGGTCCAGAGGTGAACAATGCTGAGCAATTCGCCTCCAGAGAGGCAAGCCGCGTAATTTTGACGGCAGTAGCCAAGAGATTGCGGGTAGCCCGCAGACAGCGTCCGATGGCAACGGACGAGCGTGCGGTCTTGCAAACTGCACTCGCAGACCTCGTGAGCCTCTACATCTGCGAGCCAGCCACGGTGGGGAACAATGAGGAAGCAGCATGGATCTTCAAACGCATCCTGACATTGAGTGGTGCCGTTAATCTTGACGTGAATGTGCCGCCGACATTGCACTGAGAGCGGTGCGCTCGCGGCAGCGACAAAGATCGCAAGGACGCCGGTCATGGTCTCCTCCCGCAGCACTGCCGGTGTCGACGTGAACTGAGGCGCGATGCCGAATTCCCATGAGCAACAAGAGGCCGGAGGCGCCACCATCTTGACGAGCGAGGCTCTCTTTGTCTGACCCAAACCAACCCACACATGCAGCCGAATGGGCCGCTGCGATGCGCGGCATCGCCCGAGTGCTGACTGCGGAATGTGTCGAACTCTACGCCTTGATGCTTCAGGCATCGCCTCTCGAAAGACGCGAGGTGGCCCAACGGTTACGCGCCCTTGAGCCAGCATTGGGCGAGGCCGCTGGGCCGCTCGGGCTGCATGCGTGGTGGGACGTGGCCGAGCCAGTGCAGGAGCGGTTCCCGGGGCTGCTGGATGAGATGAAGTGAGCATTTCGCCTACTACGTCGCAATGCCAGCGCTTCTAGTCGTCACGATTGCGCAAGAGCCCGCGCGCTCATTGCTTGCATGACAGTTTCTCATAGCGTTCGGCGGCGGGTTTCTCGTTTGCTTTGCTCTAGTTTTTCTAACGGTATGGACGCAGCGAGGTAGAGACCTGGCCGGGTCGTCGATGCAGGGTTGGGCTGCTTCGATGACAAACACAGGCTTCGTGGCGCTGCCGATTCTACAGGCGACCTATGGGCCGAGAGCCGTGCTGCCGGCAGCGATCGCAACGGTTTTTGTCGCTGTCGTGATGTTTCCTGCCGCAGTGATTCTTCAGGAGTTCGATCCAAGCGAGCCGCGCAGTTCGCGCCTTGAGGCGTTCGCGCTGATCCGGCGCGTAATCCTGAATCCGATGGTCCTCTCAACTCTGATCGGCATCGCTTGGTCCGCGCTTGGGGCTCCGATGCCAGGGCCCATAAGCGCCTATCTCCACATCCTTGCCGACGCGCTGACTGCCTGCGCTCTCTTCGCCATAGGGCTTGGCTTGTCGATCAACGGACTACTTGCCAATTTCGGACGCGCAATCGCACTGACAATCGTCAAGCTCCTGATCATGCCGCTCATTGTCTTTGAACTTTCGATCGCAATGCGGCTTGACCCACTCTATACCGCTGCCGCGACCATCTGTGCAGGCGTGCCGACGGCCAAAACGGTCTATATCCTTTCGGGTGAGTATTGTTGCGAAGAGCCGCTTGTTGCGGCGACCGTCTCGATGACCACTTTATGCTCAATTGCAACCCTTATCGCGTGGATGTACGTTTTAGCGGTGGTCGCTCCCATTGGTTTGCGCCAGTAGTATAATCCTGATTGCAGCATCGAGCGATCCGGCGTCAGATCGGCGACCAGCCGCTTGAGCTTGCCGTTCTCCTCCTCCAACTGCTTCAGGCGCCGGATCTCCGGCAACCCCATGCCGCCGAACTGCTTCTTCCAGCGGTAGAAGGTCGGCTCGGACACGCCCATCTTCCGGCAGATCTCGTCCACCGTGCTGCCGTTCTCCGCCTGCCGGAGGGGAAAGGCGATCTGTTCGGACGTGAAGCGTTTCGAGGCATGGCATCCATCCTCCGTCGGAGTTCACCCAAGAGCATGCAGATGTGTCGGCAAGCTTTGCTCGCGCCAGCTCAGAGGGGCATGCGTCAGCGCCGTCGCGCCGCTTCCTTCCTGCGCCTCTCCCGCAATCGCTGCCCGCACCACAGCTGGTGACAGGAACGCCAGGTTCAGCAGCTGCCGCACCGCCCGCTCGCTGCAGCCCTCTTCGGCCGCCAGCGCCCGTGTGTCTGCTACCCGCCCACTCACCAGATCATCTAGCCACACCCGTGCCGTCGCGATTCTCTCAACCAGACGTGCGCGCCCCTTGTCCGTCAACAAAGTCCGGCCTTCGCCTGCCACCCTGATCACCTCACGCCGGCGCCGCCGCGGCTGACGTGACCAGGGCACAACCAGCGGCGCCTCGCTTTCCTCCTGGCCGCCCCTCACGTGCAGCTCCAAGCCGTCTGCCCGTACCACCACCCGCTTCACCCGCGCTGCAACTGCAGCCGCGGCAACCACCGGCTCATCCCCCAGACTTATTGCCCCGAGCACCGCCTGCTCGATCTCCGGTGCAGGCACGCGCACCACCTTCGTGGCTGCCCCTTGCCCGGCCTCGGCCGCAGAGACGTAGTAGCGATAGCGCACCGCGCCCTTCTTGGCCGTGCTCGTCACCATGCGCCTGCCCTGCGCGTCGTACAAAAGCCCACGCAGCAACCCGCCCGTGCTCACCCGCGACGCCACACGCTCCTGCGCCTGCGCGCTCAGCCGCGCCTGCACCGCCTCGAACAGCTCGCGCGGCACGATCCCGGCGTGCTCGCCCGGGTAGTGCCGCCCCTTGTGCCCCACCTCGCCGACATAGATCCGGTTGCGCAGCAGGTAGCCGAGGGCCCCCTTGCCGAACGCCACCCCGCCCCGCACCCGCCCGTCCTTCAGACGCGAAGCTCGGGTCACCATGCCCCGTGATCGCAGGTCCGCCACCAGCGCGCTCAGGCAGCCCTGCTCCAGGTAGCCGCGGAACAGCGCCCGCACCTGCTCGGCTTCCGCCTCGTCCACCACCAGCTTCTTGTCACGAACCTGGTAGCCGAGCGGTACCGGGCCACCCATGCGCAGGCCCTTGCGCTTGGAGGCCGCCACCTTGTCGCGGATGCGCTCGGCCGTGACTTCTCGCTCGAATTGCGCGAAGCTCAACAGCACGTTCAGCGTCAGCCGGCCCATGCTGGAGGTGGTGTTGAACGCCTGCGTCACAGACACAAACGACACGCCGTGCGCATCGAACAGCTCGACCAGCTTGGCGAAGTCGGCCAGAGAGCGGGTGAGGCGGTCGACCTTGTAGACCACGATCACGTCCACACGCCCGGCCCGCACCTCGGCGAGCAGCCGCTGCAGGGCGGGTCTGTCGAGACTGCCGCCCGAGTGGCCGCCATCATCGTAGCTCTCGGGCAGCAGGCGCCAGCCCTCGTGGGCCTGACTCTTGATGTAGGCCTCAGCCGCCTCGCGCTGGTTGTCGAGCGAGTTGAAGGCCTGCTCCAGCCCGGCCTCGGTGGACTTGCGCGTGTAGATGGCGCAGCGCAGCGGCTTGGGAGCGGAGGTCACGCCTGCCCTCCCCTGCTCGAAGCAGCCTTATCGCGCAGGCCGAAGAAGCGTGGGCCGTTCCAGCGCGTGCCGGTGATGGCGCGCGCCACCTCCGAGAGGCTGGTGAAGCGCTGCTCGTTCCAGACGAAGCCCTCAGCCGTGACCGTGACGGTGTGCAGCTGTCCGGCGAACTCGCGCACCAGCAGGGTGCCGGGGCGCAGGCCCGAGCTGGTGAGTGCCGGCAGGGGCGCGGGTGTAGTCGGGGCAGGAGCAGCTTCGACCTTGTGCTTGCGGCGGGTGCGCTCGCGGGCCACGCGGGCGAGCAGGCGCGCGGTGTCAGGGTCGAGATCGCCGTAGTGGCGGGCCTGGAGCTTGTAGGCCAGCAGGCGCAGGAGCAGGGCGCGCGAGAGCTGGGGCGGGGGCGCGCAGCGCAGGCGTTGGCGCCAGCGAGTGCGCAGCTGATCGAGCGGCAGGCTGGGCAGTTGGGCGAGCTCGCGCTCGAGCTCGTCAGCGGCGGTGGCGGGAGCAGGAGCGGGAGAAGGACGCATGGGCTGTTCTCCTCGGCTCAGCCGTGGGCGCGCGAGGAGCGCGAGGCTTCAGTGGCGATGCGGTAGGTGCTCTCGCCGTGTTGGCTCGTGCTGCGGATGATGAGGTGTCCGGCCTGACGCAGGCGGGTGAGGGCTGCGCGCGTGCTGTGAGCCAGCCATTCTGTCGAGGCCATCAGCTGGGCAAGGGTGGCGCCCTCGGGTCGCTGCAGCAGGACGAGGAGCTGGGCCTTCTTGGTCAAGGGACGCCGCGTGCCACCCCGCCGCTGCCTGGGAGTAGCCGCAGGGTGCACCTTCTCGTCGGACGCTTCAGCCGCGATCAGCTGCAGCCCCTCTGGCGTGAGTTGCAGTCCGTGCGGGCCGACCTCGTCCTCGCCCCAGCAGGTCTGTGCCGCCGTGGCGCGCACCGCAGCGGCGTAGCCGAGCCGGCAGAGCTTGCGGACGAGCGCCTATCGGGCTCGGGGGCTGAGCTCGCCCGGGCAGGCGAGCAGGTGATCCTGTCGCGCCGCGGCTGTGCGCAGCAGGGCGAGGTGGTGCGAGGAGAGGGGCATGCGAAACTCCGCGGTGGGTGCGGCAGCCTGGGGCTGCACCACCGCGAGCCTGCTCACCGGGGCGGGTGGCAGGCGGCCCGAGCGGCTGAGGTGGCCGGCTCGGGCCTGATCAGTTCCGCTCCGTTTGCAGCCGAAGTCCAGTCCCGAGTGGGCCTGTGCAGGGGACAGCAGGCGAGCACACGAACGCGGTCTCTGCCGTTAGGCGAACCGGTCTCCGCGTGCGGGTATTTCAGAGCTGATGGAAGCTGCTGAGGCATGGCCGGAGAACAGGCCCGAAATATGAGTGTCTCGCGGGAGGAGAGAAGGCCCGGAGAAGGGGCCGAAAATGGCCTGGAATCGACCAAGTCTCTGACCCAGCGCAGGTCTCTGCGCCAGACGGAAAACTGCTATTCTGTAGGAAGTGGGTGGTGGGGGAAGTAGGACTCGAACCTACGAAGGCATAGCCAGCGGATTTACAGTCCGCCCCCTTTGCCGCTCGGGACATTCCCCCAGGGCCGCGGCCGTGACCGCGGCGGCGTCCCCGCGCGGAGGCGGAGACCGGGGTCTTATGGTGAGGGCTCCGGCAGGTGTCAAGCCGGATCGCGCCGGGGCTCACTCGGCCTCGGCGACGTCGCACAGGCGCAGTTCGACCCGGTCGCCGCCGCGCCAGCGGTCGCGCGTGAGGGTGCCGGCGGCGTGGACGTCGCGGCCGATCCGGCGCAGCAGCATCTGGCCGAGCGGCCCCTCCGCGGCCCGGAACGCGATGGCGCCGACCGCGACGCCGTCGCGCCCGCGCAGCTGCGCCTTGACGTGCCCGTTGCCCACCACCCGGGCATCCGCGACGCGGTGGCGGGCGAGGGCGAAGACCGGCTCGGGCGCGCCCTGGCCGAACGGGCCGGCGCGCTCCACGGCCGCCACGAGATCGGGCCGCATCCCGCCGGCCGAGAGGAGACCGTCGACCAGCAGCGCCTGCGCCAGGCGGGCATCGTCCACCGACCGGCCGAGATCCTCGGCGAGGCCGTCGCGGAAGCGGTCGAGATCGACGGAGGCGATGGTCACGCCCGCCGCCATCGCGTGCCCCCCGCCCTTCGCGGCGAGGCCCGCCTCGACGGCGCGGCGCACCGCCCGCCCCAGATCGGCCCCCGGGATGGAGCGGCCCGATCCGGTGGCGGTGCCGTCCTGGCGCAGCGCGAAGGCGAAGGCCGGGCGGCCGAACCGCTCCTTGAGGCGGGCGGCGATCAGCCCGACCACGCCGGGGTGCCAGTCGGGACTGCTCGCGACGATGACGGGCTGATCCGGATCGCGGTCGAGGCGCAGGGCCGTCAGCGCCTCGGCCTCCGCCACGGCGGCGGCCTCGATGGCCTGCCGCTCGCGGTTGAGGGCATCGAGCTGGGCCGCGATGCCGGCCGCCTCGATCGGGTCCCGGCTGAGCAGGAGGCGGCTGCCGAGCGTGGCGTCCCCGATCCGCCCGCCCGCGTTGATGCGCGGGCCGACCAGGAAGCCGAGATGCCACGCCTGCGGCGCCTCCGCGAGGCTCGCCGCGTCGAGGAGGGCGGCGAGTCCGATCCGCCCGCGCCCCCGCATCACCGCGAGTCCCTGGCGCACGAAGGCGCGGTTGAGGCCGGTGAGCGGCACCACGTCGGCCACGGTGGCGAGCGCCACGAGGTCGAGGCCCGCCATCAGGTCGGACATCGCGACGCCGTCCCGGCGCAGGCGGCGCTTGAGGGCGACCAGCGTGAGGAAGACCACGCCGGCCGCGCAGAGGTGGCCGAGCCCCGAGAGGTCATCGAGCCGGTTGGGATTCACCACGGCGCGGGCCGGCGGCAGGGTCTCGGGCGCGCCGTGATGGTCGAGCACGACGACGTCGAGGCCGAGGCGCGCCGCCTCTTCGAGGGGGGCGTGGCCGGCGGTACCGCAATCCACCGTGACGAGGAGCGAAGCGCCCTCCTCGGCGAGCTTGCGCACCGCCTCGACGTTCGGGCCGTAGCCCTCCGTGATCCGGTCGGGGATGTGCAGGCGGAAGGGCACGCCGAGATCGCGCAGCACGCCGGCCAGCAGCGCCGCGCTCGCGGCGCCGTCCACGTCGTAATCGCCGAAGATCGCGACCTGCTCGCGCCCGCGCACCGCCCGGGCGAGGCGGTCGGCCGCCGCCTCCATGTCCACGAGCACGGCCGGATCCGGCATCAGGTCGCGCAGGCGCGGTTCGAGGAAGCCCGGCACGTCGGGCAGCGCGACGCCGCGCCCGGCGAGGATCCGGGCCAGCACCTCCGGCAGGCCGTGGCTCTGCGCGATGGCCGCGGCCGTCTGGAGCGTTTCGGCGCCGCGCTCGCGCCAGGGCCGGCCGAGAGCCGAGCGGTGGACGTCGAGGAGCGGGCGCGGCAGGTCGATGAGGTCGGTCACGGGCGCGATCCTAGCGGGATTCCCGACCGCGCGCTGCCGCCGCCGCGCGACACCCCGGGCCGGACGCGACGAAGCGGGGCACGAGGCCCCGCTTCGTCGGTCAGCCGCGCGATCGCGCGGCGCTCAGAGGCTCTTGACGATCTCGTCGACCACCTTCTTGGCGTCGCCGAACAGCATCATGGTGTTGTCGCGGAAGAAGACCTCGTTCTCCACGCCCGCGTAGCCCGAGCCCATGCCGCGCTTGATGAACAGCACGGTCTTGGCCCGCTCCACGTCGAGGATCGGCATGCCGTAGATCGGCGATTGCGGATCGGTCTTGGCGGCCGGGTTGGTGACGTCGTTGGCGCCGATCACGAAGGCGACGTCCGCCTGCGGAAATTCGCCGTTGATGTCCTCCAGCTCGTGCACCTCGTCGTAGGGCACGTTGGCCTCGGCGAGCAGCACGTTCATGTGGCCGGGCATGCGGCCCGCCACCGGGTGGATGGCGTACTTGACCTCGACGCCCTCCTTCTTGAGCTGGTCGGCCATCTCGCGGAGGCTGTGCTGGGCCTGCGCCACCGCCATGCCGTAGCCCGGCACGATGATGACCTTCTCGGCGTTCTTCATGATGAAGGCCGCGTCGTCCGCCGAGCCCTGCTTGACCGGCCGGGTCTCGACCTGCCCGCCGCCCGCCGCGGCGGTGTCGCCGCCGAAGCCGCCGAGGATGACCGAGATGAACGAGCGGTTCATCGCGTGGCACATGATGTAGGACAGGATCGCGCCCGACGAGCCGACCAGCGCGCCCGTGATGATGAGCGCGAGGTTGCCCAGCGTGAAGCCGATGCCCGCGGCGGCCCAGCCCGAGTAGGAGTTGAGCATCGAGACCACGACCGGCATGTCGGCGCCGCCGATCGGGATGATCAGCAGCCCGCCGAGCACGAAGGACAGGATCACGATCAGCCAGAAGACCGCCTTGCTCTCGTTGCCGATGAAGACCGCGAGCAGGACGACCAGCAGCACGGCGAGGCCGATGTTGATGGCGTGGCGCTGGGGCAACATGATCGGCTTGCCCGACATGCGGCCGTCGAGCTTGAGGAACGCGATCACCGAGCCCGTGAAGGTGATGGCGCCGATGGCGACGCCGAGCGCCATCTCGAACAGCGACTGCTTGTGGATGTGGCCGCGTTCCAGGATGCCGAAGGCCTGCGGCGCGTAGAGGGCGCCGGCCGCCACCGCCACGGCGGCGAGGCCGACCAGCGAGTGGAAGGCCGCCACGAGCTGCGGCATCGCCGTCATCGGCACGCGCCGGGCGATCACCGCGCCCGCGCCGCCGCCGATGCCGAGGCCGAGCAGCACGAGGAACCACGCCCCCGCCCCGGCGGGCGGATGGCCGACCAGCGTCGTCAGGATGGCGACCGCCATGCCGACCATGCCGTACAGGTTGCCCTGCCGGGAGGTGGTCGGGTGCGAGAGGCCGCGCAGCGCCATGATGAACAGGACGCCGGCGACGATGTAGAGAAGGGATGAGACGTTCTCCGACATCGCCTCAGACCTTCTTCTTGTACATGGCCAGCATGCGCTGGGTGACGAGGAAGCCGCCGAAGATGTTCACGCTGGCGAAGACGAGGCCGATGAAGCCGAAGAAGCGGGCGAGCCCGGTGCCCTTCTCGACCAGCGGCACGCCGACCGCCAGCAGCGCGCCGACCACGATCACCGAGGAGATCGCGTTGGTCACGGACATCAGCGGGGTGTGGAGGGCCGGGGTCACCGACCAGACCACGTAGTAGCCGACGAAGATCGCCAGCACGAAGATGGCGAGGCGGAAGACCGTGGGGTCGACGGCGCCGTGGGTGGCCGCCGCGAGGCCGTGGCCGGCCGCATCGGCGATGGCCTGGGCCTGCTCGGCGGCCCGGGTGGCGATATCGGCCGCCGTGCGGGCGGCGGCGGCGGCGGCCCGCGCCTGCTCGGCCGCCTGATCTGGGGGAAGCGTAGCCATGAATGTCTCCGCGAGGCTCCGGGCAGGGGCGGCTCAGGCCTTGGGCTGGAAGTTCGGGTGGATGACGGCGCCGTCGCGGGTCAGGCAGGTCGCCTTGACGAGCTCGTCGTCCCACTTCACCGCGAGGCTCTTCGAGGCCTTGTCGACCAGGGTCTCCACGAAGGCGTAGAGGTTGCGCGCGTAGAGGCTCGACGAGGTCGCGGCGAGGCGCCCCGGCACGTTGGCGTAGGCGACGATCTTCACGCCGTTCGCCGTCTCGACCACCTCGTCGGCCTTGGCCCCCTCGACGTTGCCGCCCCGCTCCACCGCGAGATCGACCAGCACCGAGCCCGGCCGCATCGCCGCGACCATGTCGGCGGTGACGAGCTTCGGGGCCGGGCGGCCGGGGATCAGCGCCGTGGTGATGACGATGTCCTGCTTGGCGATGTGGCTCGCCACCAGCTCCGCCTGCTTCTTGCGGTACTCGGCCGACATCTCCTTGGCGTAGCCGCCCGCGGTCTCGGCCTGCTTGAACTCCTCGTCCTCGACGGCGACGAACTTGGCGCCCAGCGATTCCACCTGCTCCTTGGCGGCGGGGCGCACGTCGGTGGCGGTCACGACCGCGCCCATGCGGCGCGCGGTGGCGATGGCCTGGAGGCCCGCCACGCCCGCGCCCATCACGAAGATGCGGGCGGCCGGCACGGTGCCGGCGGCGGTCATCATCATGGGCAGCGCCCGACCGTAGACGGCGGCGCCGTCCACGACGGCGCGGTAGCCCGCGAGGTTGGCCTGGCTGGAGAGCACGTCCATCACCTGCGCGCGGGTGATGCGGGGCATCAGCTCCATGGCCATGGCGGCCACGCCCGCATCGGCGAGCGCCTTCACCTCGGCCTCGTGGCCGTACGGATCCATGATGCCGATCACGACGGCGCCGCGCTTGAGGGCCTGCAGCTCGTCGCCGCCGGGGCGGCGCACCCGCAGCACCACGTCGGCGTCCTTGGCAGCGCTGGCGGCGTCCGGCGCGATGGTGGCGCCCATCGCCTCGAACTCGCCGTCGGGCACCCCGGCCTTCGCGCCGGCCCCCGCCTGGACCGCGACCTCCGCCCCCAGCGCCAGATACTTCTTCACCGTCTCGGGGATCGCCGCGACGCGCGGCTCCGCCGGATCGGTCTCGGATAGCACCGCGATCCGCATCCATCCATCCTTCGGTCACACGTGAAGAGCGGCCGCCGGAAAGCCGGCACCGAGAGGAAACCCACGCGACCGTCGAGCCGATTCCCCCCTGGATCCGGCTCTAGTGTATTTTTCCCGTCATTGAAAGGCCGCGCTTCTGCCGCTTTCCAGAGCGGCGAACGCGAAACGGGCCACCGCCCGGCCGGGGCGGCGACCCGTTCTGGACCAAAAATGTTCCGCAGCGTCAGTAGATCGCGAGCAGGATGGCCAGCAGCACGGCGATCGCGGCCGGGGCACGCCAGCCGAGCGAGGGGATCAGCGCCCCGGCCGCGCCCGCGATGCTCGACAGCAGCACCCCGACGATCGCGGTGATCCACGCCTCGCGCACGCCGCCGACCGCGAGCGCCAGGACCCAGCAGATCACGACCGTGGTGGCGATCTCGACGAACCGCACGAAGCCGCGATAGGTCGCCTCGTGCGTGGCGCCGTCCATCGCGGGGCTGTAAAGGTCGGAGGAGGCGTGGTTCGTGTCAGCCATGCTGGAGGGCCCCGGTTCTTGTGCAGTTTGGCCCGGCTTTAGCGCATGGCCGGGAGGGGGGCAATGCGCCGCGGCGGCGAGCGGCCCCGCCATTAGGCGAAGGTCTCTTCATCCGCGCGCCCCCGCGGTCAGGCCGGGGCCGGTAGGCCGGCGGCGGCGAGCGCCCGGCCCTGGCGGGCCGCGAGGTCGTCGAGGGAGAAGCGGTCGATCTCGGCCTCGAACAGCCGGTGGTAGTTGAGTTCCGAGCGCAGGTGCAGGAAGACCGCGCCGAGGCCCACCGCCGCCCGGTCCATGAACACGAATTCCCGCGGCACGGTGACGGGGCCGCGCTCCTTGAGGGCGCGGTGCACCTCGAAGGCCTGGCGCCGCCCGTACTCGCCGGGCTTGACCCCGTCCGCCACCGTGCGGACGCGGTCCTCCAGGAGCGGCCCGTAGATGAACCGCGCCCAGATGTTGAGGATGTCGATGAGCTCGCGGTTGAGGCGGCGGAAGCCCCAGCTCTCGTAGGCGTGGACGATCCGCTGCTGGTCGCCGTGGAGCAGCCCCTTGTAGAGGTCGACCACGCCGCCGACGAAGCGCGGGTGGAAGATGCGGATGCAGCCGTAATCGAGGAGGTTGATGCCCTGCGGCTCGCCGTCCTCGGAGAAGACCGTGTAGTTGCCCAGGTGCGGATCGCCGTGGATGACCGCGGCGCGGCTGAAGGGATGCCACCACGCCTTGAACATGGCGTGGGCGAGGCGGTTGCGGATCTCCAGCGGCGCCTGGGCGTGGGTAAGGATCTTTTCCCCGTCGAGCCAGGTCAGGGTGAGGAGGCGCTTGGTCGTGAGATCGGCGTGCACCGCCGGCACCCGCACGGTCGGGATGCCCCCCAGGACCTCGCCGTAGAGCACCGCGTGCTTGGCCTCGCGCAGGTAGTCGAGTTCCTCGCGCACCCGGTCGCCGATCTCCTTGGCGATCTCGCGGGTGTCGATGGCCACCCGCATGCGGCGGTGGAGCGCGAAGGCGAGTTCGAGCTGCTTGAGGTCCGCCTCCACGGCGGATTGCATGTCGGGGTACTGCAGCTTGCAGGCCAGCGGCTGGCCGTCGCGCGTCGTGGCGCGGTGCACCTGCCCGAGCGAGGCCGCGGCCGAGGGCTTGAGGTCGAACTGGCCGAAGCGGCCCTGCCAGTCGGGGCCGAGTTCCGCCGCCATGCGCCGCTTCACGAAGGCGGCACCCATCGGCGGCGCCTCGGATTGCAGCTTCTGCAGCTCCTGGGCGTATTCGGGCGGTAGCAGGTCCGGCACGGTGGCGAGGAGCTGCGCCACCTTCATGATCGGCCCCTTGAGGCCGCCGAGCGCCTGGGCGAGGGCCGCGGCGTTCGACAGGTCCTCGCCCTTCAGGCCGAGGAAGCGCGCCCCCGCCATCCGCGCCGCGACCCCGCCCATGTTGGCGCCGACCCGGGCGTAGCGGGCGGCGCGCGCGGAGAATCGGTTGGCTTCGCTGTCGGAGGCGGGCATGCGGGACTCGTGAGAGGACGGTCAGTCCCGTAGATATGCCGGCGGACCGGTCCTGCTAGGTCCCGGGGTCCGCCCCGGCGTGCGGCGAATCAGCGGCGTCCGGCACCGGGCCCCAGCACGGAGGCCGAAGACCCGCCCCCGCGAGGCTGGCTCAGGACTGGCGCAGGGCCGCCCGCAGCACCCGGATCATCTCCTCGACGGCGCCGTCCTGGTCGTTGCTGCGCACCGCGTAGTTCACGGAGGCGTCGAGATGCTCGCTGATGAGCTGCAGGGCCGCCTCGCGCACCGCGGCCGTGATGGCGTTCATCTGCTGCACCTCGTCGAGGCAGTAGCGATCCTCCTGGACCATCGCCTGGAGGCCCCGCACCTGACCTTCGATGCGCTTCAGACGCTGCAGGACCGGACGCTTCTCGTCGTCATTGCGTCGGATCTGGAGACGCCCATCCTGGTAGGTGTAATCCATAACCTTCCGTTCCCGGTCGTCCTTCGGCTCGCACATGACGCGACGCGGCGCGACCGAGGCGGGTTTCCAGGGACGACCGCCGTTCTGTCTCTACGGCAGCATCAGCGATCGGATATCTCCGTGCAATCGGTCAAGACCGAAACGATCGCCCGCTCAAGTATTTCAACACCCGTGCCCGTGCGGCGACAGAATCCGGGCCGTTCCCGGCATGATCCCCGGGCTCCCTGCTGCGCCCGCCCGCCCCGCCGCCCCGTTCATCCCGCCGATCCACCGCGCCGTCTGCGTGCGGCGGAGCCGACTCGGCGCGTCCGGCATCTCGCGAACATCATCGGCCGCCGGCCGATCCGCGGGACGGTGCTGAGGGGCAGCACCGGTTTTCCGAACTTATACTAGTGCAAGGTACCTGTACCCGCAGCGGAATCAAGGGGCGCGTGCCTCCTCAGGCGTCCATCGCTTCGAGTTCCGCGATCATGCCCTCGATCATCGACAGGCCGATCTGCCAGAAGGCCGGGTCGCGGGCATCGAGCCCGAACGGCGCCAGGAGTTCGCCGTAGGGCTTGGTGCCGCCGGCCGACAGCAGGGCGAAGTAGCGCTCGACGAAGCCCTCCTCGGCGGTCCGGTAGACGCCGTAGAGCGAGTTCACGAGGCAGTCGCCGAACGCGTAGGCGTAGACGTAGAACGGCGAGTGGATGAAGTGCGGGATGTAGGCCCAGAACGGCTCGTAGCCGGCATCGAGCCGGATCGCCGGGCCGAGACTCTCGGCCTGCACGGACATCCACAGGGCGCAGATCTGCTCGGCGGTGAGTTCGCCCTCGCGGCGGGCGAGGTGCACCTTGCGCTCGAAGGCGTAGAACGCGATCTGGCGCACCACCGTGTTGATCATGTCCTCAACCTTGGCGGCGAGGAGCGCCCGGCGCTGGCCGGGGTCCCGGGTGGCGTCGAGGACGCGGCGGAAGGTCAGCATCTCGCCGAACACGCTCGCCGTCTCGGCGAGCGTCAGCGGGGTCGGGGCCATCAGGGCGCCGTTGCCGGCGGCGAGCACCTGATGCACCCCGTGCCCGAGTTCGTGGGCGAGGGTCATCACGTCGCGCGGCTTGCCCTGGTAGTTCACCAGCACGTAGGGGTGGGCTGAGGGCACGGTGGGATGCGCGAAGGCGCCCGGCGCCTTGCCGGGGCGCACGGGCGCGTCGATCCAGCCGCCGTCGAAGAAGCCGCGGGCGATCTCCGCCATCCGGGGCGAGAAGGCCGTGTAGGCCGAGAGCACCGTCTCGCGCGCCTCCGCCCACGGGATGGTGCGCTGCTCGACCCGGGGGAGCGGCGCGTTGCGGTCCCAGTAGGCCAGGGTCTCGCGCCCGAACCAGCGCGCCTTGAGGCGGTAGTAGCGGTGCGACAGGCGCGGATAGGCGGCCGTCACCGCCTCGACCAGCGCCGCCACCACCTCGGGCTCGACCCGGTTGGCGAGGTGGCGGGCATCCGCCACGTCCGCGAAGCGGCGCCAGCGGTCGGAGATCTCCTTGTCCTTGGCCAGCGTGTTGGTGATGAGCGTGAACACCCGCAGGTTCGCCCGGAAGACGCCGCTCAGCGCCTCCGCGGCGTCGCGGCGCACGCTCTCGTCGGTATCCTGGAGCTTGTTGAGCGTGGGCTCCAGCGTCAGGTCCTCGCCGCGCAGCGGAAAGCGCAGGGAAGCGATGGTCTCGTCGAAGAGGCGGTTCCAGGCCGCGCGCCCGGTGACGGACTTTTCGAGGAGGAGTTTCTCGGCCTCGTCGCTGAGCTGGTGGGGCTTTTCGCGCCGGATGTCCTCCAGCCACGGCCGGTAGCGGGCGAGCGGCGGGTTCGCGGTCGCCGCGTCGATGACCGCATCGTCCACGCGGTTGAGTTCGAGGGTGAAGAACAGCAGGTCGCTCGACGCGTCGGTCAGCCGCTCCTGGGTGTCGCCGTAGAACTTGGCGCGGGCCGGGTCGGTGGTGTCGCCCGAGTAGACGAGCCCGGCATAGGACATCAGCCGCCCCATCCGGTCCTCGATCGCCTCGTAGGCGGCCACCGCGGTGCCGAGCGCCTCCGAGGCGCCCTCGCCCGCGGCGATCGCGGCGATGCGGCCGCGATAGGTCTCGGCGAAGCTCCGGCACTCGGTCTCGGCCGCCGCGAGGTCGCGGGCGAAGGCCGGGTCGTCGAGACCGGCATAGAGGTCGGAAAGATCCCATTCCGGCAGCGGCCCGAGATCGACGGCGCGGGCCGTGGCCTGGGCGGCGCTCTGCGAGGCATCCGACGGCACGGCGGCATGCGTCACGGACCAAGTCGTCATGGACCAGGTCGTGATGGGCCGGGTCTTCATGGGCTGGGAGTCCTCTGTCGATCGACCGCTGCGGCAGGCCGCCCCCATATCGGCACAGCTGCGCCCGCGATCAACCGATCCGGCTTTCCCAATCGAGTGAGCGGCGGGCGCGCCGCGGCGCCCGGCCCCGTCCGCCCGCGCGCGCCTCAGCGTTTCTGGAACAGGGGCATCGCCAGCGCCTCGGCGCGGGCCATCCAGAGGTCGCGCTCGGCCCGCAGCTCCTCCATCCGGTCGACCTCGGCCTGGACGTGGCTGCGCAACGCGCGCAGCTCCTGGGCGACGATCGCCTGCAGCTCCTCGTGGCGCTCGGCCTCGACCTTGAGCCGCGCCTTGAGCACCATGTTCTCGGCCATCAGCGCCGCGACGTCCTCGTCCTCGGCCTTGGCCTCGGGCGGCGCGGGCGGGACGAGGCGGGGCTCCCAGCCGCCCTGCGGCTCGGCCGCGCGGCGGGGCTCGGCGGGCTTCGGCCCGGCGGCCTGGACCGGCTTGGGTGCACCGCGCCCCGGATCGGCGGAGGCCCCGCGCCCCTGGTCGGCAGGGGCCCCGCGCCCCTGGTCGGCAGGGGCGCCGCGTCCCTGGTCAGCGGCCTCGATCCGGGAGAGGGTGGCGAGCCAGTCGCGCAAGGGCCCGGCCACATGGCGATCCGAATGGCGATCCGAGTGGCGATCCGCCTGACGGTCCGCGTGGCTCTGGGTCTGGAAAGCGGGTTCGGACACGCCGGGCCTCCTGAATCGTGACGCGCAGCAAAGACGCGCCATGGTTAAGACCCGGTAAACGCCGCGCGCCGCGGGTCATCCCGCGTTGACTTTCAAGCCAAACCCCTCTAGCCCGGCCGCTCCCAGACGAGTTCTCGTCTCGACCCGATCCGCCGACCGGACCCGCGAGGCCGGAGGCCAACGCCCGACAGCGCGACGCGCCCTCGGGCGCGAATCGCGTTGGGCGCGAGGCCGGCTCCAGGCGAGCGAGCGGATGAACGACACGAGAGAGGCGCCGTTGCGCATCGAGGACGCGGTGAACGAGGTCTGCCCCTGGTCGGGCAAGCCGATCGCCGCCGATTCGCTGACGCTCTACAACGGCGCCGTGGTCGGGTTCTGCAATCCGGGCTGCCGCGACAAGTTCGAGACCGCGTTGCGCCAGTTCGAGGGCGCGCTCCAGGCGCGCCGCGCCGCGCGCGCCGGCAACGACGAGTAGCGCAAAGGACGCCCCATGTTCGAAGGCCTCTCGGACCGTCTCTCCGGCATCCTCTCCGGGCTCACCCGCCGCGGCGCGCTGACGGAGGCCGACGTCACCGCCGCCCTGCGCGAGGTGCGCCGCGCCCTGCTGGAGGCGGACGTCGCGCTCGAAGTCGTGCGCGGCTTCACCGAGAAGGTGCGCGAGCAGGCGGTCGGCGCCACGGTGCTCAAGTCGGTGACGCCCGGCCAGATGGTCGTGAAGATCGTCAACGACCAGCTCGTGGCGATGCTGGGCTCGCAGGCCGAGATCATCGACCTCAACGCCCCCTCGCCGGTGCCGATCCTGATGGTCGGCCTGCAGGGCTCGGGCAAGACCACCACCACCGCCAAGATCGCCAAGCGGCTCACCAGCCGCGACAAGCGCCGGGTGCTGCTCGCCTCCCTCGACACGCGCCGCCCGGCCGCCATGGAGCAGCTCGCGGTGCTGGGCCGTCAGGTCGGCGTCGAGACGCTGCCGATCGTGGCCGGCCAGTCCGCGGTGCAGATCGCCAAGCGCGCCATGGAGGCGGCGCGGCTCGGCGGCTTCGACGTGGTGATGCTCGACACCGCCGGCCGCATCACCCTCGACGAGGGGCTGATGCAGGAGGCCGCCGACGTGAAGGCGGCGACCAAGCCCCACGAGGTGCTCCTCGTCGCCGACGCGCTCACCGGCCAGGACGCGGTCAACACCGCGCGCGCCTTCGACGAGCGCCTGGGCGTCACCGGCATCGTGCTCACCCGCATGGACGGCGACGCGCGCGGCGGCGCGGCGCTCTCGATGCGGGCCGTGACCGGCAAGCCGATCAAGCTCGTCGGCACCGGCGAGAAGGTCGACGCGCTGGAGGAATTCCATCCCGACCGCGTCGCCAACCGCATCCTCGGCATGGGCGACATCGTCTCGCTGGTCGAGCGGGCGGCCGAGACCATCGACCAAGAACAGGCCCTGCGCGTCGCCGAGAAGATGCGCAAGGGCAAGTTCGACCTCGACGACCTGTCGATGCAGCTCGGCCAGATGGAGAAGATGGGCGGCATCGGCGGCCTGATGGGCATGCTGCCCGGCATGGCGCAGATGAAGAAGCAGGTCGAGGGCGCCAACCTCGACGAGAAGATGTTCAAGCGCCAGCGCGCGATCATCTCCTCGATGACCGCCGAGGAGCGCCGCAACCCCGACATCCTCAAGGCCTCGCGCAAGAAGCGCATCGCCAAGGGCTCGGGCGTCGACGTCTCGGAGATCAACAAGCTCCTCAAGATGCACCGCACCATGGCCGACATGATGAAGGCGATGGGCTCGGGCAAGCGCGGCATCGGCCAGGCGCTCGGCAACATGTTCGGGCTCGGCGGGGGCGGTCTCGGCCAGATGGGCAAGATGATGGGCGGCGGCATGCCGGAGCCGACGCCGGAGCAGATCGCCGCGCTGGAGAAACAGTTCGGCGGCAAGCTGCCGCCGATGCCGCCGAACCTCGGCGCCCCGGGCAAGATGCCCGGCCTGCCGGGCCTCGGCGGCGGAAAGATGCCCGGTCTTCCGGGGCTCGGCGGAATGCCGTTCGGGAAGAAGAAGTAGGCGGATAGGGAGTAGCGAATAGCGAATAGTTCGGTTCAGCCGGAAGGGACGGCCGCTCAACGTCGTCAGGCCCTTCTATTCGCTATTCGCTACTGCCTGTTCGCCCTCACACACAACAAGGAGAGTTTCGTGTCCCTGAAGATCCGTCTCACCCGCGGCGGCGCCAAGAAGCGCCCCTACTACCGCATCGTCGTGGCCGATTCCCGCGCGCCGCGCGACGGCCGCTTCATCGAGAAGGTCGGCGTCTACGACCCGATGAAGCCGAAGGATGATCCGGCCCGCGTGTCGCTGGAGACCGAGAAGATCCAGGCGTGGCTCGCCAAGGGCGCCCAGCCCACCGACCGCGTCCTGCGCTTCCTCGACGCCGCCGGCCTCGCCCAGCGCCCGACCCGCAACAACCCCAAGAAGGCGGAGCCCGGCACCAAGGCCAAGGAGCGCGCCGCCGCCCGCGCCGAGAAGGCCGGCGCCGGCGAGGACGCCGCGGCGTAGCACGATGGCGCGCCGGTCCCCTCCCCCGGGAGCCCGTCGCCCCTCCGGGGTGCGGCCGGGACCGGC
Organism: Methylobacterium oryzisoli; assembly: GCF_046557895.1. Taxonomy (NCBI): domain Bacteria; kingdom Pseudomonadati; phylum Pseudomonadota; class Alphaproteobacteria; order Hyphomicrobiales; family Methylobacteriaceae; genus Methylobacterium; species Methylobacterium oryzisoli. The sequence continues at coordinate 460,412 of NZ_JBKIBX010000001.1, read as the reverse complement.
CCCTGCTCCGCGATCTCCGGCGCCGCCCGCGGCGCCGGAGATCGCCCGGGACCCCGATCACGTGCTGCTCGGCGAGTTCGGCCGCGCGCACGGGCTTTCGGGCGAGGTGCGGCTGAAATCCTACACCGCCGATCCAGCGGCGATCGCGACCTACGGTGCGTTGCGCGGAGCGGACGGCCGCACGGTCGAGATCACCTCTCTGCGCCCGACCTCGGGCGCCCCCGACATCCTGATCGCCCGCGTGGCGGGCGTCGCCGGCCGGACCGCCGCCGAGGCCCTGAACCGCCTCGCGCTCTACGTCCCGCGCGACCGGCTCGGCCTGCCCGCGGAGGAGGACGAGTTCTTCGCGGCCGACCTCGTCGGCCTCGCGGTGGTCGACGCGGCCGGGGCGGCCCTCGGCACGGTGCGGGCGGTGCCGAATTACGGCGGCGGCGACCTCCTGGAGATCGCGCCCGCGAGCGGCGGCGCCACGGCGCTCCTCCCCTTCACCCGGGCCTTCGTGCCGGCGATCGACCTCGCGGCGCGGACGGTCACGGTCGCACCGCCCGACGACCTCTTCGCCCCGGCCGGCCCCCCGCCCGCCGAGGAGGCGTGAGGCCTGGAGCACTCTCCGACGAAGCGGCCACCGCCTCGTCGAAGACAATGCGTCAATATCAAAGACCTAGAGCAGGATCCGATAGCACCGCGCTCGGTTCCTGCTCTAGCGTGCCTCGGCCTGCACCCGCCCCGCCATCGCGGCCTGCGCCGCCTGCAGCGGCGCGGCGCTGACCGGGTGCGGCCCGTCGAAGGGCCGCTCGTGCAGGGCGATCAGCCCGAGCGTCGAGATCATGGCGACCGCGAACACGGTCATGGCCGTCATCTGCGCGCGCGGCCGGTCGAGATGCACCAGGGCGAGCGCCACCAGGGTCAGGAAGGCCAGCACCACGAGGGTGAGCCACTTCGACTGGTCGCTCGTGTGCTGGGCCAGCGCCAGCCGGTCGCCTCGGGCGCTGCGCAGGCGCAGCACCGTGTCGAGGAGCGCCCGGTGCGCGGCCAGGCCCGCTTCGACGCTGACCCGCGGCGCCGCCGCGGCCTGCAGCAGCCGCCCCAGCGCCTCGGCCGCGCGGGGCGAGGTCTCCCCGTCCTGCATCCGCTCCCATTCCTCGCCCACCACCGCGTCGAGATAGGCCGCCAGATGGGCGCGGATCGCCGCCATGTCGGAGACGGTGGCGAGGCTCAGATCGTAGACCGCGACCGCGCCGTCGCGCTCGGCCTGCACCGCCCGCACGGCCTGCCGCTGGCGCTCCCAGGCATCGTTCGCCACGAACCCGGTGAGGAGGGCGAGCAGTACCGAGACGGAGCCGAAGAAGGGCGCGACCACGCCGCCCAGGCTCGCCACGAAGCCCCGGCTCGACAGGGCCACGAGCCGGATCACGCCGATGCCGGCCCCGAACAGGGCGGCGAGCGCGCCGAAGATCAGCCAGACCGGCTGATCGAGCCAGACACCCAGGACCATGCCTCGCCTCCGTTCACGCCCGGCACCCTACGGCACCGGGGTGAGCGGAGCGTGAAGCCGGGTCGGCGGCCGGTTGACCGGGTGCCGGGCGCGCGCGATCAGGCGCCATGATCCCCACGCTATGACCCCCGCGATGAATTCTCCCTGGCGCGCCACGATCCTCACCCTCTACCCGGAGATGTTCCCGGGCCCCCTCGGGCTGTCGCTCTCGGGCGACGCGCTGGCGCGCGGGGCCTGGGCGATCGAGGCGCGCAACATCCGCGAGCACGGGATCGGGCGCCACCGGGCCGTGGACGACACGCCGGCGGGCGGCGGGGCCGGGATGGTGCTGCGCTGCGACGTGCTCGCCGCGGCGATCGACGCGGCGGCCAGCCCGGACGATCCGCGCCCGCGGCTGCTGATGAGCCCGCGCGGACGCCCGCTGACGCAGGGCCGGGTGCGGGCGCTCGCCGAGGGGCCGGGCGTGATCGCGGTGTGCGGACGCTTCGAGGGGGTGGACGAGCGGGTGATCGAGGGGCGCGGCCTGGAGGAGGTCTCGATCGGCGATTACGTGCTCTCGGGGGGCGAACTCGCCGCGCTGGTGATGATCGATGCCTGCGTGCGCCTGCTGCCCGGCGTGATGGGCAAGGCCGCCTCCGGCGTCGAGGAGAGCTTCGAGGGCGCGCGCCTGGAATACCCGCACTACACCCGCCCGCGCGACTGGGAGGGCCGCCCCATCCCGGATGTGCTGCTCGGGGGCAACCACGCGGCCATCGCCCGCTGGCGCAGCGAGGCGGCCGAGCGCCTGACGCGCGAGCGCCGGCCGGACCTGCTCGACCAAGATCCGGCCAAATGACCGCAGGGAATCGCGACAACCGTGCGGTGTGGCGTCTCGCGCTGATCCGCGGGCTCCGCTATAGCCGCGTGTCATGAAGCTGATCACCTCGACGGACGGGCTCGCCGCGACCTGCGCGCACTTCGCCACGCAACCCTTCGTGACCGTCGACACGGAGTTCATGCGTGAGACGACCTACTATCCCAAGCTCTGCCTGATCCAGATCGCGGCACCGGACGGGTCGACGGCGCTCGTCGACCCGCTGGCGCCCGGAATCGACCTTGCGCCCTTCTTCGCGCTGATGGGCGACGAGCGGGTGCTGAAGGTCTTCCACTCGGCCCGGCAGGATCTGGAGATCATCTGGCTGCAGGGCGGATTGCTGCCGCAGCCCTTCTTCGACACGCAGGTCGCCGCGATGGTCTGCGGCTACGGCGACTCGGTCTCCTACGAGCAGCTCGTCAACGACGTCGCCAAGGCCAAGATCGACAAGTCGTCGCGCTTCACCGACTGGTCGCGCCGGCCGCTCTCGGAGGCGCAGCTCACCTACGCCCTCTCGGACGTGACGCACCTCATCAAGGTCTACGAGGTGCTGGCCCGGCAGCTCCTCGCCACCGACCGGGGTGCGTGGCTCGACGAGGAGATGGCGGTGCTGACCTCGCCCGAGACCTACCGGGCCGACCCGGACCAGGCGTGGCGCCGCCTCGGCGGGCGGATGCGCAAGGCCCGCGAGATCGCCGTGCTGATGGAGGTGGCGGCGTGGCGCGAGGCGGAGGCGCAGAGCCGCAACGTGCCGCGCGGGCGCATCCTCAAGGACGAGGCGGTGCTCGACGTCGCGACCTCGGCCCCGCGCAGCATCGAGGCGCTGGGGCGGCTGCGCAGCATCCCGACCGGGTTCGAGCGCTCGCGCACCGGCGCCGAGATCCTGGCCGCGGTGGAGCGCGGGCTCGCCCGCGACCCCGCCACGGTGCCGCTGCCGGACCGCGGCCGGCCGCGCGGGGGCGGCAACGGCGCCCTCGTCGAACTCCTCAAGGTGTTGCTCAAGGCGGTCTGCGAGGCGGAGCGCGTGGCGCCCAAGATCATCGCCACGGTGGACGACCTCGAAGCGATCGCGGAGGACGACGAGGCGGACGTGCCGGTCCTGCACGGCTGGCGCCGCCGCCTGTTCGGCGAGAAGGCGCTCGCGCTGAAGGCCGGCCGGCTCGCCCTCTCGGCGCAGGGCGGACGCGTGGTGGTGCGCGAGTTGCCCGACGGGGCGTGACGCGCCCCGGGCTCCCGTGCGATGCGCTGCACGACGAGATCCCGCGGGACCGGCACCCGCCCGCACGAGCCGACGCGATGACACCCAGCACCACCTTCTCCGGCCGCACCCTCGCCCTCTTCGGCCTCGGCGGCTCGGGCCTCGCCACCGCGCTGAGCCTCCAGGCCGGAGGCGCCCGGGTGGTCGCCTGCGACGACAACCCCGAGCGCATGGCGGCGGCGGAGGCGCAGGGCATCGCCACCGCGGACCTGCGCGGCGCCGACTGGAGCGGCTTTGCCGCCCTCGTCCTCGCGCCGGGCGTGCCGCTCACCCACCCCACCCCGCACTGGACCGTCGGCCTCGCGCAGGCGGCGGGCGTGCCGGTGATCGGCGACATCGAACTCTTCTGCCGCGAGCGGGCGGTCCGCGCGCCCGGGGCGCCCTTCGTCGCCATCACGGGCACGAACGGCAAATCGACCACCACCGCCCTCATCGCGCACGTGCTCGCCACCGCGGGCCTGGACGTTCAGATGGGCGGCAACATCGGCACCGCGATCCTGTCGCTGGCGCCGCCCGCACCGGAGCGGGTCCACGTCGTCGAGTTGTCGTCGTTCCAGATCGACCTCACGCCCTCGCTGCGCCCGAGCCTCGGCGTGCTCCTCAACCTCACGCCCGACCACCTCGACCGCCACGGCGACATGGCACGCTACGCCGCCATCAAGGAGCGGCTGGTGGCGGGGGCCGACCACGCGGTGATCGGCGTCGATGACGACTACACCCGCGCCATCGCGGATCGCCGCGCGGGGCCGCTTACGCGGGTCCACGTCGGCGAGGGGGCGAGCGAGCCCGGCCTCCTCGTCCGGCACGGGATGCTGATCGACGGGCGCGCGAGCCCGCCCGTGCCGGTGGCGGACCTCACCGGCATCGCCTCCCTGCGCGGCGCCCACAACTGGCAGAATGCCGGGATCGCCTACGCGGTGGCGAGCGCGCTCAGCCTCGGCCCGGAGGCCTTCGCGGCGGCCCTGCAGAGCTTCCCCGGCCTGCCCCACCGGATGGAGGAGGTGGGCCGGCGCGGCGGCACGCTGTTCATCAACGATTCCAAGGCCACCAACGCCGATTCCACCGAGAAGGCGCTCTCGGCCTTCCCGCGGGTGCACTGGATCCTCGGCGGCAAGCCGAAGGAGGGCGGGATCGACAGCCTCGCCCCCTACTTCCCGCGGGTGGCCCACGCCTACCTGATCGGCGCGGCGAGCGACGCCTTCGCGGCGACGCTGGAGGGCCATGCGCCCTTCAGCCGCTGCGGCACGTTGGCGACCGCCGTGGCGCAGGCGGCCGAGGATGCGGCGCGCGAGCCCGACGCGGTGGTGCTGCTCTCGCCGGCCTGCGCCTCCTACGACCAGTTCCGCAGCTTCGAGGACCGGGGCGATCAGTTCCGGGCGATGGTGCGGGCGCTGCCGGGGCTGGTCGCGACGGGTGGTTGAGCGATGCGGGTGCCGGCGGTTCCGTTCCGGTCCGGATCGGAGTATCATTTGTGCACTGCGTCGCGCCTGCCGCGGCCCTCCCGCCATCGTCGTGGCGCATTCCTGGCCAGCCTGGAGCCATGCTGAATCACTCCCACATCCTGCCGGCCGGCGGGGCCCCGATCCAGATTCCCGCGCACCGCGCGCCCCGCAAGATCATCAGCTGGAACCTGCTGCGGCGGACCGGCGCGACGGTCGAGGCGCTGGCGGCCCTGGTCGAGCAGGAGAAACCCGACCTGCTGCTGATGCAGGAGGCGACCGCCGAGATCATCGGCCTGAAGGACCGCGTCGGCGGCCATTACGCCTGGGCGCCGCTGCCGCGGCGCATCCACGGGCTCGCCATGTGGAGCCCGACCCCCTTCGTGCGCGCGCCCCTGGTGATCCCGCTGCCCTCCGGGGCGCTGATCGACCGGGTCTGCCAGGTGCTCGATTGCGGCAGCTTCGGCGTCGCCAACGTGCATCTCTCGCACGGGCAGGTGCTCAACCGCCGCCAGCTGCGGCGCATCGAGCAGCACCTGCCGGCGCGGGCCGCGGTGCTCGGCGACTACAACCTCGTCGGGCCGGCCCTGCTGCCGGGCTTCCGCGACGTGGGGCCGCGCTTCCCGACCCACGCGATGGTCGATCTCGTGCCCCTGCGCCTCGACCGCTGCCTCGTGCGCGGCCTCGTCTGCCGCAGCCGCGCGGTGCTGCCGCGGGGCGCCTCCGACCACCGGCCGATCGTGGTGCACCTCGAACCCGCGGCCCTGCCGCCCCGCCGCGAGCGGGCCGAGCGCTTCCTGCGCGACCGGGTGGACCTCAGAGGTATGGCAGCAGCAATCGCACGCCGGCATCGCGCAGGCGCTCGGGCAGCGCACGCCCCCGCAGATCCTCGCGGGTGAGCCGGCCGCGCATCTTGGCCCGCATCAGCCGGTCGAGGTCGGCCGCGAAGGCGGGGTCGTAGACCTCGACGTTCAGTTCGAAGTTGAGCCGGAAGCTGCGCGTGTCCCAGTTCGCGCTGCCGACGAAGCACCAGACGTCGTCCACCACCATCAGCTTCGAATGGTCGAAGGGCGGGTTGTCGAGCCAGATCCGCACCCCCGACTTGAGCAGCGGGCCGACATGGGCGCGCGTCGCCCAGTCGACGAAGCGGTGGTTGCTCGCCTGCGGGATGATGACGTCGACCGTGATGCCGCGCATCGCCGCGAGCTCGAGCGAGGTGAGCAGGATCTCGCTCGGCAGGAAGTAGGGCGTCGCGAGGCGGATCGAGCGCCGGGCGGTGGCGAGCGCCGCCAGTACCGCGTACTCGATCTTCTCGATGTCGGAATCCGGCCCGGAGGTCACCACGCGGGCGAGCGAGTCCCCGGCCGCCGGGATGGCCGGGAACCACGCCGGCCCGTCGAGATCGTCGCCGGTGACGAAGGCCCAGTCGCGGGCGAAGGCCTGGGTGAACTGCCAGACCACCGGCCCGTCGATGCGGAAATGCGTGTCGCGCACCGGATCGGGCGGGTCCTGCGCCACGAGATTCTCGTCGCCGATGTTGACGCCGCCGACGAAGCCGGTGCGGCCGTCGACGATCAGCAGCTTCTTGTGGGTGCGCAGGTTGAGGAAGGGCATGCGCCAGGGCAGGGCCGAGTGCATGAACAGCCCCGCCGGGATGCCCGCCTCGCGCAGCCGCCGGTAGACCTCCGGGAAGAAGTAGCCGCTGCCGATGCCGTCCACGATCACGCAGACCGCGCAGCCGCGGGCCTGCGCGGCCCCGAGCGCGTCGAGGAAGGCGCGCCCGCTCGCGTCGTAGCGCATGATGTAGCTCGACAGGGCCACCGAGTGCCGCGCGCCCGCGATCGCCTCCAGCATCGCCGGATAGGCCTCGTCGCCGCTGCGCAGGATGCGCACGCCGTTGCCGCCCGCGAGCGGCAGCCCGGTCAGGCGCCCGACCGCCTCCTCCAGGGGCCTGTAATCCTCCGGCACGGCGGCCGGCTCGGGCCGCGCCTGGCCGGGGCGGGCCGTGGGCGGCTGGGGCAGTCGGCGCGCCCGGCGGTGCACCCGGTTGATGCCGAACAGCAGGTACAGGATCGTGCCCATCAGCGGCGAGAGCCACGCGAGGCCGATCCAGCCGATCGCCGCCCCCACCTCCCGCTTGAACAGCAGCACGTGCACCGTCACGCCGAAGGCGAGCGCGAGGCCGGCCAGCGCGAGCACCTCCGCCCGCACCGAGCCCAGCCACGCCAACCACGCGATGATCGCCTGCTCCACCGGCCCTCCCGCCACGCTCGCCCTCTCCTGAGCGGATAGGCGAAGGCGCGGGCGGATTCCACTCCGCCCGCGGTCGAGGCCGTCAGAACAGGTGGAAGGCGTGCGGGGCGAACAGCCCCACCCCCAGCATGGCGATGCCCGCGAGCCCCAGCGCGCCGCCCGCGAAGGCCAGGGCCGCGATGCCGGTGATGACCTGCGCGGACGCCAGCACGATGCCGATCTGGAACGCCGCCGAGCCGAGTTCGTAATGGTGGTAGCGCGCCAGCGCGAGGTCCCGCTTCGCCTCCGCGGCCTTGGCCCGGCCGGAGAGTTCCTTGCGGCCCTCGCCGGTGGCGGGCTCGGATTCCCAGCGCGCCACGGTCTTGGCCCACTCGTCCATCTGCTTGCGGGCCGCGTCGGCGGGCGCGCCCGGCGCCTGGAGCGCCACCTCCTCGCTCGCGGTCTTCAGGATGGTGCTGCGGATCGTGCGGGCCTGGAAATAGGCCCAGAGGTTCGATGCCTCGACGTTGGCGCCGAGCGCATCGGTCTGCGCGCTCTTGGCCAGCGTCTCGCCGAGGGCGAGAAACAGCGCCAGGACCGAGATCAGCAGCGCCACCCTCTTGTTCGACCCCTCGACCGCCCCGTGTCCACCCGACATCGAATCCCTCCTGCGATGAAGTCCGCATCGAAGCGTGGCCTACATACAGGCCGGATCGCGATCCGCCAGTGACATGTCGGCGACGAATCCGCCCCTGCGTCAGGAGACCCCCATGCCCCGCCTTGTTCTCGTCCCGGCCCTGCTCCTGGCGGCGCTGCCGGCCCGGGCGGAAGCCCCGTCCCGCTGGCCCGACAGCCAGCTCGGGCGCGTCGAGGCGATCGCCGTGCTCCAGACCCTGAACGCCCGGCTGCTCGCCGCGCGCAGCGCCACCGCGACCCTGGAGGCGTGGTGCGCGGGCCACCGCATGGCCGCCGCGCCGCGCCTCTCCGCCCGTCTCGTGCGCGGGGCCGAGGCGCCGGCGAGCCCGGAGACGCGCCGCCGCCTCCAGGTCGGGCCGGACGAGCCCGTGCGCTACCGGCGGGTGCGGCTCGCCTGCGGCGACCACGTGCTGTCGGAGGCCGACAATTGGTACGTGCCGGGGCGCCTCACCCCCGAGATGAACCGGCTGCTCGACGAGACCGACACGCCGTTCGGCCGCGCCGTCCAGTCCCTCGCGCCGACGCGCCAGACCGTGGAGGCCGAGACCCTGTGGCAGCCGCTGCCGGAGGGCTGGGATCAGGCGCCGCCCGTCCCGGCGGCCTGCGCGGATCTCGCGGTGCCGGAGGCGCTCCTGCGCCACCGCGCCGTGCTGTTCACGGCCGAGCGCCAGCCCTTCTCGGAGGTGGTCGAGACCTACACGCGGGCGGTGCTCGACTTTTCGCGGCCCGCGCAGGCCGAGGATCCGGCCTGCGCCAAGCGCTGACCCGCGCCCACCGGAGGACCGGCATGCCCCGCTACTTCTTCGCCACGCGCGTGGGGGAGGATCTCCTGCCCGATCCGGACGGGCGCGTCCTGCGCGACCCCGACGAGGCCTGGGAGGTCGCCCGCGCGACGATCCGGCAGCTGCTGCGCGAGAGCGCCGACACCTCGCGCCTGCTCGCCGCCACCCTGGAGGTGACGGACGAGGGCGGCGAGATCGTCTTCGAATTCCCCTTCGCGGAGGCGGTGGAGGCGCCCCCCGGCGGGGCCGGGACGCTCCACTGAACGGCATCCGCCGGCGGATGCAGCGGGCGGCTATGCCACCACGCGGCGCAGGAAGTGGTCGACCTCGGCTTCGAGGCGGGAGGCCACGCCGCTCACCGCGGTCACCGTCTCGGTGACGTCGGCGGCGGAGCGGGCGGTGCGGTCGGCCGCGTCGGTCACCGTCGAGAAGTCCAGCGCCAGGTCCCGGGTGCCGTCGGCGGCCTCGCTCACCGCGCGGGCGATCTCGCGGGTCGCCGCGCCCTGCTCCACCACCGCGGTGGCGATGCCCACCGTGGTCTCGGAGATCTGCCGCACGCGCTCGCGCATCGCGCCGATCGCTTCGACGGCGCCGCTCATGGAGGCCTGGACGGTGGCGATCTGGGCCGAGATCTCCTCGGTGGCGCGCCCGGTCTGGACCGCCAGCGCCTTGACCTCGGTGGCCACCACCGTGAAGCCCTTGCCGGCCGCCCCTGCGCGGGCCGCCTCGATGGTGGCGTTGAGCGCGAGCAGGTTCGTCTGGCCGGCGATGGAGTTGATCAGGTCGACGACGTGGCCGATGCGCTGGGTCGCCTCCACCAGGGTTCCCATCCGGCTGTCGGCGGTCTCGGCGTCCCGGAGCGCCACCTCGGCGGTCTCCTTGGCGCGGCCGAGCTGCTGGTCGATCTCGGCGACCGAGCCGCTGAGTTCGCGCGTGGCGTCCGCCACCGTGGCGACGTTGCTGGAGGTCGCCTGCGACCGGCCGGAGGCGGTGGCGATCACCTCGCGGGTGCCGGAGGAGATCTGCGCCATCTCGCCGGCGCGCTCGCGCAGGCCCGCGCTGCTGGCGGCGAGCGAGGCGAGGAGCGACGAGACCTGCTGCCGGAACGCGCCAATGGCCTCGTCCAGGGTGACGCGGCGGCGCCCGTCGGCCTCGGCGTCGACGCTGCGCTCCTCCTCCAGGGCCTTGGCGCGCCGGCTCACCCCGCGCAGATCTTCCAGCGCCTTCGCCACCGCGCCGATCTCGTCGCCGCGCCCGGTGTGCCGGATCGGGCTGTCGAGGTCGCCCGCCGCGAGGCCCGCGACGCGCGCCGAGATGTCGGCGAGCGGGCGGAACATCCGCATCGCCACGAGGCCGGCCGCCACGCAGACGAGGAGCGCGATCAGCCCCGCCGCGAGCGTGGTGGTGCGCATCGTGGCGGCGTAGGCGGCGTGGAGCGCCTCCACCGGCACCCCGACATACAGGATGCCGTTGACCTTGCCGGCGGCGTCGAAGGTGGGCTGATAGACGGTGTAGAAGGGCTTGCCGAACAGGACCACCGGCCCCTCGAAGGTCTCGCCCCGGCGCATGGCGGCCTGGGCCGGGCTGTCGGGCGCGAGCTGCGTGCCGACCGCCCGCTCGCCGTTCTCCTTGCGCACCGTCGTGACGCGGCGCACGAAGGCGTCCTTGGCCGGATCGAAGGTGAAGACCGTCGCGTTGCCGCCGACATAGGCCACCGCATCGTCCACCACCGAGACGTCGCCGAAGCTCGCCAGCGAGGGCGACTGGATCTTCCCGACGCGGCCGTTCTCCACGTTCACCGCCGCGCCGGTCACCCGCCCGCCGAACACGAGCGCGAGGGTGCGGATGTATTGCTGCGCCTTCTCCTGCTGCTGCGCTTCGAGGGCCGCCCAGGTCTGCCGCGACACCGCGAGCCACATGGCCCCGGCGGCGAGCACCACCGCGAGCGCCACCACTGCCACCGTCCTGGTGGCGAGACTCACCCTGCGCAACATCAATACCTCCTGCTGGTCTGCGAACCGTAACAGGCGAAAGATTGATGGAGCGTGTATGCTGCTTTGTTACAAGCAGGAGACAATCAACAGCCCCGGCTCGGTCTCCGAGAACTCAGCCGAATGATGACGCTGCGGAATTTCAATCGAGCTTCGACCACCGGGCGATGGCCGACGACTTGACCCTCGTCGGTCCGAGCACGGCCCAGAGGAGCGGACCACCTGAACCGGGTGAGTGGACGCGGGCGCGCCATCGAGATCGACCGCTCGCCGTGGCCCTGGTCAGACACTGGGCTGCTCGGCTGGGCGCTCGCCCCCACCACCCGTGGATACCCCCATTCGAATCCCAGGACGCAACCCGCATCGCGCAACCGCGAATTATTAACCCGTCCGTGTGTCACTAATTTCAAATAAGATCTAAATTGATCGATCGGATATGGTGCTAGAATGAAGATCAACGACGACGCAACATCGTGATGAGAATACCCCGTGTGAGTAGCAATTTAGCTGTTGTCGATTTGACATGACGCTCGGATTAAGGGATGAATACGCCGGATATTGACCCACTGCTTGCCGCAGAGTTTCACATACAGGCATTGCCGACGCGAACGCCGCGATGCAAGGCGAGAGATGCATGCTGGGCCCGGCCGTTCTGCGCAGCGCCGCGCGCGGCAGCCCCGCCCGGCATGGGCGCTTCGCGTGCCGGGATCGGCGGGACGAGCCGCCGGGGCGCCCCTTGCGGAGAGCACCGGACCGCTCCGGCCGTTGACGGCGGTCCTTCGCCCGCCAGGAGTTCGCGCCGGGCCGGCGCTGAGGCGCAACGGCCTGCCGCGCGGAGCCGCGGATGAGCCCGGCACGTCGTCCGCGGCGACTCGGGGCGGTGCTGTCCGCGCGGGGATCCGCCTTCCTCCGGGACCGGCGCGGCGCCGTGATGATCGTCTTCGTCATCGCCCTCCCGGTGCTGTTCGGGGTCGTCTCCGCGGCCGTCGAGTACGGCCGCCTGCTCCAGCGCCGCGCCCAGCTCCAGTCCGCCGCGGACGCGGCGGCCCTGGCGGGCGGCAGCATGCTCAAGCTCGTCAATGCCGATGACGACGCCGTGCGCAGCGCGGCGCTCCAGGTGTTCGCCGCCCAGGCGCGGACGCCGCCCGACCGCGTGTCCACGTCGAACGCCAGCGTGACGGACCGGCGCGGCGGCGTCGAGATCGCCGTGGAGGAGACGGTGCCGACCCTCATGGGCAAGCTCCTCAGCCTGCCCAGCATGACGGTGAGCGTGCAATCGAAGGCGCAGGTGGTGGGCCTGCTGCGGCTCTGCGCGCTCGCGCTCGACACCGCGGCGAAGGGCGCCCTCTCCCTGCAGAAGGCGGCGCAGGTCACCGCGCTCGACTGCTCGATCTACTCGAACTCGCGGCACGCGCAGGGCATCCTGGCCGGGGACAGCGCCGTGGCCAGGGCGCAGTCGTTCTGCTCGGCGGGCGGCTACCAGGGGGCGGGCGCGAACCTCGTGCCGGTCCCCATCACCCAGTGCGCGCCGATCCCCGACCCGCTCAAGGACCAGGTGCTGCCGGTGCCGGGCTCCTGCATCATGCTGCCCTCCTACATCAGCCCGAAATCCGCGACCGAGGGCAAGAACGAGATCAAGGACGTCACCGCGACCCTCTCTCCGGGCACCTACTGCAACGGCCTGAAGATCTCCGGCATGTCGCGGATCACGCTCAATCCCGGGGTCTACGTCATCAAGGACGGCCCGCTCGTGGTCGAGCAGAAGGCCAGCCTGTCGGGCACCGAGGTCGGGCTGTTCTTCACCGGCGACAAGGGCGGGCTGCGGTTCGACAAGGACACCACGGTCTCGCTCGCGGCACGCTCCGCCGCCCCGATGGCGGGCCTGCTCATCGCCGAGGAGCGCACGGTCGCCAGCCCGGTGGTGGCCCCGCTGGACGAGCCGGTCCCGCCCGCGCCGCCTCCGCCGAGCGGCACGAAGCCCCTGCGCGAGTACCGGATCGTCAGCGACAACACCCGGACGATGCTCGGCACCATCTACCTGCCGGCCGGGCGGCTGGTGATCGATGCCAAGAAGCCGGTGGCGGACCAGTCGGCCTATACGGTCATCGTGGCGCAGATGATCAACCTCTACGAGGGACCGAACCTCTTCCTGAACACCAACTACGGCGCGACCACCGTGCCGGTGCCGGACGGGGTCGGGCCGAAGGTCGGCGCCGTGTCGCTGGCGCGGTAGAGCACGGTCCGATCACGCGGCCATCGGATCTTGCTCTAGGCCTCTGATTTCGCCGCATTTTCTGCGACGAACCGGCATCCACTTCGCCGGAGAGTGCTCCAGCCCGCCGGGGCCGTCGCGGTCAGACCCGGAACCGCGCCGCGTGGCTGCCGACCTCCTCGAAGAGGGCCGGGGGCGCGCCCGCCGCGGCCAGCGCCTCCCGCAGGTCGCCCGGCCCGACGTCGCCCGGCAGCGCGAGGAGCTGGCTCAGGCCCAGGCGCTGGCCCGCGCTCGCCACGACCTCGGCGCCGCATTCCGCCAGCACCTCGTCCGCGCCCTCGCGCCAGCGCTCGAAGCGGGCGGCGTAGAGCACCCAGTCGCGCTGCGCGGCGCTCGGATCGTCGAGGGGCTTGGCGATGACGAAGACCGGGGTGCCGGCCGGATGGCCCGGCCGCTCGATGAAGGGCAGGCGGGCGATCACCTTGGGCCGCCCGGCCCCCGCGAGTTCTTCCCACCACACCCCCGCGGTGACGCCCTGGTCGAGCCGGAAGATGCCGAGGTCGCCGCGCGAATCCGCCACCGCGGCGATCACCGCCTTGGCGCTCGGATGCGGCCGGTAGGGCACCGTGAAGCCGAAGTGGAACCGCGCGGAATCGCGCATCGGCGCGTCGCCTCCCGAGACGTCCGCGTGCACGCCGAACGGGGCCTGCACGTACGTGAAGGTGGCGATGATGACCCGCCAGATGCCCTCCACCGTGTCGAGCGGGAGCAGGCCCGCGTGCCGCTCGGCGATCGCGCGCATCATCGAGGCCTCGCGCCCGGGCCGGAAGGCCGAGCCGGAGGCGGAGGTGCGCTTGACCGCGATCAGCCGGTCGATGATGCGCCCGCGCTCCATCAGGAGGTCGTGCATCGCCGCGTCGATGCGGTCGATCTCCGACCGGAGGGCGGCGAGGTCGGCAGGCGGGGACGGTGGGGTCATCGAATCGCGTGTCCGGGTTCAGCTCGCGCCGTCTTACGATCCGGCGCGGACGCGGGCCAGACGGCGCGCGCGTCCTCTCGATTGACGCCGGGGCGAGAAGGTCCTAACCCGGACCGTCCGGAGTAGCGGAATTTTCGACCGCTTTAACGAAATGCGCCGTCCGGACGATCCCGCCTCGCGGTCGGCCGCGCCGAGGAAGCCCCGAGTCCAGGAAGCCCCGAGCCCAGCATGGCCATCACCGTTCTCAAAGCCGGCCCGGAGAACGCCTCGCAGGCCGTGGAGCCGGCAAGTCCCGTCGCCCGCTTCGGTCCGGACGAGCCGCTGGCGATGGATGCCGGCGTGGCCCTGGCCCCCTGGCAGATCGCCTACCAGACCGAAGGGCGGCTCAACGCCGGGCGCACCAACGCGGTGCTGGTCTGCCACGCGCTCACGGGCGATCAGCACGTGACGCAGCGCCACCCGGTCACCGGCAAGCCGGGCTGGTGGGAGACCCTGGTCGGCCCCGGCAAGCCGGTGGACACGGACCGCTTCTTCGTGATCTGCGCCAACGTCGTCGGCTCCTGCATGGGCACGACCGGCCCGGCCTCGATCAACCCGGCGACCGGGCGCCCCTACGGGCTCGACTTCCCGCTCGTGACCATCCGCGACATGGTCCGGGGTCAGGCGATGCTGCTCGACCGGCTCGGCATCCCGGACCTCTTCCTGTGCATCGGCGGCTCGATGGGGGGCATGCAGGTGCTGCAATGGGCGGCGAGCTACCCCGAGCGGGTCTTCGCCGCGATGCCGATCGCCACGGGCGCGCGGCACTCGGCCCAGAATATCGCCTTCCACGAGGTGGGGCGTCAGGCGGTGATGGCCGATCCCGAGTGGCACGCCGGGCGCTACCTCGACGTGGGCTCGCGCCCCGCCAAGGGCCTCGCCGTCGCCCGCATGGGCGCGCACATCACCTACCTGTCGGAGCCCGCCCTCCACCGCAAGTTCGGCCGCCGCTTCCAGGACCGCGACGCGCCGACCTTCTCGTTCGACGCCGATTTCCAGATCGAGAGCTACCTGCGCCACCAGGGCATCAGCTTCGTGGAGCGCTTCGACGCCAACGCCTACCTCTACCTCACCCGGGCGATGGATTACTTCGACCTCGCGGCCGACCACGGCGGGGTGCTGGCGAACGCCTTCCGGGATACCCGCACCCGGTTCTGCGTCATGTCCTTCACCTCGGACTGGCTGTTTCCGACCTCGGATTCGCGGGCGATCGTGCACGCGCTCAACGCTGCGGCGGCCCCCGTGGCCTTCGTGGAGGTGGAGAGCGACAAGGGCCACGACGCCTTCCTGCTCGACGAGCCGGCGATGTTCGCGGCCGCCCGCGGCTTCATCCAGGCGGCGGCCCGGGAGCGCGGCCTGTGAGCGCGGGTCCCGAGATCCTGGCGCCCGCCCGCCTGCCCGACGCGGTGGGCCGGAGCGGCGCCCGCAAGGACCACCTCGTGGTGCTCGGCCTCGTGGAGGCCGGGGCCCGCGTGCTCGACATCGGCTGCGGCGACGGCTCGCTGCTCGCGCTGCTGCGGGACGAGCGCGGGGTCGACGGGCGCGGCATCGAACTGTCGCGCGAGGGCGTCAACGCCTGCCTCGCCCGCGGCCTGCCGGTGATTCAGGGCGACGCGGACACCGACCTCGCCAACTACCCGGACGACGCCTTCGACTACGTCATCCTGTCCCAGACCATCCAGGCGACGCGCAACCCGAAGGCGGTGCTGGAGCACCTGCTGCGGATCGGCCGGCACGCGATCGTGTCCTTCCCGAATTTCGGCCACTGGCGCATCCGGGCCGAACTCCTGCTGCTCGGCCGGATGCCGGTGACCGAGTACCTGCCCGACGCGTGGTACGAGACCCCCAACATCCACCACTGCACCATCCGCGACTTCGTCGGCCTGTGCCGGCTGGTGGGCGCGCGCATCGAGCGCGCCTCGGCCCTCGATGCCGGAGGCAACCCGATGCGTTTTTCCCTGCCCTGGTGGGTCTGGAACCTCGCCGGCGCGCAAGGGGTCTTTCTGCTGCGGCGCGGAACCGACCACTGAGCGGAGCTGCTTGAGGCGAATCCGGCTTCCGCCCTACGTAAACCCCCCTCTTTCCCGGACGACTGGAGCGTCAGCGGAAGGAGATCCGGGAACCAGGAGAGATGTGCCGCGCAGCGGCTCTGCATCGGCACCGTTGCAGACGAACAGGCGCTTCGCGACATCTTGCGCTGGTTCCCGGATCTCCTTCCACTTCGTTTCAGTCGTCCGGGAAATGGAAGGGGCGAGGGCCTGCTCAACTGATTTTATAGATTGCCCTCACCATTATCGCCCCCACATCGGCGCCTGAGGCTCCGGACCCTTCGTCATCCACCCGTGCGTCGGCGCACGCCGTTCCGTGGCCCCATCTGGGCCGGCCGGGCGGGGGTGTGCGCCCGCACCGCCGCATCCTCCCTCAACGTCAGATCAAGGAGCCGCACGCCGGCGGCCTCGCAGCCTCGGCCCGACCGCCAGCACCCCACGCTGGCACGGTTTTCAGGAGCGGATCATGGCCACGGGCATCTTCAAGACCGGCACCGACGCCGCCGAGACCCTCAGCGGCACCGCCAACGACGATGTCCTCAAGGGCGCGGGCGGCAACGACTTCCTCTTCGGCAACGCCGGCAACGACACGCTCAACGGCGGCACCGGTGACGACACACTGCAGGGCGGTGCCGGTGCCGACGCGCTGGAGGGCGGCGCGGGCATCGACACCGCGAGCTATTCCGGCGCGTTCAGCGGCGTCACCGTCAACCTCGAAACCGGCAAGGGCACCAACGGCGACGCCCAGGGCGACACGCTCTCCGGCATCGAGAACCTGCGGGGCAGCGGCTATTCCGACATCCTGACCGGGGATGCGGGCGCCAACCGGATCGAGGGCCTCACCGGCAACGACGTCCTGAAGGGCGGCGGCGGCGCCGATACCCTCGACGGCGGCTCCGGCACCGACACGGTGGGCTACAGCACCTCCGCCACGGGCGTCACGGTGAACCTCTACACCGGCCAGGGCTCGGGCGGCGATGCCCAGGGCGACCGCTACAGCAGCATCGAGAACGTGATCGGCAGCGAGCACGACGACGACATCGCCGGTGACGCCGGCGCCAACTCCCTGTCGGGCGGCGCGGGCAACGACACGCTGAAGGGCGGCGGCGGCGCCGACTCCTTGGCGGGCGGCGCGGGCAACGACACGGCGAGCTACCGCTTCTCCACGGCGGGCGTGAACGCCAACCTCGAAACCGGCCGGGGCACGGCCGCCGACGCCGAGGGCGACACCTATTCGGGGATCGAGAACCTCCGGGGCAGCGACTACGGCGACTGGCTGCAGGGCGACGCCCAGGGCAACAGGCTCGAAGGCTTCGGCGGCAACGACACGCTCAAGGGCGGCGGCGGCGCCGACACCCTCGACGGCGGCGCCGGCATCGACGTCGCGAGCTACCTCGGCTCGACCCAAGCCGTGAGCGTCGACCTCGGCACCGGCCGCGGCGCCGGCGGCGACGCCGAGGGCGACGTGCTGCTGGCCGTCGAGAACCTGACCGGCAGCCTCTAC
Organism: Methylobacterium oryzisoli; assembly: GCF_046557895.1. Classification (NCBI taxonomy): domain Bacteria; kingdom Pseudomonadati; phylum Pseudomonadota; class Alphaproteobacteria; order Hyphomicrobiales; family Methylobacteriaceae; genus Methylobacterium; species Methylobacterium oryzisoli. The sequence continues at coordinate 442,884 of NZ_JBKIBX010000001.1, read as the reverse complement.
GGCGACCGGCTCACCGGCGACGCCGCCGCCAACGGCCTGTCGGGCCACGACGGCAGCGACACGCTCCAGGGCGGCGGCGGCGCCGACACCCTGGACGGCGGCGACGGCAGCGACACGGCGAGCTACGCGGCCTCCGCGACGGGCGTCAGCGCAAGCCTCCTGGGCGGGACCGGCTCCGGCGGCGACGCCGAGGGCGACGTGCTGCTGCGCATCGAGAACCTGACCGGCAGCGCCCACAACGACACGCTCCTCGGCAACGCCGGCGCCAACCTCCTGTCGGGCGGGGCCGGCAACGATACCCTGCGGGGCGGAGGCGGCGGCGACACCCTGGACGGCGGCGCGGGCAGCGACACGGTGAGCTACGCCGGGTCGTCCTACGCCACCGTCGACCTGATCAACGGCCGCGGCGGCGCCGGCGGCGGGAGCTGGGACACCCTGATCTCGATCGAGAACGTGATCGGCTCGGAGACCGGCGACCTCTTCATCGCCAACGCCGAGGCCAACCGCTTCGACGGCCGCGGCGGCAGCGACAGCGTCAGCTACGTCGGCTCCACCGCCGCCGTGCAGGTCGATCTCGGCATCGGCACCGGCGGCGGCGGGTTCGCGGCGGGCGACAGCTACAGCGCCATCGAGGCCGTGACCGGATCGAACTTCGCCGACACCCTGCGCGGGACCGGCGGCGACGACGATCTCGACGGCGGCGCCGGCACCGACCTGATGGAGGGCCGCGGCGGCAACGACACCTATCAGGTCGGTGAAGCCGGCGACCGCGTGATCGAGGCCAGTGGCGGCGGCGACGACACGGTGGTGGCCCGCGGCAGCTACACGCTGGAGGCCGGCCAGGAGATCGAGCACTTGGTGGCGTACTTCGATCGCCGCCGCCCGATCTCGTCCACGCTCACCGGCAACGAGTTCGCCAACGAGATCAGGGGCGCGGAAGGCTACGACCGGCTCAACGGGCGCGGCGGCGCCGACACGCTGACCGGTGGCCGCGGCGGCGACACCTTCGTGTTCGACTCGGCCCTCGTCAGCGGCCAGTTCGACCACGTCACCGACTTCACCCCGGGCGCCGACAAGATCGAGCTGTCGTCCGGCGTCTTCTCGGCCCTGCCCAAGGGCGCCCTCGACGCCGCCGCGTTCAAGGACCTCTCGGCCGGCCCGGTCGATGCCAGCGACCGCATCCTCTACGACCGCGCCAGCGGCGGCCTGTTCTACGACGCCGACGGCGCGGGCGCCGGCGACCGGGTGCAGTTCGCCACCCTCGACACCAAGCCCGTCCTCTCGGCCGGCGACTTCCTGGTCGCCTGAGGCGACGATTTGGTCGCCTGAGGCGACTAGCCGGTCGCCTGATCAATCAGCTTGGCGCGACACCCCGCGCCGCAGCATCCCGACCGTTCAGCACCGCCGCGGAACCCGATTCCGCGGCGGTGCTTCGTTGCGGCCACCGACCTTGCCCCCACGTCGGCGGCTGAGGCTCCGGGTCCGAAGTGGCCCGCCCGTGCGCCGGCGCACCCCGGTCCTGGGCCGCAGCTCGGCCGGCCGGATCCAGGTGCGCCCCCGCACCGCCGCGTCTTCCCCAACGTCAGATCAATGAGCCGCACGCCGGTGGCCTCAGCGCCGGCACGGATTTCAGGAGCGGATCATGGCCACGGGCATCGTCAAGACCGGCACCGACGCCGCCGAGACTCTCAACGGCACCGCCAACGACGACGTCCTCAAGGGCGGCGGCGGCAACGACACCCTCTACGGCGACGTGGGCAACGACACGCTCTACGGCGGCACGGGCAACGACACCCTCAAGGGCGGCGGCGGCGCCGACGCGCTGAACGGCGGCGAGGGCATCGACACCGCGAGCTACCTCGGCTCGTCGAGCGGCGTCACCGTCAGCCTCGAAACCGGCAAGGGCACCGGCGGCGACGCCCAGGGCGACACGCTCACCGGCATCGAGAACCTTCAGGGCAACGGCTACGGCGACTTCCTGATCGGGGATGCGGGCGCCAACAAGATCGAGGGCTTCGGCGGCAACGACTTGCTGAAGGGCGGCGGCGGGGCCGATACCCTCGACGGCGGCGTCGGCACGGACGCCGTGAGCTACGCCACCTCCGCGGCGGGCGTCTCGGTGAACCTCGGCACCGGGCAGGGCTCGGGCGGCGACGCCGAGGGCGACCGCTACATCGGCATCGAGAACGCCATGGGCAGCAACTACGACGACACGCTCGTCGGCGACAACAACGCCAACTCGCTGGCGGGCGGCACGGGCAACGACACGCTGAAGGGCGGCGGCGGCGCCGACAGCCTGGAGGGCGGCGCCGGCACCGACACCGCGAGCTACCGTCTCGCGACCGAGGCGGTGAGCGCGAACCTCGAGACCGGCAAGGGCGCGCGGGGCGAGGCCGAGGGCGACACCTATTCGGGCATCGAGAACCTGCAGGGCAGCGGCTACGGCGACTGGCTGCAGGGCGATGCCCAGGCCAACAAGCTCGAAGGCTTCAACGGCAACGACACGCTCAAGGGCGGCGGCGGGGCCGACACCCTCGACGGCGGCGCCGGCATCGACACCGCGAGCTATCTCGGCTCGACCAGCGGCGTGAGCGTCGACCTCGGCACCGGCCGCGGCTTCGGCGGCAACGCCGAGGGCGACGTGCTCCTGAACGTCGAAAACCTGCTCGGCGGCAACTACAACGACGCGCTCACCGGCAACGCGCTCGCCAACCTCCTGTCGGGCAACGACGGCAGCGACACGCTCCAGGGCGGCGGCGGCGCCGACACGCTGGAGGGCGGGGCCGGCCTCGACACCGCCACCTACGCGAATTCCGCGGCGGGCGTCCGCGTCAGCCTCCTGGCCGGCACCGGCAACGGCCAGGGCGGCGACGCCGAGGGCGACGTGCTCAAGGACATCGAGAACCTCACCGGCAGCGGCTTCGACGACGCGCTCACCGGCACCACCGCCGCCAACCGCCTGGCGGGCGGAGCCGGCAACGACACCCTCACGGGCTGGGGCGGCGGCGACAGCCTGGACGGGGGCGCGGGCAGCGACACGGTGAGCTATGCCGGCTGGAGCAACGCCACCGTCGACCTCGTGAACGGCCGCGGCAAAGCCGGCGGATGGGACTGGGATACCCTCACCTCGATCGAGAACGCGATCGGCACGGACACCTCCGACCGCTTCATCGCCAACGCCGAGACCAACAGCTTCAACGGCCTCGGCGGCAAGGACCACGTCAGCTACGAGGCCTCCACCGCCGCCGTGCAGGTCGATCTCGCCACCGGCATCGGCACCGGCGGGTTCGCGGCGGGCGACACCTACCTCAGCATCGAGTGGGTGAGCGGATCGAACTTCGCCGACACCCTGCTCGGGGGCGGGAGCTCCGACAGCCTTCAGGGCGGCGCGGGCGCCGACCTGATGGAGGGGCGCGGGGGCGACGACATCTATCAGGTCAGCGAGGCCGGCGACCGCGTGATCGAGCGGGCGGGCGGCGGCAACGACGTGGTGGTGGCCCTCGCCAGCTACACGCTGGAGGCCGGACAGGAGATCGAGCTGCTGGCCGGCTCCACCGGAAGCTTCGACGTGCGCGCCTTCACGCTCACCGGCAACGAGTTCGCCAACGAGATCAGGGGCGTGGGCGGCGACGACCGGCTCAACGGGCGCGGCGGCGCCGACACGCTCAAAGGTCAGGGCGGCAACGACACCTTCGTGTTCGACTCCGCCCTCGTCAGCGGTCAGTTCGACCACGTCGTCGACTTCACCCCGGGCGCCGACAAGATCGAGCTGTCGTCCGGCGTCTTCTCGGCCCTGCCCAAGGGCGCGCTCAATGCCGCCGCCTTCAAGGACCTCTCGGCCGGCCCGGTCGATGCCAGCGACCGCATCCTCTACGACCGCGCCAGCGGCGGCCTGTTCTACGACGCGGATGGCGCGGGCGCCGGCGACCGGGTGCAGTTCGCCACCCTCGACACCAAGCCCGTCCTCTCGGCCGGCGACTTCCTGGTCGCCTGAAGCGACGATCTGGTCGCCTGAGGCGACGATCCGGTCGCCTGAGGCGGCCGCCCGGTCGCCTGACAAGGCAGCTCGGCGCGGGACCCCGCGCCGCAGCTTCCCGATCCTCCGTGCCGCCGCGGGACCCGTTTCCGCGACGGCACTTCTCGGTCAAGATGCCGGAGCCGGTCGCCGTCGGACCCGGCGGATCCGGGACATCGCTTCGCAAGGGGGCCTCATGGCCGAGGATCCAGCACAGGCCGCCGCGGAGTCGCAGGCCGGGCCGCCGCCCTTCCGGCTGTGGCGGCCCGACCTGCCCGCGACCGCGCTCGGCCTCGCGGTGAGCCACCTGATGACCAAGCCGGTCTTCGCCAACCTGCGCTTCGGCGAGTGGTCGCGGGTGCTGGTGGGGCAGGTCAACCGCGGCCATTACTGCTTCGCGCTCGACCCCGCCGGCCAGGTCCAGGGCTTCGCCGGCTGGGCGCTGACCACCCCCGACAAGGCCGAGGGCTGGGTCACGGGCACCCGCCCCCTCGCCTACGACGAGTGCCTCCAGGGCGACTGCCTCGTGTTCAACGCCTGGTCGGCCAACTCGACCGCGGCCCACCGCTTCCTGGTCGGGCAGGCGCGGCTGTTCGGGCACCGGGCGCGGATGATGTACTTCCGCCGCTACTACCCGGACGGGCGCGTGCGCCCGGTCCGGCTCCCGGTCAACGACTTCGTGCCCGGCCACATCCGGCGCGGCGCGGGCTGACGGGCGGGCCGCCGCGGCACGAATCACGATCATGCCAGGGTTACGCGGCGGCGGCTGGCCGAGGCGGCGGCGAGACCGATATTCCTCGCCCATTCTCCCCTTGCCAGCCGCTCCCGGCCCGGACCCGCGCAGGGTCCTCCGCCGGGAGCGGCGTCCGGGTCCTTCGAGAAGCGCCGCATGCGTCCCGCCCGCATCGTTCCCCTGGTGGTCGCGACCGCCCTGTTCATGGAAAACACCGACTCGACCGTGATCGCGACCTCGCTGCCGGCGATCGCGGCCGATCTCGGTGAGGACCCGATCGCCCTCAAGCTCGCGCTCACCGCCTACCTCGTCAGCCTCGCGATCTTCATTCCGGTCTCGGGCTGGATGGCCGACCGCTTCGGCGCACGCACGGTCTTCCGCTGGGCGCTCGCGGTGTTCATGGCGGGCTCGCTCGCCTGCGCGGCCGCCGATTCCCTCGGCTGGTTCGTGGCCGCGCGCTTCCTGCAGGGCATGGGCGGGGCCATGATGGTGCCGGTGGGCCGCCTCGTGCTCCTGCGCAGCGTGCCCAAAGCCGACCTCGTCCAGGCGCTGGCCACGCTGACGATCCCGGCCCTCGTCGGCCCGGTGATCGGCCCGCCCCTCGGCGGCTTCATCACCACGGCGCTGCACTGGCGCTGGATCTTCTTCATCAACATCCCGATCGGCCTCGCCGGGATCGTGCTCGCCACGCGCTACTTCGGCGACATCCGGGAGGCCGAGCGCCCTCCCCTCGACCTCACGGGGTTCTGGCTCTCGGGCGCGGGCCTCGCCAGCCTGATGCTCGGCCTCGCCTCGGGCGGGCGCCACCTCCTGCCGCCGGCACTCTCCTGGGGCTGCACCGGCGCGGGGATCGTCCTCCTCGCCCTCTACTGGCGCCACGCGCGGCGCGCCGCCCATCCGCTGATCCGCCTCGACCTCCTGCGCGCGCCGACCTTCCGGGCGGCGATCACCGGGGGCAGCCTGTTTCGCATCGGCACGGGGGCGATCCCCTTCCTGCTGCCGCTGATGCTGCAGATCGGCTTCGGGCTCGATCCGTTGCATTCGGGCCTCATCACCTTTGCGTCGGCGGCGGGCGCCCTGTTCATGAAGACGATCGCGGCGCGCATCCTGCGCGCCTACGGCTTCCGGACGGTGCTCACGGTCAACGCGGTGGTGGCGGCCTTTCTGCTCGGGCTGATCGGCCTGTTCACCCCCGCGACGCCCCACGCGGTGATCCTGGGCGTGCTCCTCGTCGGCGGCTGCTTCCGCTCGCTGCAATTCACCGCCGTCAACGCCATCGCGTACGCGGACATCGACCCGCGTGACATGAGCGCGGCGACGAGCCTCGCCAGCGTCGCCCAGCAGCTCTCGCTCAGCATCGGGGTCGCCTTCGGCGCCGCCGCGCTGGAGAGCGCCGCCGCGTGGCACGGGCACGCGGCGATCGGGGCCGATGACTTCTGGCCGGCCTTCCTGGCGGTCGCGGTGGTCTCGGGTCTCTCGACCGTCGCGTTCCGCCGCCTCGCCCCGGGGGCGGGCGCCGAGGTCTCGGGCCATCGCCGCGTCGCGGCGCGGCCCACCGCCGACGCCGCCTGACGCGTTCCCACTACAGCGCAACTTTCACGAGGCCGACGAAGGTGCGCCGCCCGTCCCTGATCCGGCTTCGGGCATCGAGCTTGTAGGTCGTGCGCGTCACGGCCTGCTTGACGTTGCCGCCGATGACGTCGACCTCGCCGGTGCGGACCGCGACCACGATGTCCGAGTGACTGCAGAAGCTGGCGGCCGTGCCCTGCCGGATCTTGGACAGCTCGGTCCTGGCGGCCGCGAAGGTCGAGGGCGGTGTCCGGCACCCGTCGCCGGTCCGGCTGGCCCAGAGAAGGTCGCCGACGGCGACCGGAGCGGTGCCGGGATCGGCGAGCGACAGCCCCGGGAAGGTGCCCGCATCGATCTTAGAGACGTAGATCGAGTGGTTCTCGTGGTAGGGAAAGCCGGTACCGGCCCCGGCCTGGCTGAAGCAGTAGGAGATGAACGCGGCCGACCACGCCGGCGGGTCGCGGCCGTCGAGGTCGCTGCCGACCGCTTTCCAGTATTCGCCGACGAAGGTCCAGAACGGATGCTCCGCCTCCATGCGGGAATTGGTGAACCCGACCAGGGTGCCGTCGATCGCCTCCGCAGGCCCGCCCCAGCGGGTCCATTCGCGCCGCGCCACGGTGACCAGAGCATCGACGAAAGCCATCGCCCGTCTCCCGTCAGACAAAGTCGCCCGTCGAGCGGGACCATTTCTTCCGTCTCAGCGCCGCGCGGCGGGTCTGGAGCGCCTGCTTGAGGTTTCTGACGCGCTCCGGCTGCGACACCGCGCCGACGTCGAGCAGGGCCTCGAAGGGCCTTCTGGCGTTCAGCGCCTCCTGCAGGTCGGAGAACCCGGCGCGGCCCTGATGGCGCACGTCCATCACGACGCAGCAGAGGTCGGCTCCGAGCCCGTCGAGGCCGAGCCGCCGATCCGCCTCCTTCATCAGCCGGCGCGCCGTGTTCACCATGTGCTGGACCTGCAGCAGGCGCGCCTCGGGATAATTCACCGTCCAGTGGATCAGCTTCGCCGCGGCGACAACCTCGGCGTCCTCGACGTCGTCCAGGGTCGGATTGAGATAGAGCTGCAGCGGCTCCGTCGACTGCGCGGTTTCGAGCGGGACGACCTTGTTGTCCTCGACCTTGACGATGCGACCGCCGCGCACTTCGAGGTTCGGGAAGTAGTCAACGACCTCGGGCCGCTGCAGCATGTCGCGGAACCAGCGGATGAAATCGCCGTCGGGCACGTGGGCCGCGAACTGCCCGAACCCGAACGTGAAGCGCGCCCGATCGTAGGTGTTGAGGGAGATGAAGCTCTGCCCCTCGCAGATCGCTGTCGGTTCGATGAAGTCCGCCCAGAAGGGGTGGATCTCCGCATAATCCGCAGCGAGGTACTTCTGCCGCTTCGCCTCGTCCGAGCCGAAGAAGCTGCCGTCGTTGGATAATCCGAAGCGCTCGACTCCGGTCCTCCTGTTGCGGAACGTCACCTTCGCGGCGATCGGGAACGCCGTCCTGCCGTCAGGCCGCGCCGAGAAGCGCTTTCCGTCACGCACCACATCGAAATGAATGGCCACGGGCGGTCTCCCCGAAACGAGGGAAAGGCCTTCGGATAGCCGCCATGCTAGAGATTCATCTTGATCCGTGCAAGTACTGCCCGGCCTTGCCGGCGCAGATCTCGGACCTTGATCTGACCTCGTCTGCGGCCGGCCGGACGGCCCATGGTGTCCACGGCCGCCCGGGAGGCGGGCGGCATCGCCCGCAGCCGTGACCAGGGGCGGGCCGGCGACGCGTCAGGCCATCTGCGGCCGCGTCACCTTCGCCTCGATCGCGTCCCACACCGCCACCGCGAGGTCGGGACCGCCGAGGCGCTTGATCGCCCGGATGCCGGTGGGCGAGGTGACGTTGATCTCCGTGAGGTGGCCGTCGATGACGTCGATGCCCACCAGGATCAGCCCGCGGCGGCGCAGCTCCGGGCCGATCCGCTCGCAGATCTCGCGCTCGCGCGCGGTGAGCGCGGTCGCCCCGCCGGTGCCGCCCCGCACCATGTTGGAGCGGATGTCGTTGCGGGCCGGCACGCGGTTGACGGCCCCCAGCGCCTCGCCGTCGACCAGGATGATGCGCTTGTCGCCCTCGCTGATCTTCGGCAGGAAGCGCTGCACCACCCAGGGCTCCCGGAAGGTCTGGGCGAAGAGGTCGTAGATCGAGCCGAAATTCGGGTCGTCCGGCGTCACCCGCAGCACCGCGGCGCCGCCGTGCCCGTGCAGCGGCTTCATCACCACGCTGCCGTGCTCCTCGCGAAAATCCTCGATCTCGCGGCGGTCGCGGGTGATCAGGGTCGGGGGCATCAGGTCCGGAAAGGCCGTGACGAACAGTTTTTCCGGGGCGTTGCGCACCTCGAAGGGGTTGTTGACCACCAGCGTGGCCGGATGGATGCGCTCCAGGAGATGGGTCGCCGTGATGTAGGCGAGGTCGAAGGGCGGGTCCTGGCGCATCAGCACCACGTCCGCCCCCGCGAGGTCGATGCGCTCCGGCTCGCCCAAGGTGGCGTGCGCGCCCTCGACATCCTGCACCCGCAGGGCCTCGACCCGGGCGGTGACGCGCCCGTCGCGCATCGAGAGCCGGTCGGGCGTGTAGTGCAGCAGCCGGTGGCCGCGCGCCTGCGCTTCGAGGAGCAGCGCGAAGGTGGTGTCGCCCGCGATGCGGATGCTCTGGATCGGGTCCATCTGGACCGCGACGGTGAGGGACATGGGGAGGGTCCTCCGGTCGCGGGCCTTATCGGGCGGCCCGACCCTCCTGGCAACGGCCCGCCGCGCCGCTCCTCTCAAGAAAGGCCCCGCTCGCGGGGGGCGGGCGGGGCCTTGGTAAGGGCTGGACGCGGCGCGCTCAGGCGCCGCGCAAGATGCGGGCCGGTGGGACCGGCGCCGGGCTCACGCGGCCTTGCGGTTCACGCGGCTCTCGGCGAGCGCCGTCAGCTTCTTGTCGGCGGCTTTTTCCTCGTCGAGGGTCTGCTGCAGCGGCGCCACCACTTGGGTGTGGCCGAGCTGCCGGGCATGCGCGATCAGCGTGCCGTAGCGGGTGATCTCGTAATGCTCCACGGCCTGGGCGGCGGCCAGCATGGCGGCGTCGCGCACCTCGGCGTCGTCGGTGTCGCCGATGATCTCCTCGGCCTCCTCGATGATCCCGTCCATGGCGGCGCAGCGCACGCCCTTGGCCGGCTGGCCGAGGTCCTGGAAGACCCGTTCGAGCCGCTTGATCTGTCCTTCCGTCTCCCGGAGGTGCGTCTCGAAGCCCTGCTTGAGCTGAGGATCGCTCGCCTTGGCGATCATCTTCGGCAGCGCCTTGGTGATCTGCTGCTCGGCGTAATAGATGTCCTGCAGCGTGTGATGGAACAGGTCGTCCATCGTCTTGATCGGCTTGGAGAACAAGCCCATGACGTCTCTCCTCGTGATGCATCGCCCGGCCCGCTGAGCGGCCCGGACCCATCTGCCGGGGCAACGCCACCCCGCTCGCGCGGGTTCCTGAGAAACCCTCCCGGGGTATCAGCCCCGCTCCGGGCCGGCCGGGTCCTCGCCGGGCCAGTCGACGATGCGGTCGAGGAGTTCCTCGGTCTCGAATTCCTCCTCGGTGCCGCTCACGCGCCCGCGCACTGAGATGCCGGCCTCGTGCACGGTGCGGCGGCTGCCCGAGACCAGGGGATGCCACCAGGGCAGGTCGCGCCCCTCGGCCACGAGGCGGTAGGCGCAGGTGGGCGGCAGCCAGGGCAGCGTGCGCACCGCCTCCGGCGTCAGACGGACGCAGTCGGGCACGCGCGTCTGGCGCCGGGCGTAGTCGCGGCAGCGGCAGGAGGCGGCGTCGAACAGCGTGCAGGCGACGTCCGTGTGGTGGATCTCGCCGGTATCCTCGTCCTCGAGCTTCAAGAGGCAGCAGCGCCCGCAGCCGTCGCAGAGGCTCTCCCACTCCGCCGGGCTCATCGCGTCGAGCGTCTTCTCGCGCCAGAACGGCGGGCCGGCCGGCGCGAGCGCGGCCTTCGCGAGCGCGGCCTTGGGCTTGGCGGCCAAAGGGAAAGTCCTTAGGTGGCGGGATCGTCCCCTCCCTCTGCCGCAGGTACCGGTGCGGCACAAGCGCGGCAGGAGCGTGCAACCGGAGGATCTCCGGAGCGATCCCCTCGGGCCTCGGTACTCCTGCGACCTCGCGCCCCGGTGATCGGCGCGCCATATCGGGCGAGGGACGGGCGAACCGCCGCGGCCCCGCGCGCGTTTCCGGAACCGAAGCGCGGCCGTTCGCGGACCGCCCCGGTCTCGCGATCCGCCGCGAGACTTGGTAGGATCATCGCTCGTCGCTCGTCGTCCGGTCGCGGGCCGCCAAGGAATCTCCGCCGTGCCGCTGAACCGGCCTTCCTCGCTCTGGACACGCCTCGGCCGCGCCGCGCTCGGGTTCGACGCGTGGGTGAACGCGAGCCTCTACGGCGGCGGCCGCTCGTTCGGCGACGCCTACGAGCGTTTTTCGGAGGTGATGCGCCGCCGCTTCACCGTGCGGGGCGTCAAGCGCGGCGTGCTCGACCTCGCCAGCGAGGGCGTGACGCTCGGCTTCGCGGGCGGCCTCGTGGTGCTCACCCTCGCGCAATCGGCCTTCAACCAGACGAGCGAGAACTGGCTCAAGGCCCAGGACCTCGCCGTGACCTTCCTCGACCGCTACGGCGTCGAGGTCGGGCGGCGCGGCATCAAGCACGACGATTCGCTGCGCATCGACGAATTCCCCGACGTGCTGGTGAAGGCCCTGATCTCGACCGAGGACCGGCGCTTCTACGAGCATTGGGGCATCGACCCGATCGGCACCGCGCGCGCGCTCACCGTCAACGCCCGCGGCGGCGGGCACGTGCAGGGCGGCTCCTCGCTGACCCAGCAGCTCGCCAAGAACCTCTTCCTCACCAACGAGCGCTCGCTGGAGCGCAAGATCAACGAGGCGTTCCTTGCCCTCTGGCTGGAATTCCACCTCTCGAAGAACGAGATCCTGAAGCTCTACCTCGACCGCGCCTACATGGGCGGGGGCACCTTCGGGGCGGCGGCGGCGGCCGACTACTACTTCGGCAAGAACCTCAAGGACATCACGCTGGCGGAAGCCGCCATGCTGGCGGGCCTGTTCAAGGCGCCGACCAAGTACGCGCCGCACGTGAACCTGCCGGCCGCCCGCGCGCGGGCCGCGGACGTGCTGCACAACATGGTGGAGGCCGGTTTCCTCACCGAGGGCCAGATCCAGTCGGCCCTGCGCAACCCGGCGACCCCGGTCACGCGCTCGCGCGACGTCAGCGCCGATTACTACCTCGACTGGGCCTTCAACGAGGTGAAGCGGCTGGCCGACGACGGCAAGCTCAAGAAGGAGCGGGTGCTCGTCGTCAAGACGCCGCTCGACCTCTCGATCCAGCGGCGCGCCGACCAGACGGTCGAATCGGTCCTGCGCAAGTACGGCGACGCGTTCGAGGTCGAGCAGGGCGCCATGGTGGTGATGGACCCGGACGGGGCCGTGCGCGCGATGGTGGGCGGGGCCGATTACGGGCAGAGCCAGTTCAACCGCGCCACCGACGCGCTGCGCCAGCCCGGCTCCTCGTTCAAGCCCTTCGTGTACGCCGCCGCCCTCTCCACCGGGCAGTGGCGGCCCGACAGCAAGGTGGTGGATTCCCCCGTCTGCATCGGCAACTGGTGCCCGGCGAATTACGGCCGCTCCTTCGCGGGCTCGATGCCGCTCTGGATCGCGGTGGCGAAGTCGATCAACACCATCCCGGTCAAGTTCTCGATCCAGATGGGCAAGGCGCTGGGCGAGACGCACGACGCGCGCGCCGCCAAGCTCGGCCGGGCCAAGATCATCGACACCAGCCGCCGGATGGGCCTGACCACGACGCTGACCGACTCAGTCTCGCTGCCGATCGGCTCGGCCGAGGTGACGGTGATCGACCAGGCGGCCGGCTACGCGGTCTTCGCCAATGGCGGGCGGCGCGCCAAGCCCTACGCGGCGGTGGAGATCCGCACCTCCGCCGGCGAGGTCATCTACCGGCACGACACCAGCGAGCCGGCGCCCGAGCAGGTGCTCTCCACCCGCGTCGTCGCCGACATGAACTACATGCTCAACAAGGTGGTGGACGAGGGCACGGGCCGGAAGGCGGCGATCGAGGGGGCGCGCACGGCGGGCAAGACCGGCACCACGAACGCCTACAAGGACGCGTGGTTCGTCGGCTACACCGGCAACTACGTGGCGGCGGTCTGGTACGGCAACGACGACCATTCCTCGACCAAGAACATGACCGGCGGCTCGCTGCCGGCGCTGACCTTCCACGAGGTGCTCCAGCCCGCCCACCAGGGCATCGAGCTGAAGCCGCTGCCGGGCTTCGAGGGCGACAAGCCGGGAGCGCAGGCCGCCAGCAAGGCGCCGAGCGCCCCCTCCCCGACGCCCGCCGCCCCCCCCGGCACCCTGTCGCGGCGCTCCTTCGAGGTGTTGGGCGGCATCGGCACGCTCTTCCGCACCGTCGAACCGGCGCCGGGCCGCGCGGCGATGCGCGAGGTCGGCACGGCTGGTCCCTTCGCGGAGGGCACCGCCCCGGCCAAGCGGGTCGCGACGCCCTGAGACGCCGGCCTCGGCCGGGACAGGACGGCGACGTGGTCCTCGTGCCGAGCCCGGCCGGGCGATCAGCGCGCCAATTCCCGCAGGCCGAGCCGGATGAGGGTCTTGGCCTCGGCCCCCTCCCCCGCCCCCTGGAGCGCCGCCGCCACCGCCGCGGAGGCCTGGATCTGCGGGTAGCCGAGATTGACCAGCGCCGAGATCGCGTCGGCGACGGGCTGGGGGGCGGTGCGCTCCTCGATGGCTCCGGTGAGGCGGATCAGGGCGGGGTCCACGGGCGCGAAGGCCGGGGCCTTGTCCCGGAGTTCCGCGACGAGGCGGGCGGCGAGCCGGGGGCCGACCCCGGGCGCGCGGGCGACCGAGCCCTTGTCGCCGGTGGCGATGGCGGTGGCGAGGTCGGCGGGCTCCAGCACCGACAGCACGCCGAGCGCGACCCGCGTGCCCACCCCCTGCACGGTCTGGAGCAGGCGGAACCACTCGCGCTCCGCGTCCGAGCGGAAGCCGTAGAGCCGGATCATGTCCTCGCGGACGTGGGTCTCGATCGCGAGGTCCGTCGCCTCGCCGATCGGCGGCAGCCGCTGCAGCGTGCGCGCCGAGCAATGCACCACGTAGCCGACGCCGTTCACGTCGAGGATGACGAAGTCCTCGCCGTAGGAATCGACGACGCCCTTCAACTTGCCGATCATGTGAGGTCCGTGCCGGGCGCGCATCCTTGAGCGGCGCCGTGGTTCGTGGGATCTGATCGACGCCATATCGACGACCGCGATCCCAGCCACAAGGTGACCACATGAAGCGCGCGTGCCTGCTGGCGTGGCTCCTCCTCGCCGCCCTTCCGGCGGCGGCGCAGGAGCCCGTGCCGCCCACGACCGATCCTTCCCAGGTGCGGCCCGGCCGCTACGTGCTCGATCCCGCGCACGGCAAGATCACGTGGTCGGTGAGCCATCTCGGCTACTCGACCTATTACGGCCAGTTCACCGACGTGGCGGCGGACCTGACCCTCGAACCCAAGACCCCGGCCCAGAGCCGGCTGACGGCGCGGATCGGCACCGCGAGCATCGACGGGCTCAACGACACGTTCAACCGGCACGTGCGCGGCCCCGACTTCTTCGACGCCGCGCACTTCCCCACCGCCACCTTCGCCAGCACCGGCGTGGAGCCGACCGGCCCGACCACCGCGCGGGTCCTCGGCGACCTGACGCTGAAGGGCGTGACGAAGCCGGTGGTCCTCGACGTCACCTTCAACCAGGCCGGCACGAACCCGATCGACAAGGCCTACACGGTCGGCTTCGACGGGCGGGCGCTGATCCGGCGCTCGGAGTTCGGCGTCAGCGCCTTCCTGCCGGCGATCGGCGACGAGGTGACGCTGCGCCTCGAAGGGGAGTTCAAGGCGGCCCCCTGAGGCGGCGAGCCCTGAAACGCCAAGAAGCCGCCGCCCGGGCGGGCGACGGCTTCCGTTGCAACACCGAATGAGGAGACTCAGGCGGCCTCGGCGAGCTTCTTCTCGATCTCGCGCTTGAGCAGGCGCGCGTTCTGCGACAGGTCCGTCTCGCCGGACTTGACCAGGAACGCGTCGAGCCCGCCGCGGTGCTCCACCGTGCGCAGGGCGTTGGCCGAGATGCGCAGGCGGACCGAGCGGCCGAGCGTGTCCGACAGGAGCGTGACGTTGCACAGGTTCGGCAGGAACCGGCGCTTGGTCTTGCGGTTCGAGTGGCTCACCAAGTGGCCGGTGAGCACGGCCTTGCCGGTGAGTTCGCAGCGGCGCGACATGGTCTTCAACCCTTCAAATCTGATCGTCCACGGACCGGCCACGCTCACGCCGGGCGCTTGAGAAGCGACCGCGGCAGGGACCCGACCGCGCGAAAGCCTGGAAGGCCCACGCCTCTAGGCGAGTGACCTCGTTTCGTCAAGCCGAGGGCCGTGCGCCCCCGGAGCCACGGGGGCAGCGCCCGCGCCGTGAGACGAACCGTTAACCTTAAACTCGTCACGATGCCGCGCGATTCAAGCGGGCGGCGCTCCCGGGCGCCCTCACCCAGAACGGCTGTGCTCTCCCATGCGTGCGACGTCCCTCCTTCCGGCCTTCCTCGCCTCGGGCCTGCTGCTGGCGACGGGGCAGGCGGACCCGGCCGCGGCCGCGCGGGCGCGCGGCGGCGCCTCGGCCAACGTGACGGTCGATTACGGGATCATCCTGGCGGGCGTGCCGATCGGCACCGCCAAGGTGGTGGGGTCGCTCGACGGCCCGCGCTACCGGATGGACGTCAGCGCCCGGCTCACCGGGCTCGCCGGCGCGATCACCGGCGGCTACGGCTCGGGCCGGGCGAGCGGACAGGTGGCGCCGACGGGCCGGCCCCAGCCGGGCACCTTCGCGATCTCGTCCCACTCGTCGAGCGCCTCGATCACCGTGCGCATGGCGCTCACCCGCGGCAACGTCGTGGCCTCCGAGATCGCCCCGCCGCTGCTCGTCGATCCCGAGCGCGTCCCGGTGAACGAGACCAACAAGCGCGGCATCATCGATCCGGTGAGCGCGCTGCTGATGCCCGCGCAGGGCCGCGGCAGCCTCACCGACCCGGAGAACTGCAACCGCGTGATCCCGGTCTTCGACGGCGCGACCCGCTTCGACGTCGTGCTCAGCTACGGCGAGACCCGGCAGGTGGACAAACCGGGCTATGCCGGCCCGGTCCTCGTCTGCAACGCCCGCTACCGGCCGATCGCCGGCCACCGCCCCGACCGGCCGGGCGTGAAATTCATGGAGGACAACACCGACATGTCGGTGTGGCTCGCGCCCGTCGAGGGCGCGCGGGTGCTGCTGCCCCTGCGCATCGCGGTGCGCACCATGCTCGGCACCAACATCATCGAGGCGACCCGCTTCGACCGCGGCGGGCCTGCGGGCGACACCGCGCAGGCCGTCGCGCAGTAGGCCGCTCAGTCCAGCGCCGCCCGCACCGCCTCGGGCAGCGCGTAGGATTCCGCCGGCCCCGGGAAGCGGCCGGCGCGCACGTCCTCAGCATAGGCCGAGAGCCCGGCCTGCAGCAGCCCGTAGCCGTCCACGTAGGTGCGCACGAACTTCGCCTTGCGGCCCGGCAGCAGGCCCAGCAGGTCGTGCAGCACCAAGACCTGCCCGGAGCAGTCCGGCCCGGCCCCGATGCCGATGGTGGGGATGGCGAGCGACTCGGTGATGCGCTTGCCGAGTTCGGCCGGGATGCCCTCCAGCACCAGGGAGAAGCAGCCCGCATCCTCCATGCGCCTGGCGTCGTCGAGGAGGCGGCGGGCGGCCTCGACGGCCCGGCCCTGCACCTTGAACCCGCCCATCGCGTTCACGCTCTGCGGCGTGAGGCCGAGATGGCCCATCACCGGGATCTCGCACTCCACCAGCGCCCGCACGGTGGGCACCCGCGCGGCGCCGCCTTCGAGCTTCACCGCCGCCGCCCCGCGCTGCAGCAGGCCGCCCGCGTTGCGGATCGTGTCGGCGAGGTCGAGGTGGAAGCTCAGAAAGGGCATGTCGGCGACGAGGAGGGCCCGGGGGCGGCTGCGCGCCACCGCCTCCACGTGGTGGTTCATCATCGCCATGCTGACCGGCAGCGTGGTGTCGAAGCCCAGGCACACGTTGCCGACGCTGTCGCCCACCAGGATCACGTCCACCAGCGGGTCGACGAGCCGCGCCATCGCGGCGTCGTAGGCCGTCACCATGACGATGCGCCGGCCGTCCGCGCGCCAGGCCTGCAGCATCGGGATCGTGACGGGCGGCTCGGTCGCGGGGGCGGGCGGGCGCTCGGTGTGGTGGCTCATGGCGTTTCCTCGGAATGGGGCGCGGCGGTCCGTGCGGTCAGGCCGCGCCCGAGCGCCGTCACGGCGGTCTCGATCTGCCCCCGCAGCACCGGTTCGCTCAAGGTCATCAGTTTTTCGTCGAGCCCGAGGCTGACGATGCCGTGCGTCGCCGAGAAGAGGGTGCGGGCGAGCAGCGCCCGCTCGGCCCCGGCGAGGTCCGGCCGCAGGACCGCGAGCGGCGCCTCGATGTGCCGGAAGAGCCGCACCTGCTCGCGCATGTACCAGTCCGGCGGCATCGCGGCCATGCGGTGCTGGAAGAGCGCCCGCCAGCGGGTCGGGTGCTCCATGGCGAAGCACTGGTAGCTCACGGCCAGCCGCACGAGGTCGCCGATGGCCGCCTCGGGGTCGGGCGGTCCGCTCCCCTCGGCGGTCGCGGTCCGCACTGCCGTGATGGTGCTCTCGAACAGGTGCAGCGTGCGCAGGTTCACGCTCAGGATCAGGGCGTCGAGATCGGGGAAGACCGTGTAGATCGCACCGACCGCGCAGCCGGCCTCCCGGGCCAGGTCGCGCGCCTTGAGGGCACCGAGCCCCCCCTGGACGATCGCCGCCTCGGCGGCGTCGATCAGGGCGGCCCGCAACTGCTCGCGGCGCTCCTCCGTGCTCATCCGCGCTCCTTTCGTGAACGGCGTTCAAAAAAAGGCTTGAACGCCGTTCAAAGCTGTGGGAGGGTGCATCCGTGAACAACGTTCACGAAACCGGAGCCCCTCATGCTCAAGATCTTCGCCACTCTCGCCCGCGGTGCCGCCGCCCGCGCCTGCGAGGACCTCATCGACCAGAATGCCCTGCCGCTGCTCGACCAGCAGATCCGCGAGGCCGCCGCAGCCCTCGACGGGAGCCGCCGCGCGCTCGCCCACGCGGTGGCGCAGGAGGGCGCCGACGCCAAGCACGAGGCCGCGCTCGCGGCCCGGCTCGCCGACCTGGAGCAGCGCGCCGTCGCGGCGCTGGCGGGCGGGCGCGAGGACCTCGCCACGGAGGCCGCGGAGGCCATCGCCGGGCTGGAGGCCGAGATCGAGGGCCTGCGCGCGGCGCGCGCCGCCTTCTCGAGCGAGGTCGAGGCCCTGCGGCGCACGGTGCGGGAGGGCGGGCGCCAGCTCGCCGAGCTGGAGCGGGGCCGGCGCCTCGCGGAGGCCGCCGAGGCGGTGCGGCGCCTGCGGACGCGCCGGGGCGAGGGCGTGCCGGGCGCCGCCGCGGCGCTCGCGGACGCGCAGGCGACGCTGCGCCGCCTGCGCGAGCGGCAGGCGCGCGAGACCGCCGTGGCCGAGGCCCTCGCGGTCATCGACGCGGCCGAGCCCGCCGGCGTCGCCGAGCGGCTCGAAGCGGCCGGCTTCGGCCCGCGCACCAAGCCCAGCGCCGCGGGCGTGATGGAGCGCCTGCGCGCCAAGGCCGCCGGCACACCGACCGCCGGCACGCCGAATGCCGGCACACCGGCCGCCTGATCCCCGCCCGACCCGTCTCCCGCCAGCCAAAGGATTCATCCCATGAGCACGCAGACCGCCCAGACGCACACCTCGGCCTGGGTCGCCTTCACGTACGCCTCCTTCATCGGCTCCGCCACCATGGTGGCCGGCGGGATCCTGTTCCTGCCGCTCGACCTCTGGATCAAGGGCTACCTCGCCATGGGCGTGACCATGCTGGTCCAGTCCTGCGTCACCCTGGTCAAGACGGTGCGCGACGTCCACGAGGGCAAGCGCATGGTCAACCGGATCGAGGACGCCCGGGCCGAGCGCCTGCTGATGGAGATGAGCAAGGAGTGAGCCTCCCGGCAGGACGGCCCGAGGCCCCTGGTCAGGGTCTCGGTCCTGCGTCGTTCCTGTTACCGGTCCGGTGACCAATCCGGCGTTCGATGCGCTCCACCCTGCATCAATTTCGCCGCCAAACCGGTGCCCACTTCCACGAATGATGCTTAGAGTGCCGGCACATCGCTCCCGATGCCGGCCCTGCGCGGCGTCCCGCCACCGACGAGGGGTCAGACAGACCATGTCCGGATCGCTGATGGCCACCCGGCGCTTCGCGCCGCTGTTCTGGTGCCAGTTCTTCTCCGCCTTCAACGACAACTTCCTCAAGAACGCGCTGGTGTTCCTGATCCTGTTCGGGGTCGGGGGCGCGGGCGGCGCCGTGGACGGCGGGTCGGCGGCCCTGGTCACGCTCGCGGGCGCGGCCTTCATCGCGCCCTTCTTCTTCCTCTCCGGGCTCGGGGGCGAACTCGCCGACCGGCACGACAAGGCGTGGCTCACGCGCCGCCTCAAGGCGGCGGAGATCGGGGCCGCCTGCGTGGCGGTGCTGGGCTTCTGGCTCGCCTCCGTGCCGATCCTGTTCGTGGCGCTGGTGATGTTCGGGGCCATCGCGGCCCTGTTCGGGCCGATCAAGTACGGCATCCTGCCCGATCATCTGGTGCGGTCCGAGCTGCCCGCCGGCAACGCGCTCATCGAGGCGGCGACCTTCCTGGCGATCCTCGGGGGCACCATCGCCGGGGGCCTCGCGGCCACGCATGGCGGCGCCCCGCTCTTCGGCGCCCTGGTGGTCGGCTTCGCGGTGCTGTGCTGGGCGGCGAGCCTGCTCATCCCGCCCACCGGCGAGGCGGCGCCCGACCTCTACGTCGACCGCAACGTGCTGCGCTCGACGGTGGGCCTCGTGCGCGACCTCTACGCCGACACCCGCCTGTGGCGCACCGGCCTGATCACGAGCTGGTTCTGGCTCATCGGCGCGGTGGTGCTCGCGCTGCTGCCGGCCGTGGTGAAGGGCAGCTTCGGCGGCGACGAGAGCGTCGTGACCGCCATGCTCGCGCTGTTCTCGGTCGGCGTGGCGGTGGGGTCGGGCCTCGCCTCTTGGCTCTGCGCCGGGCGGATCGTGCTCCTGCCCACCCCGATCGCCGCGCTGGTCATGGGCTTCGTCTCCCTCGACCTCGCCTATTGCGCCGCCACGACGGTGCCGCCCGCCGCGCCGCTCTCGGCCGGCGCCTTCCTGGCGAGCCTGCACGGCCTGCGCATCGCCGTCGATTTCGCGCTGCTCGCCGCCGCCGCCGGCCTGTTCATCGTGCCCTCCTTCGCGGCGCTCCAGGCCTGGACGCCCAAGGAGCGCCGCGCGCGGGTGATCGCCGCCGCCAACGTGCTCTCGGCCGGCCTGATCGTGCTGGGGGCGGTGCTGATCGCCGGCCTGCAGCGGGCCGGGCTCTCGGGCGCCGGGCTGTTCGTCGTCGTGGCGCTCGCCAACTTGGCGGCCGGCGTCGCGATCCTCGCCGTGCTGCCGACGAGCGCCTTCCGGGACTTCCTGTCGATCCTGTTCCGCGCCTTCTACCGCATGGAGGTGCGGGGCCTGGAAAACCTCGACAAGGCCGGCCCCAACGCCATCATCGCGCTGAACCACGTGAGCTTCCTCGACGGCGGCCTCGCCCTCACGCTCACCGAGCGCGAGCCCACCTTCGCGATCGACCACGGCATCGCGCAGAGATGGTGGGTGAAGCCCTTCCTGTGGCTCACCCGGGCGCTGCCGCTCGATCCCACCAAGCCGATGGCGACGCGCCGGCTCATCAACGCGGTCAAGGGCGGCGACACCCTGATCATCTTCCCCGAGGGGCGCCTCACCGTGACCGGCAGCCTGATGAAGGTCTACGACGGGGCGGGCCTCATCGCCGACAAGTCGGGGGCGATGGTGGTGCCGGTGAAGATCGACGGGCCGGAGCGCACCCAGTTCTCGCGCCTCTCCCGGGCGCAGGTGCGCCGGCAATGGTGGCCGAAGATCACCGTGACGGTCCTCGAACCGGTGCGCCTCTCGGTCGATCCGGCGCTCAAGGGCAAGCAGCGCCGGCAGGCCGCGGGCGCGGCGCTCTACGGGATCATGTCGGACCTGATCTTCCGCACCGCGCCGACCGACCGCACGGTCTTCCGCGCCGTGGTCGAGGCGGCCGGGCGCGAGGGCGCGCGCCGCATCGCCGTCGAGGATCCGGTCACCGGCCGGCTCAGCTACCACCGGCTCCTCGTGGGCGCCCGGGTGCTGGGCGGCAAGCTGGCGCCGCTGGCGCCGGCCGGCCGCGCGGTCGGGGTGATGCTGCCCAACGCCAACGGCGCCGCCGTCGCGATCCTCGGCCTGATGTCGGCCGGGCGCGTGCCGGCGATGATCAACTTCACGGCGGGCGCGGCCAACATCCTGAGCGCCTGCCGCGCCGCGGAGGTCGAGGCCATCGTCACCTCGCGGGCCTTCGTGGAGAAGGGGCGGCTCGACGCGCTGGTGGCCGGCCTCTCGCAGAGCCTGCGCATCGTCTACCTGGAGGACGTGCGCGCGGGCGTGGGGCTCCTCGACAAGATCGACGGCTTCCTCAACTGGCGCCGGGCGCGCGCCCTGCGCCGCCCCGACGATCCGGCCGCGATCCTGTTCACCTCTGGCAGCGAGGGCCTGCCGAAGGGCGTGGTGCTCTCCCACCGCAACATGCTGGCGAACGCCGCGCAGGCCCAGGCCCGCATCGATTTCGGCCGCACCGACAAGGTCTTCAACGTGCTGCCGGTGTTCCACTCCTTCGGGCTCACCGTGGGGCTGGTGCTGCCGCTGGTCTCGGGCGTGCCGATCTACCTCTACCCGTCGCCGCTGCACTACCGGATCGTGCCCGAGCTGGTCTACGGCTCGAACGCCACCATCCTGTTCGGCACCGACACCTTCCTGACGGGCTACGCCCGCGCCGCGCACCCCTACGACTTCCGCTCCCTGCGCTACATCCTGGCGGGCGCCGAACCGGTGAAGGCCGCCACCCGCAAGACCTACGCGGAAAAATTCGGCCTGCGCATCCTCGAAGGCTACGGGGTCACCGAGACCGCGCCGGTGCTCGCCCTCAACACGCCGATGTTCAACCGCTTCGGCACGGTGGGGCGGATCATGCCCGGCATGGAGGCGCGGCTCGAACCCGTGCCCGGCGTGCCGGAGGGCGGGCGCCTGTACGTGCGCGGCCCCAACGTGATGCTGGGCTACCTGCGGGCCGAGAAGCCGGGCGTGCTGGAGCCGCCCGCGGAGGGCTGGCACGACACCGGCGACATCGTGACGATCGACCCGGAGGGCTTCATCACCATCCAGGGCCGCGCCAAGCGCTTCGCCAAGATCGGCGGCGAGATGATCTCGCTCGCCGCCGTGGAGGCCGCCGCCGCCGAGCTGTGGCCCGACGCGGCCTCCGCCGTGGCGGCGGTGCCCGACCCCCGCAAGGGCGAGCGGCTGGTCCGAGTGACCGAGCGACGCGACGCGGCCCGGGCCGCGTTCCAGGCCCATGCCCGCGGCCGGGGCATGAGCGAGCTGATGGTCCCGGCCGAGATCGTGGTCGTCGACAAATTGCCGCAGCTCGGCTCGGGCAAGACCGACTTCGCGGGCGTCACGCAGGTGGCGCGCGAGAGAGCCAGCCTGCCGGCGGCTGCGGCCGAGTAGCCCGGCCCGCCGATCTCCCGCCCCGGCGGATCGCCCCGGCCAGTCGCCGGGGCGAAGCTTCCGCAGGTGTGCCTGAAGTCCCGACGCCGCCGGACGAGTCCGGGTCCGCACACGGCAGAAATCGCACCGCCCAGCCCATGCAACGCGATCGGACGCACTTCCCGAGCCTGTCCGTCAGCTCGAATGAAGAATTTCCACTGAGGCCCGTATCGTTCCGATACGCAGCGAGACTACCCGGATACAGCAGTATACATCCAAGTTAATGTCATAGATTAGGAATCCGACGATAACGTCACGTTAAATCAGCGCGGATCATGGTGGGCAGGTCAGCTCCGTCGCGCCTTCGCACCCGCTCGTCCGGGCGTGCCGGCCGCGTCTTCCGCGCGAGATCCCGCCGATGACCGCCCTCATGACCTGCCTCACGCAGCAGCACGATCTGCGTCTGGTCGCGGTCGCCGCCCTGATCTGCGCACTCGGCTGCTACTCCACCTTCGCGCTCGGCCGGCAGGCCTTCCGGTGCGCGGACTGGCGGCAGCGCGCGGGCTGGGCCACCGCCGGGGTGCTGACGACGAGTTCGGCCATCTGGGCCACGCACTTCATCGCCATGCTGGCCTACGAGCCCGGGACCGCGTTCGGCTTCGACATCCTGACCACCGCCACGTCGTTCCTGATCGCGGTCGCGGTCGTGGGGGCGGGCTTCGCGGCGGCCCTCGTCGGCCGGAGCGTGCCATGGCGGATCCTCGGGGGGGCGCTCGTCGGCCTCGCGATCTCGGCGATGCACTACACCGGCATGAGCGGCTACCGCATTCAGGGCACGCTCGCCTGGGATTCCGGGGCGGTCGCCGTCTCGGTGGTGGTCGGGACGGCGCTCGCGGTGGTCTCGGCGCTGCTCGCGCTCTCGCCCCGGCCCCGGCTGCACAACCTCGCCCCGGTGGCGCTGCTGCTGGGGGTGTGCGTGACGCACTTCGTCGGCATGAGCGCGGTCACGCTGGTCTACGATCCGCGCATCGGCCTCCCGGGCCGCACGCTCGACGCGACGGTGCTGACCATCCTCACCGCCAACGTCGCCTTCGCGATCCTGGGCGCGGCGCTGATGGCGCTGCGGCTGCACGTCCTCGCCCGCCGCCGCCGCGCCGCCGAGAGCCAGCGCCTGCGCGACCTCGCCGATATCGCCGTGGAGGGCCTGCTGATCTGCGACGGCGACACCGTGACCGGGGTCAACCGCAGCCTGGAGCGGGTGCTGGGCCTGAGCCGCGACGCGGTGATCGGCCGCCCCCTCGCCGCGCTGCTCCCCGGCCTGTCGGCGGCCGAGATCCCGTTCACGCACGAGGCGGACGCGCTCCTGTCAGGAGCGGGAGCGAGCGAGGGCGCGGTTCCGGTCCGGGTGATCGCGCAGGCCATCGCCATCGAGGGCAAGCCGCACCGCGTCGTCGCCGTGCGTGACCAGCGCGAGCGCCTGCGCGCCGAGGCGGCGATGCACCGCCTCGCCCATCACGACACGCTCACCGGCCTCCCCAACCGGCTCCAGTTCAACACCGCGCTGGCCGAGCGGTACGCCTCGCGGCGGGCCGAGGATGCGGCCTTCGCGCTCCTCACCCTCGACCTCGACCGCTTCAAGATCGTCAACGACACGCTCGGCCACGGCATGGGCGACGAGCTGCTGCGCCGGGCGGCCCAGCGCCTGCAGCGGGTGGTGCGCGACGGAGACTTGGTGGCGCGGCTCGGCGGCGACGAGTTCGCCATCCTCAAGTCCGGCGCCACCGACCTCGGGGCGATCCAGCCGGTCGCCGAGCGGGTGATCGACATCCTCACCCGGCCCTTCCTGATCGACGGGCACATCCTCAACGTCGGCACCAGCATCGGGATCGCGCTCGCGCCCAACGACGGGGCCACGCCGGAGCAGCTCATGCGCAACGCCGACCTCGCCCTCTACGGGGCCAAGGAGGACGGCCGCGGCGGCTACCGGATGTTCGAGGACGGCATGAACGCCCGCATGCAGGCCCGCCGCACCCTCGAGCTCGACCTGCGCGGCGCCATCGCCCGGCAGGAATTCGAACTCCACTACCAGCCGCAGGTCGACGCGCAGAGCGGGCGCTACGACGGGGCCGAGGCCCTGATCCGCTGGCACCATCCCAAGCGCGGCCTCGTCTCGCCCGCGCAGTTCATCCCGCTCGCGGAAGAGACCGGGCTGATCAACGCGATCGGCGAATGGGTGCTGCGCACGGCCTGCGCCGAGGCGCGGACCTGGCCGGACAGCCTCACGGTGGCGGTCAACCTCTCGCCCGTGCAGGTGCGCGAGCCCCGGATCGTCGCGATGATCCGGGGCATCCTGGCCGAGACGGGCCTGCCGGGCTCGCGCCTGGAGATCGAGATCACCGAGGGCACCCTGATGCAGGACGAGGAGCGCGCCTTCGCGGTCCTGCGCGAGCTGCGGGCGGAGGGCATCCGCATCTCGATGGACGATTTCGGCACCGGCTATTCGAGCCTCAGCACCCTGCACCGGTTCCCGTTCGACAAGATCAAGATCGACCAGTCCTTCGTGCGCCGGGTCCCGGACGACCGCGACAGCGCCGCGATCGTCCGGGCCATCGCGACGCTCGGGTCGAGCCTCGGCATCAAGACGACGGCCGAGGGCGTCGAGACCGACCAGCAATCCCGCTTCATCGCGGACGAGGGCTGCGACCAGATCCAGGGCTACCTGATCAGCCGGCCGGTGCCGGCGGCCCGCATCGCCGCCCTGTTTCGCGACACCCATCCCCTCGCCGCCACGGCCTAGGACAGCCGCTCCGGCGCGAGCGGCCAGCCTCCCCCAGCCCTTCGATCCTGCCGCATGCTCCGCGACGGACCGGGCTCCTCCTCGTCGGACGATGCTCTGAGGAAACAGCCGGCATGACGCTTCACCGACTCCTCTACCGCAGCGACATCGCCATGGTCGGCAGCGAGGCGACGATCCGCCAGCATCTCGGCGAGATCGTCGCGACCTCGCAGCGGCGCAACGCCGCCGACGGGCTCACCGGATCCCTCCTGCAGGCGCACGGCGTCTTCCTGCAGGTGCTGGAGGGCTCGCTCCCGGCGATCGAGACCACCTTCGAGCGGATCTGCTGCGACCTGCGGCACCGCCGCGTCGAATTGATCGAACTCGTGCCGATCGAGCAGCGGCTGTTCGCCGAATGGGCGATGGCGCCGATCACCCTCGATCACGACCTCGAAGCCCTCCTGCCCTCGCGGGACGCGATGCGGGACTTCGCGACCGATGCCGCCTGCGCGCAGGCGACGGTGGACCTGATGCGCTCGCTGCTCGTGGCCGCGCGCGGCCGTGCGGCGTTCCGCGCGAGCGAGGCGGCCGCGATCGTCGCCTGACGAGCGGACGGGCGCGACCGACCTGCCCGGGCAAACCCGGGCAGGCCATCCGTCGTGGATCAAGGCGCAGGTCCGCCGCTGCGGCCCGCGTCCGTCACGGGCGTGACGAAGAGGAACAGCCAACGAATATATGATTCATGCGCCGCACAGCCGCCCGATGCAGGGCGGCGCGGCGCGATGACGTGTCAATACGCTGGAAACGAGTGGACCGGACCGTGATGCCGGGAGACGCCGCGTGCTGTCCGGACGATCCGGTGGACGGGCGTGGGGGGCGGCCGACCGCAGCGTCGCGCCGCTTCGGCGCGTCCCGCCACCCGGCAGGGCCTGCCTAATGCACGACTCTCGTGGAGCCGGTGCGGAGGCGGTTGATCTCGTCCTTGAGGTGAAGCTTGCGTCGCTTGAGTTCGACGATGCGCAGATCGTCGGTCGAGGGGTGGGAGATCGCGTCCTGGATTTCGCGCTCGAGCGCCTCGTGCTTGCGCTCGAGTTCGGACAGATGCGTTTGCAGCGACATCAGCCGAGTCCTCCTGTTTTGGTTGCGATTTACGTAGCCTGCCACAGACCGTGGCGCCTGTCGAAGGCAAATCGTTGCTGCGGTGCACGAACGCAGCGGTTCCGCGGGAGGGTGGCGGAGAGTCACCTCAAGCTTCACGCTTGCTGGAATCAGGCGGCTGGCGCATGCTCCCGGCACGCGTCGGGAAGGGCGATGATGGCGTTCGAGTTGAGTGCTGAATCGGCGGCCGAGTACGAGGCCGAGCTGGCGCGGCTGCGGGAGGAGCATCGCGACCTCGACGACGCGATCGAGGCGCTGACGCAGCTCACCGGCGGCGACCGGCTGCAGATCCAGCGCCTCAAGAAGCGCAAGCTCGTCCTGCGCGACCGCATCAGCTTCCTGGAAGATCAGCTCACGCCCGACATCATCGCCTGAGGGCGGCCATCGCCTGGGGGCGACCATCGGGCGGTTGCGGGCGCGGGGCCGCGCGGGTAGTGCGGGCGGGCGGGCCGGCGGTCCGCCGTGCAACCCCTCAACGCTGAAGGCTCGACCATGACGGCATCGCCCCCGGTCGCGGTCATCATGGGCAGCCAGTCGGACTGGGCCACGATGCGCCACGCGGCCGAGACCCTCGACGCGCTCGACATCCCGTACGACGCCCGCATCGTCTCGGCCCACCGCACGCCGGACCGGCTCGTCGCCTTCGCCAAGGGGGCGCGGGAGGCCGGGTTCCGGGTGGTGATCGCGGGGGCGGGCGGAGCCGCGCACCTGCCCGGGATGGTGGCCGCCCTGACGCCGCTCCCGGTCTTCGGCGTGCCGGTCGAGTCCAAGGCGCTCTCGGGGCAGGACAGCCTGCTGTCGATCGTGCAGATGCCGGCCGGCATCCCGGTCGGCACCCTGGCGATCGGCCGGGCCGGGGCCGTCAACGCCGCGCTGCTCGCCGCCGCCGTGCTGGCGCTGCACGATCCCGATCTCGCGGGCCGGCTCGACGCGTGGCGCGCCCGCCAGAGCGAGGCGGTCGCCGAACGGCCCGACCGGTCCGCGTGATGGCCCCCTCCCCTCTCAAGCCCGGCGCGACGGTCGGCATCCTCGGTGGCGGCCAGCTCGGCCGCATGATCGCCGTCGCGGCCGCGCAGTACGGTCTCAAGGTGCACGTCTACGCCCCGGACCCGGACAGCCCGGCCTTCGACGTCGCGGGCAGCACCACGGTGGCGGCCTACGACGACGAGGCGGCGCTCGCGGCCTTCGCGGCTCGCGTCGACGTGGTCACGTACGAGTTCGAGAACATCCCGCGCCGCACCGCCGAGGTCCTGGCCGGCATCCGCCCGCTCCACCCGAGCGCCGATGCGCTCGCCACCACGCAGGACCGGCTGACCGAAAAGAGCTTCGTGGCCGGCCTCGGCATTCCCACGGCGCCGTTCCGGGCCGTGGACGACGCGCAGGGCCTTTCCGCCGCCATGGCCGATCTCGGCCTGCCGGCGGTGCTCAAGACCCGGCGCTTCGGCTACGACGGCAAGGGCCAGCGCATGCTGCGGCCGGGCGAGCCCATCGACCCCGCCGCCGTGATGGCCTCGCTCGGCGGCCAGCCCTGCATCCTCGAAGGATTCGTGCCCTTCGAGAGCGAGGTCTCGGTCGTGGCCGCCCGCACGGCCTCGGGCGACGTCGCGGCCTTCGACCCCTGCGGGAACGAGCATCGCGACCACATCCTGGCCCGCACCCTGGTGCCGGCGCCCGGCATGGAGCCGGAGATTGCCGCGGAGGCGATGGCGGTGGCCCGCCGGATCGCCGAGGCGCTGGATTACGTCGGCGTGCTGGCGGTCGAGATGTTCCTGGTGCGCGGGCCGGACGGGCGGGCCGGCGTCGTCGTCAACGAGATCGCGCCGCGCGTCCACAATTCCGGGCACTGGACCATCGAGGGCGCGCTCACCTCGCAATTCGCCCAGCACGTGCGGGCGATCTGCGGCTGGCCGCTCGGCGCCACCGATCGGGTCGGGGGCGCGCGGATCGAGATGCTGAACCTCGTGGGCGAGGCCGCCCTGCGCTGGCCCGACTACCTCGCCGAGCCCGACAGCCACCTCCACCTGTACGGCAAGGGCAAGGCCCGGCCCGGCCGCAAGATGGGGCACGTCACCCGCCTGCTTCCCGGGTGAGAGCCGGCGGAGTGAGGCCCCGCCGCCACAGGGGGTGCGCCCGCGAGCCGGGCGGGCGCCATAGCCACACCTTCGCCACATCGCCGGGTGAACCGGAATCCACAGGCATCTTAAGCCGTCGTTCACCGCGATCCGGGACCGTGCTCCGCGAGCCGGGCGCCCGCGGGCGGTCCGGGTGCAACCCGTTGCAGGAATGACGGACGGACGTGCGGCGCTGCCGCCGTGGGGGAAGGGGCGATGAAGAGAGCGATCGTGCTGCGCCGGGGCAGGGGGACGGCCGTGATGGTCGGGGTGGCGGCGCTCGGCGCGCTGGCGCTCGCGGGCTGCGATACCGTCGGCCGCGCCACCGCGACGCGCCAGTTCGCCGTGCTCGACGCGGACAAAACCGGCGCCACCGACGTGAACATCGCCTCGCTCTCCGAGGTGGTCCAGCGCAACCCGAACGACGCCGCCGCCTACAACACCCGCGGGGCCGCCTACGCCCGGGCCGGGAATTACGGCGAGGCGATCACCGACTTCACCAAGGCGGTGCAGCTCGATCCGAACTCGGCCTCCGCCTACAGCAACCGGGCGCTCGCCCAGCGCCAGTCGGGCCGCAACGACGCGGCGCTGCAGGATTTCAGCCGCGCGATCAGCGCCGACCCGAACTACAGCGCCGCCTATATCGGGCGCGCGAACGTGCAGCGGGCGATGGGCAACTTCGAGGCCGCCTATTCGGACCTGAGCCAGGCGATCCGCCTGACGCCGGAATCGGCCGAGGCCTACCACGCCCGCGGGCTGGTGCGGCAGGCGCAGGGGCAGCACCGCGCGGCGATCGGCGACTTCGACGCCGCCATCGACCGCAACCCCTTCGTGGCCGCGCCCTACGCCGCCCGCGGCCAGAGCCTGATCGCCACGAACCAGTACGACAAGGCGATCGAGGACTACAACGCGGCGCTCAACGTCAACAACAAGGACGCGGATTCCTGGGCCTATCGCGGCCTCGCCTACGAGCGCTCGAACCGCCGCCAGGAGGCGACCGAGAGCTACCAGCGCGCCACCGCGATCGACCCCAACAACGCCGTCGCGCGCCAGGGCCTCGGGCGGTCGCAGGGCGGGATGGCCACCCTGTTCCGCTGATCCTCAGGCAGCGACGCGACGAGAGAAACCCCTCGCCCACCCGGGCGAGGGGTTTTTTCGTGCCCGCGTCCGGCCTCAGGCGGTGCGCGCCACCGTGGTGCCGATCGCGGTCGCCTGGGTGGTCTGCACGTCGCGCGCGTAGGTCTTGGCGCGAAGGGCCTGCTCGGTCGGCAACTGGTCGATGATCGAGCCCGAAGCCGGGTCGAGCACCTGAAAGACCATCAGGCGCGTGTCGGGATCGCGGCGGATGCGGACCTGCGACGGATCGGGCTCGGCCGGCGGGGTCCGGCCCTCGGCGATCGTGCGCTTCGCCTCCGGACTGAGGTCGAGGGTGACGGCGGTGTCGAGGGGCGCGGAATCGCGCTCGGGCCGGCTCCGCGCGGGCGAAGGCGGGGGCTCGGGCTCGATCGGCACCGGTCCGGGCGGCGCCGCGAGGGGGCGGATGTCGATCATCGGGAGTCCCCGTGGTGATCACGATGGACCCGATCAGTGCATCCGCGTCCCTACCGGAACCTTAATCCCGCCCGGCCGTCCGGCCGTTGTGTGAAAGAACCGTGAAGGGTTCGCGAAAAAATCGCGCTTTCTCCGGGCCGGGGCGATGGTGCAACAGGCGCATCTTGAACGGCCATGCCGTTGCGCGAACGGATGGATTTCCACCGGACGGGCCTTGCCCGCACCATCGCGTCATGCCGGATCCGCAGGTTATGCGCGCCCGGCTAACGGTCCGCCGGATCAACGGCAACGATCCGGCGACGCGTGTCCCGCCCCTATCGGCGCACGGCTGTCCGGGACAATCGATGGCGCGGGGATTTTCCCCGGACAGGCCTGCGCACGCGGGGAGAGGAGACCGTGCCAGACCCGAAGGGTGAATCCGCAAGCCCGTGCGGGAGAGGGGCAGGCGATCGAAGGTCGCGCGTGAGGGTCCCGGGAGGGCGCCGCAGGCAGACCCGCGGCGCCCGGCCTCGTCCGCTACTCGGCGGCGTCGACGTAGAGCTTGCCGCCCTCGGCCAGGAACTCCGCCGATTTCGCCGCCATGCCGGCCTCGCGGTCCGCCTCGCTCATCGCGGGCGCGGCGCCAACGACCGTGCCGGCCGCCTCCATCGCCAGCACGTCCGCCCGCAGGTCCTGCGTGATCTTCATCGAGCAGAATTTCGGCCCGCACATCGAGCAGAAGTGGGCGACCTTGTGGGCGTCCTTGGGCAGCGTCTCGTCGTGGTAGGCGCGCGCCGTGTCGGGGTCGAGCGAGAGGTTGAACTGGTCCTCCCAGCGGAAGTCGAAGCGGGCCCGCGAGAGGGCGTCGTCGCGGACCTGCGCGGCCGGGTGGCCCTTGGCGAGGTCGGCGGCGTGGGCGGCGATCTTGTAGGTGATCACGCCGGTCTTCACGTCGTCGCGGTTGGGCAGGCCCAGATGCTCCTTCGGCGTGACGTAGCAGAGCATCGCGGTGCCGAACCAGCCGATCATCGCCGCGCCGATGCCCGAGGTGATGTGGTCGTAGCCGGGCGCCACGTCGGTGGTCAGCGGGCCGAGCGTGTAGAAGGGCGCCTCGCCGCATTCGCGAAGCTGCTTCTCCATGTTCACCTTGATCTTGTGCATCGGCACGTGGCCGGGGCCCTCGATCATCACCTGGCAGCCCTTGTCCCAGGCCACCTTGGTGAGTTCGCCCAGCGTCTCCAGCTCGGCGAACTGCGCCGCGTCGTTGGCATCCGCGATCGAGCCGGGGCGCAGGCCGTCGCCGAGGGAGAACGAGACGTCGTAGGCCCGCATGATGTCGCAGATCTCGTCGAACCGCTCGTAGAGGAACGATTCCCGGTGCCCGGCGAGGCACCAGCGCGCCATGATCGAGCCCCCGCGCGAGACGATGCCGGTGACGCGGCGGGCGGTCAGCGGCACGTGCGCGAGCCGCACGCCCGCGTGGATGGTGAAGTAGTCGACGCCCTGCTCGGCCTGCTCGATCAGCGTATCCTTGAACACCTCCCAGTCGAGCTTGAGCGGATCGCCGCCGACCTTTTCCAGCGCCTGGTAGATCGGCACGGTCCCGATCGGCACGGGGGCGTTGCGCAGGATCCAGCCGCGGATGTTGTGGATGTTGCGGCCCGTCGAGAGATCCATGACGGTGTCGGCGCCCCAGCGGATCGCCCAGACCATCTTCTCGACCTCCTCGGCGGCCGAGGAGGTGACGGCCGAGTTGCCGATGTTGGCGTTGATCTTGACCAGGAAGTTGCGGCCGATCGCCATCGGCTCGAGTTCGGTGTGGTTGATGTTGGCCGGGATGATGGCCCGCCCGCGCGCCACCTCGTCGCGGACGAATTCGGGGGTGATGAAGGGTGGGAGCGCGGCGCCGAAGCTCTCGCCGTCGGCGATCTTCGCCTCCGCCTGCTCCAGCATCGCCTGCCGGCCCAGGTTCTCGCGGTGGGCGACGTAGATCATCTCCTCGGTGATGATCCCGGCCTTCGCGAACTCGTACTGGGTGGTCATCTGGCCGGGCGCGGCGCGCCGGATGGTGCGCTCGGCCGGGCAGGGCGCCACCAGCCGGTCCTCGGGCACGAAGCCGTTATCCTCCGGCTTCACCGCGCGCGGCGTCACGGTGGCGTAGCCGCGCGCCGCGACCCAGGGCGCGCGCAGCTGCGGCAGCCCGCCCGCGAGGTCGACGCGGGCCTCCGTCTCCGTGTAGGGGCCGGACGGGTCGTAGACCCGCACTGGCGCCTCGGCCGGGTCGCTGAGCGCGATCTCGCGGAACGGGACCCGGATGTCGGGGCGGTCTTTCGGGCTCGCATAGGCCTTCACGGAGCCGGCGATCGGGCCGGTCGTGACGCTCTGAGGCAGGCCCTTCGGGGGCAGGTCCTTCGGGGGAATGACGGGGGCGTTCATGGATCTCTCCCGGCTGGAGGAGATCCGGACATGGACCGCGGTGTTCGGGGGAATTGGCGCGTGGTGGTTCCCGTCCCTCCGCCGGTATGACCCGGATCAGGTTCAAGGGTCAGGGGGTTCGCCCCCACTCTCAGCCCCCTGTGGGGCCCCCCTCGGAACGCCCGGACTGTCTGCGGCCCGGCCCCCTTTGTCAATTGCCGGCGAACCGGCCAGTGCGCCCTCCCCTCGCCGCGGAGGGAGGCGCCTCCCACATGGCGGGGGCCGGGGCGTCCGGCTTGCATCCAGGGAGGCGGGGCGTGGGGCGGCGAGGCCGGCGCTGGCGCGATGACGATCCGACGACCCACGGCCCGGGCCATGCCGCACCGGTGATCTGCCCGCTCTGCGAGCGGCGGATTCCGGCGGGCGCGCGCCAGAGCCGCCATCACCTCACGCCGAAGCTCAAGGGCGGCACTCACGACGGGACGGTGCGGCTGCACCAGATCTGCCATTCGGCGATCCATGCCCGCTACAGCGAGGCGGAGATCGCCCGGCGCCTCGCCGACGTGGCGCGCCTGCGCGAGGATCCGGAGATCGCCCGCTTCCTCGCCTGGGTGCGCACCAAGCCCGACGACTTCCATGCCGCCACGCGCCTGACCCGCGACCGCCGGGAGGCGCGCCGGCAGGCACGGTGAACGCAAGGTTGCGCGAGCCTCGCGGATTCGAGCGCTCGCGCGGGACCGGGTCTTTACGAGTGGCGGGCTACACCGGAGGCGACTGCTTTCCGCGCGAGCCCGCCATGCCCCCCATCGCCCCGCCCGCCCCCGGCCGCCTCGCCTGGGTCGATGTCGCCAAAGGCCTCTGCATCGTCCTCGTGGTGATGATGCACTCGACTCTCGGGGTGGGCGAGGCGATGGGCGGCGAGGGCTTCCTGCACACGGTCGTGGCCTTCGCCAAGCCGTTTCGCATCCCGGACTTCTTCCTGCTCTCGGGCCTGTTCGTCGGGCGGGTGCTCGACCGGGACTGGCGCCTGTTCGGCGACCGGCGCGTGGTGCACTTCGCCTATTTCTACCTGCTCTGGACGCTGATCCAGTCGGCGGTGAAGTACGGGCCGATCACCGACGGGGCGGGTCCCGGCGCCTTCGCGGCCCACCTCGCGCACGCGCTGGTGGAGCCCTACTCGACGCTGTGGTTCATCTACCTGCTGGCGGTGTTCTCGGTGGTCACCAAGCTCCTGCGCCGGGTGCCCTGGTGGCTGCTGCTCGGTGCCGCCGCGCTGATCGAGATCCTGCCGGTCGAGACGGGCATCCTCCTCGTCGACGAGTTCTGCGCCCGCTACGTCTACTTCCTGGGCGGCGCCCTCTTCGCCGAGCGCATCTTCCGCGTGGCGGATGCGGCCCGCGCCCGGGTGGGCCTCGCGCTCGCCGGGCTCGCCGCCTGGGCGCTGCTCAACGGAATCCTGGCCTTCGCGCCCACCGGCCTTCCGGCGCACCCGACGCTGGCGAGCCTGCCGGTGGTGAGCCTCCTCATCGGCACGGCCGGCGCGCTCGCGATCGTGGCGAGCGCCGCCCTGCTCACCCGGGCCGGCGGCCCGGTGACGGCGGCGCTGCGGCACGTCGGCGAGCGCTCGATCGTGATCTACCTCGCGTTCTTCCTGCCGATGGCCGCGACCCGCATCGCGCTCGTCAAGACGGGCGTCATCGCCGATATCGGCCTCGCCTCGCTCGTCGTGACGGTGGCGGCGGTCCTCGTCCCGCTCGCCCTGGAGCGGCTGGTGCGCCGCACCCCAGCCCGGTTCCTGTTCGTGCGCCCGCGCGCCTTCCACATCGCGGACGCGCGGCCGGCGCGGGCCGAGATCGGAGCCCTGCGCAGCGCCTGAGGGGTCAGCCGCCCGCCAGCATCCCCTTCACGAGGCCGCTCGCCTTCGCGAAGTCCATCCGGCCGGCATACTGGCCCTTCAGGGCGCCGATGACCTTGCCCATGTCCTTGGGGCCGGCCGCGCCGGTCTCGGCGATGGCCGCCTGGATCGCCGCCCGCGTCTCGGCCTCGTCCATCTGCCGGGGCAGGAAGGTCTCGATGATCGCCACCTCGGCGCGCTCCGAGGCGGCGAGCTCCGGGCGCCCGCCCTGCTCGTAGACCGCGGCCGATTCGTTGCGCTGCTTGATCATCTTCTGAAGCAGCCCGAGGATGTCGTCCTCGGCCAGCGGCTCCTTGCCGAGACCGCGGGCCTCGATGTCCCGGTCCTTGAGCGCGGCCTGGATCAGCCGGACGGTGGCGAGCTTCGCCTTGTCGCCGGCCTTCATGGCCTCCTTCATCTCGGCCGTGAGGCGTTCCCGCAGCATGATGGTCGCAATCTCCGTTGAGCCCGAGGAACTTGGCAGGCGGGCGAGGCGCCCCCACATTGACCGGATCGCGCCGCGCCCCTTAAAGACGCCGTGCCGGACCCGCGCGGACCGCCCTCGGGCGTGTGTCTCGTCCGCCGCGACATAAGCGAGATCCTGATCATGCTGCAAGACGACGCCGCGGGCGCCCATGCGCCGCACGACGGCTGGGCCGAACCGGTCGCGACCGCCCTCCTGGTGCTCGCCGACGGCACCATCCTCGAAGGTTTCGGCATCGGCGCCACCGGCGAGGCCGCGGGCGAGGTCTGCTTCAACACCGCGATGACGGGCTACCAGGAGATCCTGACGGACCCCTCCTACGCCGGCCAGATCGTCACCTTCACGTTCCCGCACATCGGCAATGTTGGCACCAACGACGAGGATCTGGAAAGCCTCGCCCAGGCGCCGGCCTCGGGCGTGCGCGGGGCGGTGATCGCCGCGGCGGTGACCAACCCGTCGAACTGGCGCTCGTCGAGCCACCTCGACGCGTGGCTGAAGGCCCGCGGCATCATCGGCATCACCGGCGTCGACACCCGGGCGCTCACCGCGCTGATCCGCGACCGCGGCATGCCGAACGCGATGATCGCCCATTCCCCCGACGGCCGCTTCGACCGCGAGGCCCTGACGGCCAAGGCGCGCGACCTGCCCACCATGGAGGGGCTCGACCTCGTGCCGCCGGTGACCAGCCGCGAGACCACCGCCTGGGGCGAGACGGTCTGGCAGCTCGGCCAGGGCTACGGCGCGCGGGCGGCGGGCGAGGGCCTGCGGGTCGTCGCCATCGACTACGGCGTGAAGCGCAACATCCTGCGGCTCCTGACGCAGGCGGGCTGCGACGTCACGGTGGTGCCGGCCACCGCCACCGCCGAGGAGATCCTGGCGCTCAAGCCGGACGGCGTCTTCCTGTCGAACGGCCCGGGCGATCCGGCCGCGACCGGCGAGTACGCCGTGCCGGTGATCCGCAGCCTCCTGGAGCGCAAGGTGCCGACCTTCGGCATCTGCCTCGGGCACCAGCTCATGGGCCTCGCGCTCGGGGGCCGCACGGTCAAGATGGGCCAGGGCCACCACGGCGCGAACCACCCGGTGAAGGACAAGACCACCGGCAAGGTCGAGATCGTCTCGATGAACCACGGCTTCGCGGTCGACCCCGCCAGCCTGCCCGAGAGCGCGGTCGAGACCCACGTCTCGCTGTTCGACGGCTCGAATTGCGGGCTCTCCCTCACCGACCGGCCGGCTTTTTCGGTGCAGTACCACCCCGAGGCCTCGCCCGGCCCGCGCGACAGCCACTACCTGTTCGACCGCTTCGTCTCGCTGATCCGCGACGCGAAGGGCACGACCGCGTAGGGACGGGTAGCGCGGGATCCCCTCTCCCGAGCGGGAGAGGGGCAGGGGATCGAAGATCCCGCGTGAGGGTCCCGGGAGGGTGCAGCAAGCAGGCGGAACGCTGCCGCTACCAGCACTGAGGTGGGTGGCCGATCCTGACTCGCCCCGCTCCCCCCACCACCCTCAGCACTTCACTGCGGCACCCTCCCGGGACCCTCATCCCTGCCCTTCTCCCGCACGGGAGAAGGGTTCCCCGCGCCAAGTCCTGAGACGGCGTGGCTATTCCTCCCGTCACGCCATCGTGCGCAATCCCCCTCTTCCCTGCGCGGCTCGCCTCGCGTCATAAAAAACCCGAACTCCCGACCGAGAAGTCGGAATGGTTCCGCCCGCCAAGACGACGCCGATCGTCGCGGGCACGAGACGTTCGGGGCTTGCCAGTGATCATCCGCCAGACCATCGCCACAGACGCCTTCTCGCGCCTCCACCGCGCGTTCACCTTCCATCTCGGCGTCGCCGCGGTGCTGGCCTGGGGCACGGCGCTGGTCGCCGCCCATTACGCGCCCTGGGTGCGCAACATCCGCCCCCTCCTCGACCCCACCAGCGGCCGGGTCGAGAGCACGTGGTCGTTCCTGTTCGCGATGCCGCTCGTGCTGACGCTCGGCTGGGCGGCGACCTATTTCGGCCGCGAGGCCCTGCGCCGCACGCAGGTGCTGTCGAACGAGGCGGTGGAGTTCGCCCTCGCCGCGGCGGTCGCCTTCGCGGTGTTCTACATGGCGATCGACCGCGCGGTGACGGCTCTGCTCCTCGGCGCCTGACGGCGCGCGCATGACCGCGAGCTGGCGCGAGTTCTGGAACCGCGACAACCCGATCTACGCCAACGACAGGCACCGCACGCTGCACTATGCCGGCCTCGCCCGCGAGATCGCGGCGCTGGTGCCCCACCCGGACGCGCAGGTCCTCGATCACGGCTGCGGCGAGGCCCTCTCGGCCGACCGCGTCGCGCGGGCCTGCGGCCGGCTGATCCTGTGCGACGCGGCCCCGCGGGTGCGCGAGGCCCTGGCCCGCCGCTTCGCCGCCGAGCCGCGCATCGCCGTGATGGCGCCCGAGGAGCTGGAGCGCTTGGCCGACGCGAGCCTCGACCTCATCGTGGCGAATTCGGTGGCGCAGTACCTCACCCGCGCGGAGCTGGAATCGGCCCTGCGCCTGTGGCGCCGCACGCTCAAGCCGGGCGGCGCCCTCGTCCTCGCCGACGTGATCCCGCCCGATCTCGGGCCGGTCGCGGATGCCCGCGCGCTCCTGGCCTTCGCCGGGACCGGCGGCTTCCTCGGCGCGGCGCTCCTCGGCCTCGCCCGCACCGCCCTCTCCGATTACCGCGCGCTGCGCCAGCGCCTCGGGCTCAGCCAGTACGCGGAGGCCGACATGCTGGCGCTCCTGCGCGCGGCGGGCTTCGCGGCCGAGCGCCGGCCGCGCAACCTCGGCCACAACCAGGGCCGGCTGGCCTTCACGGCCCACGTGCAGGACCCTGAGGCAGCACGCCCCGCTTGAATCCCGGTCGCCTGCGCCGATCTGTCGTCGTTCACGGATCGCAGGCCCAGAAATTCAGGCCCAGCATGTCAGAACCCTGCATGCCTCTCACCCGCCGCTCCCTTCTGGCCGGCGCCGCGGCGCTGACCCTGGCGGGCCGCGCCCGCGCGGCCGCCGAGGTCGAGGTCGCGGTGGTGGGGGCGGGCGCGGCCGGACTGGCGGCGGCCGCGGCGATCCGCCGGACCGGGCACAGCGTCGTGGTGCTGGAGGCCCGCCCCCGCATCGGCGGCCGGGCCTTCACGGATGCGGCGCTCGGGCCGGAGGCGGCCTTCGACGCCGGCCCGCAATACATCCACTGGGCCGAGCGCAACCCCTGGAAGCCGATCGCGCTCGCGGACGGCGTGCGCCGCACCGACAACGAGACCGGCCCCTGGCCGCTGGTCTTCCTCGACGGGGCCCCCGCGAGCGATGCCGACCGCCTGCGCCGCCGCACCGGCTTCGCGCGCCTGAGCGCGGCCCTGGAGCACCCGGCCGCGGCGGACCGCTCGATCCGCGCCGCGGCGGGACTGGACGATCCGGCGGTGCTGGCCGCCGCGCAGGGGCTCGCCCGCCTCTCGCTCGGGGAGGAGCCGGAGCGGGTCTCGGCGGCCGATTACGACCAGCTCTGGTCGGGCGACGACATCTGGGTCGACGGCTACGGCGCCCTGGTGGCGCGCCACTATGCCGGCCTGCCGGTGCGCACCGGAATGCCGGTGAGCCGGATCGACTGGAGCGGGCCGGGCGTCGCCCTCGACACGCCGGGCGGCACCCTGCGCGCCACGCTCGCCATCGTGACCGTGCCGGTGGGCGTGCTCGCCGCCGAGGGCATCCGCTTCGCGCCCGCCCTCCCGGCCGAGACCGCGGCGGCGATCGAGGGCCTGGGCATGGGCGCCTACACCAAGGTGGCGCTCGCCCTCGATCCGGACCGCCTCGCGGACATCGACCTGCGCGACGCGATCATCGTGCGCTCCGGCCAGCCCGGCCTCACCGCCAACCTCGAAGTCCGGCCCTTCGGGCGCCCGGTCGCGGTGCTGCACGCGGGCGGCGACGGCGCCCGGGCCCTGTGCGAGGCGGGCGAGGCTGCGGCCGTGGCGGCGGCGGCCGACGAGGTGGCGGCGATCTTCGGCACGAAGGCCCGGGCCGCCCTGCGCGGCGGGCGTCTCGCCGCATGGTGGACCGACCCCTACGCCCGCGGCAGCTACTCGGTCGCCAAGCCCGGCCGGCTCCCGGCCCGCGAGGCCCTGCGCCGGCCCGTGGGCGGACGCCTCTTTCTCGCCGGCGAGGCGGCGGCCGGCGGCGGCGCCATGACGGTCGGCGGCGCGACCCTCGACGGCGAGCGCGCCGCCAGGGCCGCTTTGGCGGCGCTGGGGGCCTGAACCCGGGCGCTGCGCGCCCGACGCCCCCCCTCGCTCCTGGCCGCAGCGGCGCCGCGCCCTATATGGACTACGGCGGCGGCAGGACGGCGTGGTAGCGTGGACGTCCGGAGGAGCCGACCGCCGAAAGGCCGAGGATGACCGGAGTAGACAGCGCGGCCCGCGACCGGGCGGAAACCCGGGCGGCGCGTGCGCGAATGCAGGCTGCGGCCGCAGCCGATGCGTGGTCCGACCTGGACAAGGCCAACCGGCACCGGGACGAGAACATGGCCCGCCTGAAAGCCATGCGCCTGGTGAAGGAAGCCGCGGAGGCGGAAGCCGCCCGTGCTGCTCCGCCGCCCCGCAAGGCCCGCAAGAGATAAGCAGATTTCGCGGCAGTGGCTGCCGATCCGGCGCCGAGGCCCTGCGACAGTTCAAGAGGATGACGGAGAACCTCAGCGGCCTTGCGTCGGCGCGAGGCCGCTGAGACGTTCAATGCAGTGCGCGGCGCGGTTCTCCCGCGCGCTGGACCTCCCAGGCCTCGATCGTGCTGCCCATGGTGCCGCCATCGTGCAGGCGGCTGCTGAGGTCGATGAAGGCGCGCTCGCAATCTTCGAGATCGGCCGCTTCCTCCGCCTCGTCGTCCTCCTCGGCGCTCGCGAAACGGTCGAAGGCGGCCGACATCTGCGCGAAGGCCAGCGCCACCGGCATGGTGCGGAAGACCGTGACGAACTCCGCATCGACGTCCCCGGTCGCCAGATCACGCATCAGGACGACGTAGCCATCCGCGTGATCCGCGATCTCGTACTGCCATTGACGGCCTTCGCAGGCTGCAAGGATCATGGCGCTCTCCCGTCTCGCCTCCTGTCGAATGCAGGAGGCCCAGGGGAGGTTCCGGGACGCCGGCCGCGCGGTGCGGCAGCGCACGGGCCGCTCAGCGGGTGCCGGCCTCGAAGGCGGCCCGGCCGCCGATGCGCACCTGCGTGCCGCTGCCGAGATTGATGAAGCCGGGGGCCGGGCGCTCGGCCGCCCGCACCGCGCGGGCCTCGGCCGCGCGGCATTCGGGGCGGTCCGGCAGGCGCACGCCGGGCGGCGCGTCCTGCGGGCACAGGCGGGGGCGCGGCGCGCGCTCGCCGGCCGCGGCGGGGGCCGCGGCGACGAGCAGGGCCGCCAGCGGAAGCAGGCATTTCATGGCGGAAATCCTCCGGGCCGAGCATACGCCCGGGCGCCGCCCGGCGCCAAGCGGCGAAACCCGTCACTGCCGCTGCTGGCCCATATCCGCCGTCGTGACCTGGAGGGTGCGCATGCGCCCGTCGCGCAGGATGGTGAGTTCGACGGTCTGGCCGACGCCGGCCGCCTGGATCACCGCCGTGAGGTCGGCCAGCCGGTGCACCGGCCGGCCGTTCGCCCCGACGATGATGTCGCCGATGTCCCCGGTCGTCGGGTCGAGGCCGCGCAGGCCGGCGGCAGCCGCTGGCGAGCCCCGCACCACCCGCACCACCACGACGCCGTCGATGCCGAGTTGGGCGGCCGCCTCCTCCTGCGCCGCCACGATGCCGATGCCCGGCGTCGGCGTGCGGCCGGTGCGGATCAGGTCCGGCACCACCCGGTTCACCACGTCGATCGGCACCGCGAAGCCGATGCCCGCGCTGGCGCCCGAGGGCGAGAAGATCGCGGTGTTGACCCCGATCACCCGGCCGGCCGAGTCGAGCAGCGGCCCGCCCGAATTGCCCGGGTTGATCGCCGCGTCGGTCTGGATGACGCCCGAGAGCTCCCGCCCCTCGGCGGTGGGCAGCCGCCGCTGCAGGGCGCTGATGACGCCGGTGGTGAGCGTGTGGTCGAGGCCGAACGGGTTGCCGATGGCGTAGACGGATTGCCCGACCTTCAGGTCCGCCGAGGAGCCGATGGCGATCGGCGGCGGCATCTTGCTCACCCGCCCGAGCTTGAGCACCGCGAGGTCGTAGTTCGGCGCGGTCCCGACCACCGTCGCCGGCACGGTCTCGCCGGTCGAGAGCCGCACCGAGATCTCGCCGCCGCCCTGGATGACGTGGTTGTTCGTGACGATGTGGCCGGCCGCGTCCCAGACGAAGCCGGTGCCGGTCTGGTCGCCCCCGCCCTGCTCGCCCTGGCCGCTGTAGGGATCCCGCATCAGGTCCTGGGCGCGCGGCGCGCGGCGCGCGAAGACGTAGACCACCGAGGGCGCGGCGCGCTCGAACAGCGCCACGGTCGAGGATTCGGCCGGCGCGAGGTCGCCGCGCGGGGTGATGGCCCGCGGCTGTTCCACCGAGTAGAGGAGGCCGGTGACGTAGGGCTGGGCCACGAACAGGGCGAGCAGCACGAGGGCGGCGACGAGCGCCCCTCGCAGGAACCGATCCGGCACGACGCGAAACTCCGAAAGCATGGGCGTGAGGTGCATGCCTGAAACTGGGCAGCCGCCTCACGCCTTCAACGCCGGGCGCGCCGATCCGCTGCCGCCGAGGGGTCAGGACGGCTGGAGCGCCCGCCTGGGCTCCCGGCCGGGCACGCGCGGGAGGCGCCCGCCCCGGATCGCGTCCCTGGCGCGGCTGACCGCCGGCTCGATCAGGGC
Organism: Methylobacterium oryzisoli; assembly: GCF_046557895.1. Taxonomy (NCBI): domain Bacteria; kingdom Pseudomonadati; phylum Pseudomonadota; class Alphaproteobacteria; order Hyphomicrobiales; family Methylobacteriaceae; genus Methylobacterium; species Methylobacterium oryzisoli. The sequence continues at coordinate 401,594 of NZ_JBKIBX010000001.1, read as the reverse complement.
GTGAAGCCCGACCGCCACCGGCAGGCTCAGGGCGAGGCCGGTGAGGTAGCCCGTGAGCGTGAAGCCGCTCGTCGCCGAGAGCACCAGCACCATCACGGCGAGGTGCGACAGGTAGAGCGCGTAGGTCAGGTCACCGAGGGCGCGGTCGATCCGCCGCAAGGGGGCGAGCAAGCCGGCGAGGCGGCACCGCGCCAGGATCGCGATCGCGGCCAGCATCGCGAGCAGCATCCCGACCTGGATGCCGGCTGCCCGCTCGAAGCCGAGGCCGGGATGGTGCGGCGCGCGCGCCGTGAACTCCCACACGATCGCCGCGAGCGACAGGGCGACCGCGGCGCCCGCGACGCGGCTCCGGGTGCCGAGCGCGAAGTACAGGGCGCCCCCGAACCAGAAATAGGGGGCGAGGGTGAAGGTCTCGGGCGCCCGCCGCAGCATGGCGAGCCCGAACAGCGGCGCGGTGGCGAGCGCGACGGCCAGACTCGTGCGCGCCAGCGTCCAGCGCTCCCGGCCGAGGCGCATCCCCAGCCACGCGAGGGCCAGCGCCCCGGCCATTGCGGCGTAGAACAGCATCTCCAGCCGCACCGCCCAGGCGATCGAGACGAACTTGAAACTCATCGCGACGTTCGAGAACGGCACGAAGCCGAGCAGATTGACCGCGAGGTTGCGGGCCGCGAAGGCGTGCTCGGGCAGGCCCTCCCCGGCCCGGTCGAGGCGCAGCGTGCCCAGGACCGCGAAGAGCCAGCAGACCGCGATGGTCGCGAGGGTGGCGGCCACGAAGAGCGGCACGATCCGCAGCAGGCGGTTTGCCAGGAAGGCGCCCGGCCGTCCGGCATAGACCCGGTCCGCCGCCTCGCAGATCACGAAGCCCGACAGGGCGAAGAAGACCAGCACCGCGAGGCTGCCCACCTCGTAGGGCTGCGCCGCGGCGCTCAAGCCCTCCGGGGCGAGGTTGGCGAGGAAATGCTGCTGCACCACCAGGATCGCGAGCCCCAGGCGGAAGGCCCCGAACGGGCGGTAGACGAGGTCGGTCATCGCTGGGCTGGTCTCGGCGGTTGTCCCGCGAGGCTCCCACGCGCGCCTCCGGCGGACCATGCGTGGCGGCTGCGCAGGAACCCGCGGCGCCTTTCCCGGCGCGCCTCCCGTGCCACCTTATGGCCAGGACCCGCGCAATGGCGTCGGCGGGAGCCCGTGCCTATACTGAGGCCAACGACGCCAACGATGAGTCACAGGCCATGACCCGCGACACGGAGCCCCGTCGCACCGCCAGCCGGATTCCGGATTTCGCCGGCATCGCGTTCGCGCCGGTGCCCTCCGCTCCGGCGGCCGGCACGGCCGAGCCCTGGATGACGCCCGAGGGCATCCCGGTGAAGGGCACCTACGGCCCGGCCGACCGCGAGGGCCTCGACTTCCTCGACACCTATCCGGGCATCGCGCCCTTCCTGCGCGGCCCCTACCCGACCATGTACGTCACCCAGCCCTGGACCATCCGGCAATATGCCGGTTTCTCCACGGCCGAGGATTCCAACGCCTTCTACCGGCGCAACCTCGCGGCCGGCCAGAAGGGCCTCTCGGTGGCCTTCGACCTCGCCACCCATCGCGGCTACGATTCCGACCATCCCCGCGTGTCGGGCGATGTCGGCATGGCGGGCGTGGCGATCGACTCGATCTACGACATGCGCACGCTGTTCTCGGGGATCCCCCTCGACCAGATGACCGTGTCGATGACCATGAACGGCGCGGTGCTGCCGATCCTGGCCCTCTACATCGTGGCGGCCGAGGAGCAGGGCGTGCCGCCGGAAAAGCTCGCCGGCACGATCCAGAACGACATCCTGAAAGAATTCATGGTCCGCAACACCTACATCTACCCGCCGGCCGGGTCGATGCGGATCATCTCGGACATCTTCGGCTACACCTCGGCCCACATGCCGAAGTTCAACTCGATCTCCATCTCCGGCTACCACATGCAGGAGGCCGGGGCGACGCAGGACCTCGAACTCGCCTACACGCTCGCGGACGGCGTCGAGTACATCCGGGCCGGGCTCGCCGCCGGACTGACCATCGACAAGTTCGCCCCGCGCCTGTCGTTCTTCTGGGCGATCGGCATGAACTTCTTCATGGAGGTGGCGAAGATGCGGGCCGCGCGCCTGCTCTGGGCCAAGCTCGTGAAGGATTTCTCGCCGAAATCCGAGAAATCGCTGGCGCTGCGCACCCACTCGCAGACCAGCGGCTGGTCGCTCACCGCGCAGGACGTGTTCAACAACGTGACGCGCACCTGCGTCGAGGCGATGGCGGCGACGCAGGGCGGAACGCAGTCGCTCCACACCAACGCGCTCGACGAGGCGCTGGCGCTCCCCACCGATTTCTCGGCCCGCATCGCCCGCAACACCCAGCTCTTCCTGCAACAGGAGAGCGGCACCATGCGGATCATCGATCCCTGGGGCGGCTCCTACTACGTCGAGCGCCTGACCCGCGACCTGGCGGCCCGCGCCTGGGAGCACATCCGGGAGGTCGAGGCGCTCGGCGGCATGGCGAAGGCGATCGAGGCCGGCATCCCGAAGCTGCGCATCGAGGAGGCGGCGGCCCGCACCCAGGCGCGGATCGATTCCGGCCAGCAGACCATCGTGGGCGTCAACAAGTTCAAGCCGGACGGCGACCGGCCGATCGACCTCCTGCGCGTCGACAACGGCAACGTGCGTTCGCTGCAGATCGACAAGCTGAAGCGCCTGCGGGCCGAGCGGGACGAGGGCGCGGTCGCAGCCGCCCTCGACGCACTGACGCAGGCCGCGGGCGGGAGCGGCAACCTGCTGGCGCTCGCCGTCGAGGCGGCGCGGGCCAAGGCGACGGTGGGCGAGATCTCGGCGGCGCTGGAGCGCTCCTGGGGCCGGCACCAGGCCGAGATCCGCTCGATCTCGGGCGTCTACAAGCGGGAGATGGGCGGCATGTCGGGAGCGGTCGAGCGGGTGCGGGGCCTCGTCGAGGCGTTCGAGGAGGCCGATGGCCGACGGCCCCGCATCCTCGTCGCCAAGATGGGTCAGGACGGGCACGACCGCGGCCAGAAGGTGATCGCCTCGGCCTTCGCGGATCTCGGCTTCGACGTCGATATCGGGCCGCTCTTCGCCACGCCCGAGGAGGCGGCGCGGCAGGCGGTGGAGAACGACGTGCACATCGTCGGCGTCTCGTCGCTGGCGGCCGGCCACCTGACGCTGGTGCCGGAGCTGAAGCGGGCGCTGACCGAGGCCGGGCGGCCCGACGTGATGATCGTGGTGGGCGGGGTGATCCCGCCGGGCGACTTCGAGGCGCTGCGGCAGGCGGGCGCCTCGGCGATCTTCCCGCCCGGCACCGTCATCGCCGAGGCCGCCGTGACGCTGATCGCCGAACTCAACCAGCGCCTCGGCTACGCCGCCCGCGAAGCCGCCGAGTAGGCGGACGGCGCCGGATCGGGGCCCGAATCCGGGCCCCCGCCCGGCGTCGGGAGCGGATTCCGGAGCCCCGGGAAGGAACTTCCCCTTTCGCTTTTCGGGAGAGAAGGCGCTTCTCCATCCGGGCATAACTTCGAAAGACGCATCCATTGATCGCGGGGCGCCAGGACGCGACATTCCCCGCATGACCACGCCCTTCCCCTCGTCCCGGACGCCGGCCTTCGATCCCTTCGGCGAACCGTCCGTGACCGCGCCCTGCCCCGCGGCCGGGCCGGGGGACCGGCGTGCCCGCCGGATCGCCATCGCGGCGTTCTGGAGCCTCGCGCTGCTCATCACGGCGGGCCGCGCCTACTGGGGCATCCATCCGTCGCAGCAGCCGAGCCTGGACACGGCCTCGGTCGCCACCGTCACGACGATCCGCTGAGGCGGGCGCACGCCGGCGCCGATCGCCGGTGAAGGAGCCGTCTGCTCAACCTCCAACTGCACAAGCCGCTCGCGCATCCGTCAATTGACAGCGCTGCCGCTCGGCCTAGTTTTTCCGCTCGTATCCGAGCGGCCGAACCCCCGGCGGCCCTCCCGCCGGGTTTCCTCGTTTCGGCCGACCTGATCCCGGCGCGGGTTCCCCGCGCGTCCGAGCGGGGGCGATCCAGCATGATCAAGCTGACCATCAACGGGTCCGTGCGCGAGGTCGAGGCTGAGCCCGACACGCCGCTTCTCTGGGTCATCCGCGAGCAGGCCGGGCTGACCGGCACCAAGTACGGCTGCGGCATCGCGCAATGCGGCGCCTGCACGGTGCATATCGACGGGCAGGCCGTGCGCTCCTGCTCCATGCCGGTCTCCTCGGTGAGCGCCGAGCAGAAGATCGTGACGATCGAGGGCCTGAGCCCCGACCGCTCGCATCCGGTGCAGAAGGCCTGGGCGGCCCTCGACGTGCCGCAATGCGGCTTCTGCCAGTCGGGCATGATCATGGCCTCGGCGGCGCTCCTGGCCCAGAACCCGAAGCCGAGCGAGCAGGAGATCCGCCAGGAGATCACCAACATCTGCCGCTGCGGCACCTACAACCGGGTGCTCGCCGGCATCAAGCTCGCCGCCGAAGGCGGCGAGGTCGGCCGCGGCTAAGGAGGAGAGCCATGACGACGACCCGTCCCGCCCTCTCCCGCCGCGGCTTCCTGGCCGGCTCCGCCGTCGCCGCGGGCGCCTTCAGCCTCGGCTTCCACGTGCCCCTCGACGCCGAGGCCGCCCCCGGCACCCCCGAGGTCAACGCCTGGGTGGTGGTGCGCCCCGACGACACGGTGGTGATCCGCATCGCCCGCTCCGAGATGGGCCAGGGCACGCTCACGGGCCTCGCCCAACTCGTCGCCGAGGAACTCGCCTGCGACTGGTCGAAGGTGACGACCGAGTATCCGACGCCGGGCGAGAACCTCGCGCGCAACCGCGTCTGGGGCGATTTCTCCACCGGCGGCAGCCGCGGCATCCGCGAATCCTACGTCGCGGTGCGCAAGGGGGGTGCCGCCGCCCGCATGATGCTGGTCGCGGCGGCCGCCAGGGAGTGGGGCGTGGAGCCCTCCGCCTGCCGGGCCGAGAAAAGCGTCATCAGCCATCCGGCCTCCGGGCGCAGCACCACCTACGGCCAAATGGCGGCGCTCGCCGCCACGCTGGAGCCGCCGAAGGATCCGCCCCTGAAGGATCCGAAGGACTGGACGGTGGCGGGCCAGTCGGTGAAGCGCCTCGACACGCTGCCGAAGCTCGACGGCAGCCAGATCTACGGCATGGACCTGACGCTCGACGGCATGCTCAACGCCGCGATCCGCGACTGCCCGGTGACGGGCGGCAAGGTGAAGAGCTTCGACGCGGCGGCCGTCTCGGGCATGCCCGGCGTGAAGAAGGTGGTGCAGGTCGGCGAGACCGGCGTGGCGGTGGTCGCCGACACCTTCTGGCGCGCCAAGACCGCCCTCGACGCGCTGCCGGTCGTCTGGGACGAGGGCCCGAACGCGGCCGTGTCGAGCCAGACCATCGCGGCGATGCTCGCGGAGGGGCTCGACGCCCAGGAGGCCTTCGTCGGCAACAAGGCCGGCGACGTGCAGGCGGCCTTGCGGGACGCCGCCAAGGTGGTGGAGGCCACCTACGCCTACCCGTTCCAGAACCACGCCACCATGGAGCCGATGAACGCGACGGCGCGCTGGACGCCGGAGCGCTGCGAGGTCTGGACCCCGACCCAGAACGGCGAGGCGGCGCTCGCCGCCACCGCCGAGGCGGCCGGCCTCTCCCCGCGCCAGTGCGAGGTCTACAAGATCCATCTCGGCGGCGGCTTCGGGCGCCGCGGCGCCACCCACGACTGGGTGCGACAGGCCGTCCTGATCGCCCGCGAGATGCCCGGTACGCCGGTCAAGCTGATCTGGACCCGCGAGGAGGACATGACGCATGGCCGGTACCACCCGGTCACGCAGTGCCGCATGCGCGCCGCCCTCGACCGGGACGGCAACCTCACCGGCCTGCAGATGCGCATCTCCGGCCAGTCGATCCTGGCGACGATCCTGCCGGGCCGGCTCGGGCCGGACGGCAAGGACCCGGTGACCTTCCAGGGCCTCAACCCGAGCGGGGCGGAGGCGGCGATCGGCTACACGATCCCGAACCTCCTCATCGACCACGCCATGCGCAACCCGCCCATCATCCCGGGCTTCTGGCGGGGCGTGAACACCAACCCCAACGCCATCTACCTCGAATGCTTCCTCGACGAGGTGGCGCACGCGGCCGGCCAGGATCCCCTCGCCTTCCGGCGCAAGCTGATGGCCAACCACCCCAAGCACCTCGCGGTGCTGAACGCCGCGGCCGAGCGGATCGGCTGGGACCGCAAGCCGCCCGCGGGCATCCACCGCGGCCTCGCCCAGATCATGGGCTTCGGCAGCTACGTGGCGGGCGCCGCCGAGGTGTCGGTGGCACAGGACGGCAAGGTGAAGATCCACCGCATCGTCGCGGCCACCGACCCGGGCGTCGCCATCAACCCGCAGCAGATCGAGGCGCAGGTCGAGGGCTCGTTCGTGTACGGCCTCTCGGCCGCCCTCTACGGCGCCTGCACGGTCAAGGACGGGCGGATCGAGCAGGCGAACTTCGACACCTATCCGGTGATGCGCCTCGACGACATGCCGGCGGTCGAGACCGTGCTGGTGCCCTCCGGCGGCTTCATCGGCGGGGTGGGCGAGCCGACCATCGCGGTGGCGGCGCCCGCGGTGCTGAACGCGGTCTTCGCCGCCACCGGCAAGCGGGTGCGGCAGATGCCGCTCAGGAACGCGGACCTGCGCCGCGCGTGAGGAGCTTTCTCGTCCTCGCGCTCCTCGGGCTCGGCGCGGCGCCCGCCGCGGCCGAGACCGTCCGCGCGCCGCCGGGTGCCTCCTCCTGCACAGGCTGCCACGGGGCGCACGGCGAGGGTGCCTTCGCGCCGCTCACCGGCCGCCCGGCGGCGGACACCGCCGCCGCGCTCGCCGCCTACCGGTCGGGCGAGCGCCCGGCCACCGTGATGACCCGGATCGCCAGGGGCTTCACCGAGGCGGAGAGCCGGGCCATCGCGGCCTACCTCGAACAGCAGGCCGCCCCGTGAGCGGGCCGAGCCGCCGCGCGCTCCTCGGCGCCCTCGCGGGCCTCGCCGCCGCGCCGGCCTTGGGCCAGGGTGCGCGCGGGCGCGTCGTCGTGGTGGGCGGCGGCTTCGGCGGCGCCTCGGCGGCCCGTGCCCTGCACCGCGCGGGCCTCGCCGTGACGCTGGTGGAGGCCGAGACCACCTACACCGCCTGCCCGTTCAGCAACGAGGTGATCGCCGGCCTCCAGCCGCTGTCGGCGCAGCGCTTCGGCTACGAGGGCCTGCGCGCGAGCGGCGTCGCGGTGGTGCACGCGGTCGCGACCGGGATCGACGGCGGGGCGCGGACGGTGGCGCTCGCGGACGGCAGCCGGCTCCCCTACGACCGCCTGATCCTCTCCCCCGGCATCGCGCTGCGCTTCGACGCGATCCCCGGCTACGACGAGGCCGCGGCCGAGGTGATGCCGCATGCCTGGAAGGCCGGGGCGCAGACGGAACTGCTGGCGCGGCGCCTCGCGGACCTGCCGGACGGCGGCACGGTGGTGCTGTCGGTGCCGGCCAACCCCTATCGCTGCCCGCCCGGCCCCTACGAGCGGGCGAGCCTGATCGCGCACGTCCTCAAGACGCGAAAACCCCGTTCCAAGCTCATCGTGCTCGACGCCAAGGACACTTTTTCCAAGCAGAAGCTGTTCGAGGCGGCCTGGAAGGATCTTTATCCCGACCACCTCGAATACGTGCCGCTGGCGGCGGGCGGGCAGGTGACGGAGGTCGATCCGGCGACGATGACGGTCCGCACCGATTTCTCGGAGGTGAAGGCGGCGCTCGCCTGCATCATCCCGCCCCAGCGCGCCGCACCGATCGCGACGGCCGCCGGCGTGGCCGACCGCACCGGCTGGTGCCCGATCGATCCGGTGACGTTCGAGTCGCGGCTGGTGCCGGGCATCCACGTCATCGGCGATGCCTGCATCGGAGGCGCGATGCCGAAATCCGCCTTCTCGGCCAACGCCCAGGCGAAGGTCTGCGCAGAGGCGGTCGCCGACCTGCTCGCCGGCCGCGCGCCGGTGACGCCGAAGCTCATCAACACCTGCTACAGCCTCGTCGCGCCCGGCTACGGCATCTCGGTGGCGGGGGTCTACCGGCCGGCCAACGGCATGCTGGCCGACATCGAGGGCGCGGGCGGCACCAGCCCCCTCGACGCCCCGATGGAGACCCGCCGGGACGAGGCCGCCTACGCGGAGGCGTGGTACCGGACCATCACGGCGGACGTGTTCGGGTGACGGCCCAATTCTGCATTCGCAGCAACCGACTTGAGACCCCCGGGATCCCCTCTCCCGTGCGGGAGAGGGGTAGGGGTGAGGGTCCAGGTGGGGCCGCAGTGAAGCTGGGTCCGTCGTGCGGGGAGCGGAACGGTTCAGCTCCAAACACTGACCGTGGTGCTGGTAGCGGCAGCGACGCGTCTTCCTGCGGCACCCTCCCGGGACCCTCACGCGGGATCTTCGATCCCCTGCCCCTCTCCCGCACGGGAGAGGGGTTCCCCGCGCCGCCCACGACCACCGGCCCGGCGCGGACCGTGAGAAGGATCGCCCTCGCGGCCCCCCTCCTCATCCTGCTCCCCGCGCTCTCTCCCTACACGGTCGAGGGAGACGCCATTCCGGCTCCCCTCGCGGGGCAGGCCGGCGACCCCGCCCGCGGCCGGGCCATCGCCACCGATGCGCGCAAGGGCCTGTGCACCCTCTGCCACGCGGGCCTGGGCGCGCGGCCGGAGGGCGACATCGGGCCGAGCCTCGCGGGCGTGGGGGCGCGGCTCTCGCCGGGCCAGCTGCGGCTGCGGCTCGTGGACGGCCGCGCCTTGAATCCGGCGACCGTGATGCCCTCGTATTACCGCACGGACGGCCTGACCCGGGTCGGGCCGGCGTGGCGCGACCGGCCGATCCTGGAGGCCGGCGAGATCGAGGACGTCGTGGCGTATCTCGCGACGCTGCGGGGCGAAGAGGACCGACGGGAGGGCCGATGGGAGGGTCGATGATCTGGACACCCGACCGGCGCAGGCTGCTGGCCGGCGGCGCGGGGCTGATCGCCCTGGCGCCGCTGCGGGCCTTCGCCGTCGCGCGCCCGCCGCGCGAGCCCACCGCCGCGGCGATCCGGCGCTTCGCGGGCGAGGCCGAGATCCGGCCGGGCCGGGTCCATCTCGACCTGCCGCCGCTGGTCGAGAACGGCAACGCGGTGCCGCTCGCCGTGAGCGTGGACTCGCCGATGTCGGCCACCGACTTCGTGCGCCGCATCGCGGTGTTCAACGACAAGAACCCGCAGCCGAACGTGATCACGGTCCATCTCGGCCCCAAGGCCGGGCGCGCCGCGATCACCACCCGCATCCGTCTCGCCGACACCCAGACCGTGACGGCGATCGCCGAGATGAGCGACGGCAGCTACTGGTCCGCGACCGCCGACGCGATCGTGACGCTCGCCGCCTGCGTGGAGGGCTGAGGCGCATGGCCCGCACCCTGATCAACCTGCCCAAGACCGCCAAGGCCGGCGCGGTGATCGAGGTCAAGACGCTGATCTCGCACCCGATGGAGACGGGCTACCGCCCCGGCCCCGAGGGCCGGCTCGTTCCGCGCGACATCATCACGGAATTCGTCTGCCGCTTCGAGGGCGAGGAGGTGTTTCGGGCCGAGTTCTTCCCGGCCACCTCCGCCAATCCCTACCTGACCTTCACCACGGTGGCCGAGCGCAGCGGCACCTTCACCTTCACCTGGACCGGCGACAACGGATTCGCGCAGACGGAGAGCGCCGTCCTGACGGTGACCTGAGGCCGTGCGCCGCGCCGTTTTCGTCGCGCTGCTGCTGGCAGCGCCTGCGGCGGCCGAGATCGCGCCCGGCGAGCGGCGCTCCGGCTTCGACCAGATGACGCCGGAACTGCGCGCCATGCAGACGGACGAGGCCGCCAATCCAGGCCTGCTCTGGGTCGGCGACGGGGAGGAGGCCTGGGCGACGGCTCCGCTTACAGGCCGGCCCGCCTGCGCCGGCTGCCACGGTGGGATCACGGCGATGCGCGGGGTCGCGGCGCGCTATCCGGCCTGGGACGAGGCCACGGCTCGCCCGGTCGACCTCCAGGGCCGGATCAACCTGTGCCGCACGCGCCACCAGGGGGCCGATCCCTTCTCCGCCGAGAGCCGCCCGCTCCTCGCGCTGACGGCGGCTGTGGCGGCGCAGGCGCGCGGCCTGCCGGTGGCGCCGCCGGCCGATTCCCGGCTTGATCCGGCCCGGGCGGAGGGCGAGCGCCTGTTCACCCGGCGCACCGGCCAGCTCGACCTCTCCTGCGCGAATTGCCACGACGGGCTCTGGGGCCGGCGCCTCGGCGCGAGCACGATCCCGCAGGGCCACCCCAACGGCTACCCGCTCTACCGGCTCGAATGGCAGGATCTCGGCTCGCTCCAGCGCCGCCTGCGCAACTGCCTCACCGGGATGCGGGCCGAGCCCTACCCGTTCGGCGCGCCCGAATACGTCGCCCTCGAACTCCACCTGATGCGGCGCGCGGCGGGATTGCCGGTCGAGGCCCCGGCCGTGCGGCCGTGACGGGTGACGCCCCGCGCGCGGCGGTCTAATCCTTCACTTCGGGAGAGACGGCATGGCGCACGACCACCACCACGATCACGACCACGAGCACCACCACGGCAGCGAGCTCTCGCCGATGGACCTTCGGGTGCGGGCCCTCGAATCGATCCTCGTCGAGAAGGGCTACGTCGATCCGGCCGCCCTCGACGCGCTGATCGAGACCTACGAGTCGAAGATCGGCCCGCGCAACGGCGCGCAGGTCGTGGCCCGGGCCTGGGTCGATCCAGCCTACCGGGCGCGGCTCCTCGACGACGCGACGGCGGCGATCCGCGAGCTCGGCTTCGGCGGCCGGGGCGGCGAGCACATGGTGGTGGTGGCCAACAGCCCCGAGGAGCACAACCTCGTCGTCTGCACGCTCTGCTCCTGCTATCCCTGGCCGGTGCTCGGCCTGCCGCCGGTCTGGTACAAGTCGCCGCCCTATCGCTCCCGGGCGGTGATCGACCCGCGCGGCGTGCTGGCCGAGTTCGGCGTCACGCTGCCCGAGACGACGCGCCTGCGCGTCTGGGATTCGACCGCGGAACTCCGCTACATGGTCCTGCCGATGCGCCCGGCCGGCACGGACCACCTCGACGAGGCCGCACTCGCCGACCTCGTCACCCGCGACGCCATGATCGGCACCGGGCTTCCCCTCTCCCCCGACCAAGTGGTGCGCTCATGAACGGCGGGCAGGATCTCGGCGGCATGCAGGGCTTCGGGCCGGTCGGCTTCGAGGCGGACGAGCCCTGGTTCCACGCGCCCTGGGAGCGGCGCGTCTTCGCGATGGCGATGGCGATGGGGCTCACCGGCACGTGGAACCTCGACGCGAGCCGGGCCGCGCGCGAATCGCTGCCGCCCGGCGAGTACCTCACCTCCAGCTACTACCGGATCTGGTTCCGGGCACTGGAGAAGCAGGTGGTCCAGCACGGCCTCGTGACGGAGGGCGAACTGACGGCGGGCGCCGCGCTGACGCCGCCCGCTCCGGTCGCCCGCGTGCTCCAGGCCGAGGAGGTGGCGCCGCTCTTCGCCCGCGGCTTCCCGAGCGACCGCCCCGGCCCGGCCCAGGCCCGCTTCGCGGTGGGCGACGAGGTGACGGCCAAGACCATCAACCCGCCCGGCCACACCCGGCTGCCGCGCTACGTTCGCGGGCGCACCGGCGTGGTGGAGCGGGTGCACGGCACCTTCATCTTTCCGGATTCGAACGCGCATTTCGCCGGTGAGGCGCCGCAATGGCTCTACACGGTGCGCTTCGCGGGCGTGGAGCTGTGGGGCGAGGATGCCGAGCCGGGGCTCGCGGTCTCGGTCAACGCCTTCGAGAGCTACCTCGAACCCGCGCGCGGACGCGCCGCATGAGGCCGGAGGAGCCGCCGGCCTTCGCGGCACCCTGGGAGGCCCAGACCTTCGCGATGGTCGTGGCGCTGCACGATCGCGGCCTGTTCACGTGGAGCGAGTGGGCGCAGGCGCTCGGACAGGCCGGCCGCGAGGGCGACCGGCCGGCGGATTACGCCCTGTGGCTGGAGACGATTGAGCGGCTCGTGGCCGCGCGCGGCGTCACCACGGCCCATGCCCTGGTCGACCGGCAGGCCGCCTTCGCGCGCGCCGCGGCGGCGACGCCCCACGGCGAGCCGATCGCGCTGGCGAACGATCCGGGGCCGTGACACGGGGTCCAGTTCGTCTCTCATCAAGCGCGGGGAACCCTTCTCCCGTGCGGGAGAAGGGCATGGGGATCGAAGATCCCACATGAGGGTCCCGGGAGGGAGCCGCAGTGAAGCTGAGGGCATCGTGAGGGGAGCGGAACGGTTCAGCTTCGGAAATCAGCCTCAGTGCAGGTAGCGGCTACGTCCCGCCTTCTTGCGGCACCCTCCTGGGACCCTCACCCCTGCCCCTCTCCCGCACGGGAGAGGGGTTCCCCGAGCTCGATCGGCACCCGGTCGTGACGGATGAGGCCAACCCCAGACGGCCCGCGCGCACGAAAAAAGCCCGGCGCGAGGCCGGGCTCGATCCCGTCGCCGAAGCGAGGGTCGGCTTACGCCTGGAGGGCCTTCACCCGCGCGGCGAGGCGCGAGACCTTCCGGGAGGCCGTGTTCTTGTGCACGATGCCCTTCTGCGACGCGCGCATGATCTCCGGCTGCGCGGCGGACAGGGCCGCCTGGGCGCTGGCGGCGTCGCCGGAGGCGATCGCCTCCTCGACCTTGCGCATGAAGGTGCGCATGCGGCTGCGGCGCGAGCGGTTGATCGCCGTGCGCTTGGCGATCTTGCGGGTCATCTTCTTGGCCGACGTGGTGTTGGCCATCGGTCTTCCTCATTCTCGATTGCGCGATGACCCGATCGGACCGGGACGACGTCGCGTGGCATGATGCTGAAAGCACAGGAACCCCGCCGGGGCGAGCCGGCGGGTCCGCGAGGCGCCTGCTATAGCGGCGGCGCCGGGCAGCGTCAACGCGGCTCGTCGGGGCAATCGCCCGCACGACTCCTCATCGGTGCGCCGCACCGTTAGGACTGGCCGAGCAGCGGCACGCAGGAGAGAGGTCCGGCATGAGCGAGGATTCCACCCGTCAGGCGCGACTCGCGCGGTTCCAGCCGCTCTCCGGCATGGTGATGCCGCGCTTCGCCGGCCTCGCGAGCCTGATGCGCCTGCCCGTGCGGGAGCCCGCCGCGGCGGTCGGGGACGGCGTCGAGATCGGGCTGTTCGGCATCCCGCTCGACAGCGCCACCACCAACCGGCCGGGCGCCCGGCTCGGGCCGCGCGGCGTGCGCGAGCAATCGGCGCTGATGCGCCTCGTCAATCACGCCACCGGCATCTCGCCCTACGAGCTGTGCGCCTGCGCGGATCTCGGCGACGTGCCGGTCAATCCGGTGGACGTGGCCGACACGCTGGCCCGCATCGAGGCCTTCGCCGGCCCGCTCCACGCCGCCGGCATGACGATGCTCGCCATCGGCGGCGACCACCTCGTCACCTACCCGCTGCTGCGGGTGGTCGGGGCGCAGGCGCCGGTGGGCCTGATCCACGTCGATGCCCACAGCGACACGGCGGACAGCTATTTCGGCGGCGCCCGCCTCACCCACGGCACCCCCTTCCGCCGGGCGATCGAGGACGGGGTGCTCGACCCCAGGCGCACGGTGCAGATCGGCATCCGCGGCACGCTCTACGCCCGCGACGAGCGCCGCTGGGCGCTCGACCAGGGCATCCGGATCATCGAGATGGAGAACGTGATCGCCCAGGGACTGCCCGCCGTGATCACGGAGGCCCGCTCCATCGTCGGATCGGGGCCGACCTATCTCAGCTTCGACATCGATGCCCTCGATCCCGCCTTCGCGCCCGGCACCGGCACGCCGGAGATCGGCGGCTTCACCTCGCGCGAGGCGCTCTTCCTCGTGCGCGCCCTGCGCGGGCTCGACCTGATCGGGGCCGACGTCGTGGAGGTGGCCCCGCCCCTCGATCCCAGCGGCACCACCGCACTGGTCGGCGCGACGATCGCCTTCGAACTCCTCTGCCTGCTGGCGGAAGCCCGCGCCCGACGCGCCGGGCAGGGCTGAGGGGCGGCGCCCTTCCGGGAGTCAAGCCCCGCGGGGCTCCCCGGGCGCTGTCCACCGCCGTATCCCCGGCACGCTCCCCGTTCTCGACATCCGCCGGTCCCCCGGCGGCGGGACCGCGCCGGATTCCGCAGGCTCGGCGAAGATCGCGCGCCGCCAATGCCTTGGGCCGGGACAAGCTGTGCGCGGGCGGTGGGCCGCGCGAGGCCTCAACGCTTCCTTAACCATCCGGCCAAGCCTCGCTGTTGCGAAGCTTCACCAGGAAAGCGTAACGTTCCGGAGGTTCGCCGTCCGGCGGATCCTGCCTTCGACATTCGCAAGTCACGACCCGACTCGTCGGCCCGCGGGCCGCCGCAGGACGAGTCGTGCCCGAGCGAGCGGTCGCGCAAGCGATGATTCGTCGGGATGTCGGGGCGGAGCGGCCCTTAAGGGAAACGAGACTTCTTGTTGATAGACCCGTGGGGAAGCCGGGGATGGCGCCGGGGGTAGTTGACTCCGCGCCCTGAACCAGGACCGACATGGTTCGAAGTGGGACATGTCGGGAGTTGCGTATCGGCGTACGGGCCGCAGGCGGGCAGCCGCGGGCGGTCCGAGAGAGGACCCATCATGCGTGTGGACGGCAGCTTGGCAGAAGGGGTCGATCCGGGCAGGAGCGGCAGCGGCGGCGGCAGCGAGTATGCGGCGGCGTGGCAGCGGGTGAAGCGCCGCCTGCGGGCGGAACTCGGCGAGGACATTTTCGCGAGCTGGTTCGCCCGCCTCGAACTGCAGGACGTGACGGGCGACGTCGCGCGGCTGACGGTCCCGACCCGGTTTCTCAAGAGCTGGATCGAGTCCCATTACCTCGACCGGGTGCTGGCCAACTTCCGCAGCGAGGCGGAGGGCATCGAGAGCATCGAGGTCGGCGTGCGCGGGCCGATGGCACAGCCGCGGGCCCCGGTCGCCGTCGTCAAGCCGGCCGCGTCCCTGCGCCCGCCGGTGGCGTCTCCGCCCATGGAGGCGCACGAGCCCGAGCGCGCCGGACGCGCCGAGGGAGCCGCGGATCTCAGCGGCGCCCCCCTCGACCCGCGCCTGACCTTCGAGAGCTTCGTGGTCGGGCGCTCGAACGCGCTGGCGCACGCGGCGGCCGAGCGCGTGGCCGGGCACGAGGGCAGCACGCCCCTCTACAACCCGCTCTACTTCCACGCGGGCGTCGGCCTGGGCAAGACGCACCTGCTGCACGGGATCGGCCACGCCGCCAAGAGCCAGGGCCGGCGGGTGATCTACCTCACCGCCGACCGCTTCATGTACGGCTTCGTCAACGCCCTGAAGACCCAGAACGCGCTGGCCTTCAAGGAGCGCCTGCGCGCCATCGACGTCCTGATCCTCGACGACGTGCAGTTCATCCAGGGCCGCTCGATCCAGGCGGAGTTCGGCCACACGCTGAACGCGCTGATCGATGCCGGGCGCCAGGTGGTGGCCGCCGCCGACCGGCCGCCGACCGAGCTGGAGAGCCTGGACGAGCGCGTGCGCTCGCGCCTCGCGGGCGGTCTCGTGGTCGAGATCGGCACCCTCGACGAGGCTTTGCGCGCCACCATCCTGCAATCGCGCCTGGAGGCGGTGCGCGCCACGCACCCGGCCTTCGAGGTGAGCCCGGCGGTGGCCGAGTACGTCGCCAAGGCGATCACCGCGAACGGGCGCGATCTCGAAGGGGCGGTCAACCGGCTCCTCGCCCACGCGACGCTCACCGGTGCCCCGGTGACCCTGGAGACCGCCGAGACGGCGATCCGCGACCTCGTCAAGAACCGCGAGCCCAAGCGCGTCAAGATCGAGGACATCCAGAAGCTGGTGGCGAGCCGCTACAACGTCTCGCGCTCCGACATCCTCTCGGAGCGGCGCACCGCCGCCGTGGTCAAGCCGCGCCAGATCGCCATGTACCTCTCGAAGGTGCTCACGCTCCGCTCGCTGCCCGAGATCGGCCGCCGCTTCGGCGGGCGCGATCACACCACGGTACTGCACGCGGTGCGCAAGATCGAGAAGGCGATCGGCGAGGATGCGGCCCTGAGCGACGAGGTCGAACTCCTCAAGCGCATGCTGCAGGACTGATCCACCGTTGTCCCTGGGGTTCGGGCGGTTCTCCACGGGAGGCCGCCGGGGCCCCGGCTTGCCTTACGGGTGCGGCTTCGCCAATGTTCCGGTCCGTGCGGGGCACGGGAGAGATGCGGCGCCGGCCGGACGGCCGGACGGTTGAGGACGGCGGACCACCCCCATGAGAGTGACAGTCGAGCGCGCGGCCCTCCTTCGGTCGCTCGGCCACATGCACCGCGTCGTGGAACGGCGCAACACGATCCCGATCCTGTCGAACGTGCTGCTGCGGTCGAGCCCGGAGGGCCTGCAGCTCAAGGCCACCGACCTCGACATCGAAGTGACCGAGACGATCCCGGCCGACGTGGCCGACGGCGGCGCCACCACGGTGCCGGCCCACGTCATCTACGACATCGTGCGCAAGCTGCCGGACGGCGCCCAGGTCTCCCTGGAGACGAGCGGCGACACCAACCAGATGCAGATCCGCTCCGGCCGCTCGCGCTTCACCCTGGGCGCCCTGCCGGAGACGGACTTCCCCGACCTCGCGGCGGGCGAACTCCCGCACCGCTTCCAGCTCCAAGCCGCCGAGCTGAAGAAGCTGATCGACAAGACCCAGTTCGCGATCTCCACCGAGGAGACCCGCTACTACCTCAACGGCATCTTCTTCCACACCATCGAGGCCGAGGGCGGGCTGAAGCTGCGCGCGGTCGCCACCGACGGGCATCGCCTCGCGCGCGTCGAGATGCCGGCCCCCGAGGGCAGCGAGGGCCTGCCGGGCATCATCGTGCCGCGCAAGGCCGTGGCCGAGATCCAGAAGCTCGTGGAGGACGGCGGCGACAGCGTCGGGATCGAGATCTCGTCCGCCAAGGTGCGGTTCAGCTTCTCGACCGGCGTCACCCTGATCTCGAAGCTCATCGACGGCACCTTCCCGGACTACCAGCGCGTCATCCCGACCGGGAACGACAAGCGCCTGACGGTCGAGCGCGAGCAGTTCGCCAAGGCGGTCGACCGCGTCTCGACCATCTCCTCCGAGCGCGGCCGGGCCGTGAAGCTCGCGATGAACGGCGGACGGCTCTCCCTGTCGGTCAACAACCCGGATTCCGGCAGCGCCACCGAGGAGCTGGACGTCGACTACGAGGCGACGCCGCTCGATATCGGCTTCAACGCCCGCTACCTCCTCGACATCACGGCGCAGCTCGACGGCGACACCGCCCTCTTCCGCCTCGCCGACCCCGGCTCCCCGACGCTGATTCAGGACAAGGACGACGCGCCGGCCCTCTACGTGCTGATGCCGATGCGGGTGTGACCGCGGCCAGCGGCGTGAGGCATCTCAGGCGGACGAAGCAGGACGCAGGTCCGGGAGCGACGCCGGCAATCATCAGGCGCGGGGAACCCTTCTCCCGTGCGGGAGAAGGGCAGGGATGAGGGTCCGGGAAGGGAGCCGCAAGAAGGCGGAACGCTGCCGCGGCCAGCACGATGGGTCGTGGATCAGCCTGAATCCTTCCGCTCCCCTCACCACACTCAGAGTTTCACTGCGGCTCCACCTGGACCCTCACGCGGGATCTTCGATCCCCTGCCCCTCTCCCGCACGGGCAGGGCAATCGCATATGGAAATGGCGTTCTCTCGCTCCGCCATGCCAAGAGGAATTTCCACTCTTTTCAGCGGGGTGTTCCCTCGAAAAGTCTGCGACCAGCTCACGCCCGAGAGAACAAAATTCCCATATGCGATTGCCCTGCCCGCACGGGAGAGGGGTTCCCCGCGGTGCCCGCGACTGAATCCATGAGCGTGCTCGGCTCCTCCCCGATCCTCTACCGCGTCCTCGACGACGCCGTGGCGATCGATCGCGTGGTGCATGGCGCACGGGATCTTGCAACCATCCCGGATGACGAGTGATTGGGTGGCTCAACGCCCATGGCCGCCCTGGACCCCTTGCGCGTCACGCGCCTCATCGCCCGCGACTTCCGCAACCACGCCGCGCTCGACCTCGGCGTCGGGCGCCGGTTCGTGGCGCTCGCCGGGGAGAACGGGGCGGGCAAGACCAACATCCTCGAAGCGCTCTCGCTGTTCGCGCCGGGGCGCGGCCTGCGCCGGGCGGATTTCTCGACGATGGCCCGCGAGGGCGGCACGGGGGGCTTCGCGGTCTCGCTGACCCTGAGCGGACCGCACGGGGAGCACCGGGTCGGCACCGCCTGGGAGCCGCCGCAGAGCCGCGAGGAGGCGCGGGGCGGCCGCCTCTGCCGCATCGACGGGGCGAGCGCCCCCTCCCCGACCGCCTTCGCCGAACACCTGCGGGTGGTCTGGCTCACCCCCGACCTCGACGCGCTCTTTCGCGGCCCGGCCGGCGACCGGCGCCGCTTCCTCGACCGGCTGGTGCTGGCGGTCGATGCCGGCCACGGCGCCCGGGTGAGCGCGATGGAGCGGGCCCTGCGCTCGCGCAACCGGCTCCTGGAGGAGCGGCCGGACGACGGCCCCTGGCTCGACGCGGTGGAGCGCGAGGTGGCGGAACTCGCCATCGCGGTGGCGCTGGCGCGCCGCGAGACGGTGGAGCGCCTCGACCGGCTGATCCTCGACACCCGGGACGAGGCCTCGCCCTTCCCCTGGGCCGGCGTGCGGCTCGACGGCGACATTGACGACCTCGTGGCGGTCTGGCCCGCTGTCGATGCGGAGGACCGCTTCCGCCTGACCCTGCGCCAGAACCGTCTTCGCGATCGGGCCGCCGGCCGCACGCTCGCCGGTCCCCAGGCCTCGGACCTCCTCGTGCGCCACGGCCCCAAGGACGTGCCCGCCGGCACCGCCTCGACGGGCGAGCAGAAGGCGCTGCTGATCGGCCTCGTGCTGGCGCATGCCCGCTTGGTCGCGGGGATGAGCGGCCTGCCGCCCCTCGTCCTCCTCGACGAGGTCGCCGCCCACCTCGACCCGCGCCGCCGCGCCGGACTGTTCGACGCCCTGGAGGCCCTGCCGGGACAGGTCTGGATGACGGGCGCAGACCCGGCTCTGTTCGCGGAACTGGGCGGGCGCGGCGACGTGGTGGCGGTCGGCGACGGGTCGATCGGGCCGGCCTGAGGGGCCTCAGGCCAGACCCCGCGCGACGTCGGTGTGGACGAAGTCGTTGCCGACGAAGAGCAGGGGAACGCCGCGCGTCGTGGCGCAGGCGTAGGCGAAGCAATCCCCCAAGTTGAGCCGGGCGGGATGGCCGCGGCCCTTTCCGAAACGCTGGCAGGCATCCAGGGCCGATCGCGTCTCCTCGCCGGCGATCGGAACGACCTCGATTCCGGCCTCGCTCATGAAGGCATTTAGCAGGCGCTGGACGTCTTGAAGCGGCAGTCTCGTTTCCCGTGCGATCGCCTGGACCGCCTCGAAGATGGCGATCCCGCTCGTCAACCGGACGGACGCATCATGCAGACGTTGCTCGAGATCGGCGTGACCCGCCTCGCGCAGCAGGATGGCCACGAGCGCCGAGGCATCGATGAACATCAGGGCTCGCCGTTCAGCTCGTCGAAGAAGGCCTTGTCGGCCTTGAGGCCGGTCCTGGGTGCGGCCGCAAGGGCATCCTGCATCGGCTTGATCCGCGCGCGGAAGGCGGAGAGCGACTGTTCGCGGCGTTGAATTTCGTTCGCCAGCGCCATACGCACGGCTTCCGCCTTGCTCACGCCCGCGTCGGACGCCAGCGTCTCGGCGAGGCGATCAACCTCCTCGTCGCGGATCGTCAGGGGCATGGCGGATCGGTCCGTAGAGACGCACGATAGCTAACGTTCCCACGGGCCGGCCGCAAGACGATCGAAGCCTCCGCAACCATTCGCAGCACCCGCAGGGATCCGATGACCTCACGCCTCGACGAGGCCCGCGCCGCCCTCCGCACCACCTTCGGGTACGAGGATTTCCGCTCCGGCCAGGCCGAGGTGATCGGGGCCGTGCTCGACGGGCGCGACGTGCTGGCGGTGATGCCGACGGGGTCGGGCAAGTCGATGACCTACCAGCTGCCGGCCCTGGTCGAGGGCTCGCTCACCGTGGTGGTCTCGCCCCTGATCGCGCTGATGCACGACCAGGTACAGCAGATGCAGGGCTTCGGCGTCGCCGCCGCGACGCTCAACTCCACGGTGGACGAGGCGAAGGCCAAGGCGGCGTGGCGCCAGATCCGGGCCGGCGCCCTGCGGCTCCTGTTCGTCTCGCCCGAGCGGCTGCTGATGGAGGGGCTGATCGAGGCCCTGAAGAGCGCGGGCGTGCGCCGCCTCGCGGTGGACGAGGCGCATTGCGTCTCGCAATGGGGCCACGATTTCCGGCCCGAGTACCGCGATCTCGCCCGCGCCCGCGAGGCGCTGGGCGGCGTGCAGATGGTGGCGCTGACCGCCACCGCCGACACCGCGACCCGGGCCGACATCACCGAGCGGCTGTTTCCGGCCGGCCGCCAGCCCGAGATCTTCGTCCACTCCTTCGACCGGCCGAACATCCGCCTGACCTTCGCGCCCAAGGAGCACGCCACGCGCCAGATCAGCCGCTTCCTGCGCCCGCGCCGGGCCGAGAGCGGCATCGTCTACTGCTCCTCGCGCAAGCGCACCGAGCAGCTCGCCCAGGTGCTGCAGGAGGAGGGCGTCAACGCCCTGCCCTACCATGCCGGCCTCGACCAGGGCACGCGCATGCGCAACCAGGACGCCTTTCTGCAGGAGGACGGGATGGTCATGGTGGCGACCGTCGCCTTCGGCATGGGCATCAACAAGCCGGACGTGCGCTTCGTCTGCCACGCCGACATGCCCTCCAACGTCGAGGGTTATTACCAGGAGATCGGCCGCGCGGGCCGCGACGGGCTGCCGGCCGACACCCTCACCCTCTACGGCCTCGACGACATGGCGCTGCGCCGCCGCCAGATCGACGAGAAGGACATCCCGGACGAGCGCCGCCGGGTCGAGCGCCGCAAGCTCGAAGCGATGATCGCCCTGTGCGAGGGCGCCTCCTGCCGCCGCCAGTCGCTGCTGGCCTATTTCGGCGAGGCGAGCGGGCCGTGCGGGCGCTGCGACCTCTGCCGCGGCGGCGTCCCGCTGATCGACGGCACGGTGGCGGCCCAGAAGGTGCTCTCGGCCATCGTGCGCACCGGCCAGCGCTTCGGCGCGGCCTATGTCTGCGACCTCGTCCACGGCAAGGAGAGCGACCAGATCCGCCGCAACGGCCACGCCCGGCTCAAGACCTTCGGGGTCGGGGCCGACAAGCCGGTGACGGCGTGGCGCGCCATCCTGCGCCAACTCTTCGCGGCCGGTGCCGTGCAGGAGAACGCGGACGGCTACGGCGGCCTCGCCATGACCGAGAAGGGCGAGGCGATCCTCTTCGGCCGCGAGACCGTGCAGCTGCGCCCCGATCCCGAGCCGCGCCCGCCCAAGGAGCGGCGCGGCAAGGCGGCGGACCGCGACGACACGCTGGGCCTCTCCCCCGAGGACGAGGCGCTGTTCCAGCACCTGCGGGGCCTGCGCGCGCTGATCGCCCGCCAGGAGGGGGTGGCCGCCTACATGATCTTCCCCGACCGCACCCTGATCGAGATGGCGCGCGCCAAGCCGGTGGATCTCTGGGCGCTGCGCTCGGTGCACGGCGTCGGCGAGCGCAAGCGCGAGGCCTACGGCGAGGCCTTCACGCAGGCGATCGGGGAGTTCCTGGCGGATGCGGGCAAGCGGGCGGGGTGAGAGGCCCGCACCGCCACGGGTTCACCGTGCCGGTCCGAGGAGCGCCCTGAACGTGTCGATCGCGGCGATGAGGCGGCGCGGACGGGTCCCGAACGGCCGGAAGCCGAAGTGGCGGTAGAACGCTTCGGTCCGGTCATCCTTGGCATCGACGACGAGACCGAACACGGCGATGTCCGACCGTGCCGCGCGCGCAGCAGCGTTGACGAGCAGCGCCGCACCGAGCTTCCAGCCCCGGAAGGTCCGATCGATGGCGAGGCGACCGAGCAGGGCGACAGGGACGGCGGGGTAGCGCGGCAGCTTGCGCGCGAGATCGGCGGGAACTTCGGCGAGCACGACGTCGGATGCGGACAGGGTGTAGTAGCCTGCGATCACGCCCGTCCCACGGTCCAGGCCGACGAAGCACGCGGTCACGCGGCGCCGGACGTCCTGCGTGACCTGCGTATGAAAGTAGCGGTCGAGGGCGTCGACGCCTGAGCGAAAAGCCGATCGGTCCTGGGTCCCGAGCGCTTCCACGACGAAAGGCGCGTCGCTCACGCCGGCCCGATCAGCCGCTCGTGATGCGCGCGAGCGCGTTCCAGGGCCGCATTCGGCGAAGGCGGGTTGAGCAGGAGATCGACGAAGTCGCGCTGGCCTTCGGCCGAGAGCCGGATGACGCTCGTCTCCTCGATCGCGCGCCGGGCGGCCTGTTCGGCAGCCGCCACCACGAAATCGCTCAGCGACCGCCCTTGCAGCTCGGCGGCGCGCCGCACGACGGCGAGCGTATCGGGGTGGATCCGCGCCTCGATGCGCGCGGCACGGGGTGACGGCTTGGGCGTGGACCGGGCTCCTGGCTCGCGATTGTACGGCGGATTGCCGGATCTAGGAAAGGGCAGGCGTGCGAGCCGCACCGTCCCGTTGCCACCCTCCCCCCGCTGCCGTATGCGCAAGCCCGAGACTCCAGGCCGCCGCGGAAGGGTGCCATGATCCGCAACGACATCGCCATCACGCCCGATCTCGTGCGCCAGCACGGCCTCACCGAGGAGGAGTACGCGCGCTTCACGGGGCTGATCGGCCGCGAGCCGACGATCACCGAACTCGGCATCGTCTCGGCGATGTGGAACGAGCACTGCTCCTACAAGTCCTCGCGCATCCACCTGCGGACGCTGCCGACCTCGGCCCCCTGGGTGATCCAGGGACCGGGCGAGAACGCGGGCGTGATCGACATCGGCGACGGGCTCGCCTGCGTGTTCAAGATGGAGAGCCACAACCACCCGAGCTTCATCGAGCCCTACCAGGGCGCGGCGACCGGGGTCGGCGGCATCCTGCGCGACGTGTTCACGATGGGCGCGCGGCCGATCGCGGCGCTGAACGCGCTCCGCTTCGGCGCGCCCGATCATCCCCGCACCCGCCACCTCGTGGCGGGCGTGGTCGCGGGCATCGGCGGCTACGGCAATTCCTTCGGAGTGCCGACGGTGGGCGGCCAGGTCGGCTTCCACCGGCGCTACGACGGCAACATCCTGGTCAACGCCATGGCGGTGGGCCTTGCCCGCGCCGACGCGATTTTTTACGCGGCGGCGACCGGCGTCGGGAACCCGATCGTCTATCTGGGCTCCAAGACCGGGCGCGACGGCATCCACGGCGCCACCATGGCGTCCGCCGCCTTCGACGAATCCTCCGAGGAGAAGCGCCCCACCGTGCAGGTGGGCGACCCCTTCGCGGAAAAGCTGCTGCTCGAAGCCTGCCTGGAGCTGATGGCCTCGGGCGCCGTCATCGCCATCCAGGACATGGGAGCGGCCGGCCTCACCTGCTCGGCGGTCGAGATGGGCGCCAAGGGCAATCTCGGCGTGGAGCTGAACCTCGACGCGGTGCCGACCCGCGAGCCCGGCATGACCGCCTACGAGATGATGCTCTCCGAGAGCCAGGAGCGCATGCTCATGGTGCTCAAGCCCGGCATGGAGGACGAGGCGAAGGCGATCTTCGTGAAGTGGGGGCTCGACTTCGCGATCATCGGCCACACCACCGACACCCTGCGCTTCGTCATCAAGCACGGCGGCGAGACGGTGGCGGACCTGCCGATCAAGGAACTCGGCGACGAGGCCCCGGTCTACGACCGCCCGCACCGCGCCAACACGCATCATCCGGTCCTGAAGCCCCACGACGTGCCCGCCCCGCTCACCCACGGCGAGGCGCTGAAAAAGCTCGTGGCCGCGCCCGACCTCGCCTCGAAGCGCTGGGTCTGGGAGCAGTACGACCACTACATCCTCGGCAACACCGTGCAGAAGCCCGGCGGCGACGCCGCGGTGGTGCGGATCGAGGACGGCCCCAAGGGCCTCGCGCTGACCACCGACGTGACGCCGCGCTACTGCGAGGCCGACCCGGTCGAGGGCGGCCGGCAGGCCGTGGCCGAGGCGTGGCGCAACATCACGGCGGTGGGCGGGCGCCCGCTCGCCATCACCGACAACCTCAATTTCGGCAACCCCGAGCGGCCGGAGGTGATGGGGCAGTTCGTCGGCTGCATCCAGGGCATCGGCGAGGCCTGCCGGGCGCTCGACTTCCCGGTCGTGTCGGGGAACGTGTCGCTCTACAACGAGACCAACGGCGTCGGCATCCTGCCGACCCCGACGATCGGCGGCGTCGGCGTCGTGGACGACGTGCGCAGGATCGCGACGCTCGCGATCAAGCGCGAGGGCGACGCGCTGGTGCTGATCGGCCGCACCGAGGGCTGGCTCGGCCAGTCGCTCTACCTCGCCGAGGTATGCGGGCGCGAGGAGGGAGCGCCGCCGCCCGTCGACCTCGCCGCCGAGCGCCGCAACGGCGACTTCGTGCGCGGGCTGATCGCCTCGGGGCTGGTCGACACCGTGCACGATCTTTCGGATGGCGGCCTCGCGGTGGCGCTGGCCGAGATGGCGATGGCCGGCACCATCGGCGCGGTTTTGCCCGACTGCCCGCTCGCCATCCCGTGCCACGCCTACCTGTTCGGCGAGGACCAGGGCCGCTACCTGCTGGCGGTCGATCCCGAGACCGTGCCGGACCTCCTCTACAGCGCCGCCGCGCAGGGGATCGACGCGGCGGTGATCGGCGTCACCGGGGCCGATTCGTTGACCCTGCCGGGCGACGAGATCATATCGGTGGCGGATCTGCGCGCCCGCCACGAGGCGTGGCTGCCGAACTACATGGCCGGCCCCACCGCCGAGCCTGCCGCCGACCCGACCGCCTGACCGCACCCACGGAGTGCCGCACCATGCCGATGGACGCCCGCGACATCGAGGCGATGATCAAGGAGGCCCTGCCCGACGCCCGGGTCGAGATCCGCGACCTCGCCGGGGACGGCGACCATTACGCCGCCACGGTCGTGTCCTCGGCCTTCAAGGGCAAGTCGCGGGTGCAGCAGCACCAGATGGTCTACGGCGCATTGCAGGGCCGCATGGGCGGCGTGCTCCACGCCCTTGCGCTGACGACGGGCGTTCCCCAGGATTAGCGCGGCGGAGCGCGCGATGGACCAGCCCACCCTCTACGAGGACGACATCGTGACCTGGGCGGAGCAGCAGGCCTCGGCCCTGCGGGCGCTCGCGCTGCGTCCCGATTTGTCCAACGCGCTCGATTGGGAGGCGGTGGCCGAGGAGATCGAGAGCGTGGGGCTGTCGCATGTCACGGCCTTCGAGAGCAAGCTGCGCCTCGTCCTCGTCCATCTGCTGAAGTATCTCTCCGCGCCCGAGGCCCCGTCTGCGCATCATTGGCGCTCGGAGATCATTGCCTTTCAGATCGCCGCGCGGGCGGCCTTCGCCCGGTCCATGCGGCAGCGCTTGGATCTCGCGGGCACCTGGGAAGACGCGCAGCGTCAGGCGGAAGCGTCGCTGCTCACCTACGGCGACAGGCTGGTCGGCGGTCTTCCGCAGGAGATGCCCTTCAGCCTCGACGATCTGCTCCAGAAGAATTTCGATCCGGACGCCATGCTGGTCCGCCTTGCGGCCTCCCTGGCAAAGCCCTCGAAGGCCGACTAGGTTGCCGACCCAGGAGACCGCCTTCTGGAGCGGTGAGCACGTCATGGACGATGGGCCGTCCGGACACGCTGCCGCGAAGGCAAGACCTCATACCCCCATCAGCGAGGACCACCCATGACCGACGTCACCACCCGCATCGAGTCCGAGATCAAGTCGCAGGACGTGGTCGTGTTCATGAAGGGCACGCCGCAATTCCCGATGTGCGGCTTCTCGGGCCAGGTCGCCCAGATCCTCAACTACCTCGGCGTGCCCTACAAGGGCGTGAACGTGCTGGAGGACATGGAGATCCGCGAGGGCATCAAGGCCTTTTCCAACTGGCCGACCATCCCGCAGGTCTACGTGAAGGGCGAGTTCGTCGGCGGCTGCGACATCACCCGGGAGATGTTCCAGTCGGGCGAACTGCAGCAGATGCTCACCGAGAAGGGCATCAGCGTGAAGACCGCCGCGGCCTGAACCGCGACAGGAATCTCACGTCTCGCGACGGCCCGGCGCGAGCCGGAAAGGGCGCCTTACGCGCCCTTTTTCGTGGCCGGTCTGGCCGAAGCGCGCCGTGTCGTTGCCCCCAGCCGGCAACGCGCCGTCCCGGCGGCGCTCCGCGGGCGCGCCGCGCGCCTTGCGGCCGTGACGGGCCTCCCCCAGGATCGCAGGCCTTCACGGGGGCCATTCATGGATCAGCCGAGCCTCTACGACGACGACATCGTGACGTGGGCGGAGCAGCAGGCCGCGGCCGTCCGTGCCCTCGCGAAGCGGCCCGACCTCACGAACGCTCTCGACTGGGAGAACGTCGCCGAGGAGATCGAGAGCGTGGGCCGGGCGCATCTTCACGCGGTCGAGAGCCTCCTGGCGCAGACGCTCGCCCATCTCCTGAAGCGGATCTCCGCTCCCGCCGCACCGGCGAGCCTGCATTGGCGGCAGGAGATCGCGACCTTCCAGGCCGCCGCCTTGACCCGTTACGAGACGTCGATGCGGCAGCGCCTGCGTTGGGACAGGATCTGGAGGCTCGCGGTGACGATGGCCGAATCCGCGCTGATCGCCTACGGCGACCAGTTGCTGCCGAACCTGCCGACGGCGTGCCCCCTCTCCCCGGACGAGATGCTGGCCGATCCTTTCGATATCGACGCCGCCCTGTCGCGGATCGCAGAGGCGGGCTCGTCCGAGTAGCCGGCCCGCGTGCAGCGACGGTCGATCGACGGCAGCAGGCAGCCCGGGAACGCCCGGGCCTTCGCCCTGTTGATCTGTCGCGCATCATCGCGCTCCCCTTGCCAGGAGTGCACCATGTCGGCCCGAACCCCCGAGGAAGCCCGCGCCCAGATCGAGTTCGCGTTGCAAGCCAAGCGCGAATCCCTGCGCGTCGCGACGGACACGCTCGTCACCGACTCGGCGGACCCTGCCGCCCGCCGCCACGTCGACCGGCTGACGGAGGACATCGCGCGCCTGGAGATCCAGTTGCGCGGGGTCGCCGTGTGACGCCGCGGCGTGGCGTTCCGCCGCGCAGCTTGACCGTCCCGCCGCGCGTTGCCGCCCCGGTTCAGACGGCAGGCAGGAGGCGGGCATGGGACGGCACGGAGACACGGGATCGCCTGAGCGGCACGAGATTCCGCCGCGCTCCGGGGTGGCCTTCACCCTGGACCGTGGCCGGCGCCTCACGGTGATCGACCCGCAGGGTGAGCAGGTCGCCGACCTCGTGGCGTTCCGGCGCGACGACGTGGACGAGGTGATCTCCTCCGGGCGGACCCTCGACTATGCCGGGCGCATCTTCCTGACCGCCGGCGACCCGCTCTACTCCAACCGCAGCACGGTCCTGCTGCGCATCGTCGAGGACACGGTCGGGCGTCACGACTTCCT
Organism: Methylobacterium oryzisoli; assembly: GCF_046557895.1. NCBI lineage: Bacteria > Pseudomonadati > Pseudomonadota > Alphaproteobacteria > Hyphomicrobiales > Methylobacteriaceae > Methylobacterium > Methylobacterium oryzisoli. The sequence continues at coordinate 373,932 of NZ_JBKIBX010000001.1, read as the reverse complement.
GCTGACGCCCTGCTCGGCCGACACCTTCCGCATCCTCTACGACGACCCGCACCCCCACCGGGGCTGCTTCGGCAACCTCGCGGCGGCGCTCGCGCCGTTCGGGATCGGCCCCGACCGCATTCCGGTGGCCTTCAACGTCTTCATGAACGTCGCGGTGGACGGCACCACCGGGATCCTGCGGGTCGACCCGCCGCTCAGCCGCGCCGGCGACCGCGTGACGTTCGAGGCCGAGACCGACCTCATCGTCGGGCTGACCGCCTGCTCGGCACCGCAATCGAACAATTTCGCCTTCAAGCCGATCCATTACGTCATCGATTGAGGACGGCGTCCATCGAAGGCACGGCCGCCACAGCACTATTCGCGGCCTCGTGCGGCGGGTCCGCAGGTCGATGCGGCGGGCCTCATCGTGTCACCATCGGTCGGGGTGAGGCATCGAGGCCGGAAAGCGGCCCGGAACAAGGCCTGTCATCTTGAGTTGGTCGCGTGCCGCTGCCGCAGCGGCCAAGTTGACCCTCCACCCATCGCCGGCACGGCCGCCCGCCGTGCCTCCCTTCGTCGCGTTGCGTACCTGCGTGCCCATGCCTCTGCCCTCGGACGATGCCGGCCACCCCCTGGCCGAGCGATTCAGGAACTTCATCCGGCAAAGCCCCTTCCCGTGCGTGGGGGCCAAGGCCGCACTCGGCCGGGGAGGGCTGCGCATCGTCGTCGCCCGCGACATCGCCTCGGACGGGGACGACGACCGGATCTATCCCGCCCTCCTCGCCTTCATCGCGCGCTACCGCGAGGCGCCCGCCCTCTTCCAGAGCTTCGCGGTGGTGTTCGAGGGGGAGGAGCCGCTGCCGGAGGAAGCGTTCGAGACGCATCTCTGGGCGCGCGTGCAGGCCCTGTCGGACCACGACAGCCGCATGGGCCTGCGCTACGACCCGCGCGTCCAGTCCGATCCCGGCAACCCGCACTTCTCCCTCAGCCTCGGCGGCGAGGGCTTCTTCGTCGTGGGTCTGCACCCGGGCGCGAGCCGGCCCGCCCGCCGCTTCGCGACGCCGGCCCTGGTGTTCAACCTGCACCAGCAGTTCGAGCAGCTGCGCGCCGAGGGCCGCTATGACACCCTGCGGCGCACCATCCTGGCGCGGGATCTCGCCTGGGCCGGGTCGCCGAACCCGATGCTCGCCTCGCACGGGCAGGTCTCGGCCGCGCGTCAGTACAGCGGCCGGGCCGTGGACGAGGGCTGGACCTGCCCGTTCCACCGCAAGGGCGCGACCGCTCCGGCCGACGACGACCTCGTGGCCCGGGTGCTGCGCACCGGCGCCTTCGTGGCGCCGGTGCGGGATTCCCGCCGATGATCCCGGACGATCCGACCACCGAGGAGGCCTTTCTCGCCTTCGCCTCGTCCGTCCGCGAGAGCGGCTACGCCTTCACCACGGTGACGCCCGCGACCCATGCGCGGGTGAACCGCCGGCCCGAGAAGGCCTGGGCGCGCTCGCTGCGCGACGTGCTCGGCTGGAGCCGGCCCTTCCGGGCCGACCTGCTGGCGCCCGCCCTCCTCGACCTGATGCGCCGCGCCGGGGCGGCCGTGCCGGACGGCGACGGCCTTCGGCCGACCATCCGCCTGTCGAGCCTCGACGGCGAAACATTCCTGCACTCGGCCTATCCGCCGCTCGCCGCCGACGCGGTGTTCTTCGGCCCGGACACGATGCGGTTCGTGCAGGCGGTGCTCGCCCATCTGGCGACCCGCGCCGGCCCGGTGAGCCGGGCGGTCGACATCGGCTGCGGCACGGGCGCGGCCGGGATCGCGATCGCCAAGCGCGTGCCCGAGGCGGAGGTCGTCCTCGTCGACATCAACGGCGCGGCCCTGCGCGCCGCCGCCCTCAACGCGCGCCTCGCGGGCGTGCGCGTCCAGCTCCGCCGCAGCGACCTGCTGGCGGAGGTGGAGGGGCGCTTCGACCTCATCGTCTCCAACCCGCCGTTCATGATGGACGCCGCGAAGCGCGCCTACCGGGATGGGGGCGGCCCGTACGGGGCGAGCCTGTCCCTGGCGGTGGTCGAGGCCGCGGCCGACCGGCTGGCGCCGGGCGGCACGCTGGTCCTGTTCACCGGGGCCGCGATCGTGGAGGGCGAGGACGTGTTTCGGCGGGAGGCGGCCGAGCGCTGCGGGCGGGCCGGGCTCGACTGGACCTACCGGGAGGTCGATCCCGACGCCTACGGCGAGGAGCTGGACGGGCCGGCCTACGCCGAGGTCGAGCGCATCGCCCTCGTGGTGCTCACCGCGACGCGCCCGGCTTGAGGCGGGCGGCACGGACGGGGCCGCCGCTCGGCGGCGATGAGGCAAGAGCGACAGCACGAAGCGACGCGGACGGGCCCCGGGCGGTTCCGCGCAACCGAGGAGCGGCCGATGATGGCGGACCATGCGGAGTTCCTGCGCGACGCGATCGCCGGCCTGTCGGGGCAGCCGCGCGCGCTGCCGGGCAAGTACCTCTGGGACGAGGCCGGCTCGACGCTGTTCGACCGGATCTGCTCCCATCCCGACTACTACCCGACCCATCGCGAGATGACGCTCCTGCCGGCCGTGGCCGCCGAGGTCGCGGCCCACGTCGGGCCGGGCATCACGGTCGTGGAGTACGGCAGCGGCGCGAGCCGCAAGATCCGCGCGCTCCTCGACGTGCTGGAGGCGCCCGCGCGCTACGTCGCCCTCGACATCTCCTGGGATTTCCTCGTCGCCGCCATCCGGCGCCTGGCCGCGGATTATCCCGCGGTCGCCATGCGCCCGATCCACGCCGATTACTCGGGGCCGATCCGGCTGCCGGTCGATCTCGCGCAGGGGCCGGTCCTCGGCTTCTTTCCCGGGACGAGCATCAGCAACTTCGCGCCCGATCAGGCGGTCGCCTTCATGGCGCGCGCGCGCGACACCCTGGGGCCGAGCTGGTTCCTGATCGGCGTCGATCCGACCCGCGATCCGGCGCGGCTCGGCCGAGCCTATGGCGGCTGCGACGGGCTGATGGCCGCGCTCCACCTCAACCTCCTGACGCGCGCCAACCGGGAACTCGGCGCCGGCTTCGAGCGCGACGCCTTCCGGCACGAGGTGCGGGTGCTGGAGGCGCCCTTCCGGGTCGAGGCGCATCTGGTCGCCACGCGCGAGACCGGCTGCCGGCTCGCGGATCAGGCCTTCGTCATCGCGGCGGGCGAGAGCCTCCACACCGACAACTCGTTCAAGTACGAGCCCGCCGCCTTCCAGGACATCGCCCGCCGCGCCGGCTGGACGCCGGAAGCCGTGTGGGTGGACGAAGTCGGCACCTTCAGCCTGCACCTGCTGCGCGGCGCGTGAGCACGTCCCGGCCCGCGCCGCGGCCCTGACCGCCGGGCCCGCGGGCGGCCGTCCGCGCGGCGGCCCGGCCGGACCCGGTGGGCCGCGCCGAAACACCGCTGGACTCGCGGAGCGCGATCCGGTCCCATGGGGGGCGGCCGTGGCCTGCGCCGTGCATGCTGCGCCCGGACGCCAACGGGGAACGACGGGAATGCGTGCTGGACTGACGAGGCGTGTGGCGGTCGCGCTCGGTGCGGCCCTGGTGCTCAGCGGCCCGGCCGCGGCGCAGGACAAGAAGGTGCTCAAGGCCGTGATGCATTCCGGCCTGCGCATCACCGACCCGATCATCACCACGGCCTACATCGCCCGCAACCACGGCTACATGATCTACGACACGCTGTTCGCCACGGACGAGCGGTTCGAGATCAAGCCGCAGATGGTGAAGGATTTTTCGGTCAGCGACGACAAGCTGACCTACACCTTCACGCTGCGCGACGGGCTGAAGTTCCATGACGGCGCCCCGGTCACGGCCGAGGATTGCGTCGCCTCGCTCCAGCGCTGGGGCAAGCGCGACGGCATGGGCCAGAAGCTCATGGAGTACACCGCGAGCCTGAAGGCCGCGGACGACAAGACCTTCACGCTCACCCTGAAGCAGCCCTACGGCCTCGTGCTCGCCTCGCTGGGCAAGCCGTCGTCGAACGTGCCCTTCATCATGCCCAAGCGCATCGCCGAGACGCCGGCCGACCGGAACGTGCCGGAGGAGATCGGCTCCGGCCCGTTCCGCTTCGTGAAGGGCGAGTTCCAGCCCGGCCTCAAGGTGGTCTACGAGAAGAACCCCGACTACGTGCCGCGCGCCGAGCCGCCGAGCTGGCTCGCGGGCGGCAAGATCGCCAAGCTCGACCGCGTCGAGTGGATCAACATCCCCGACTACCAGACCGCCGTGAACGCCCTCATCAACGGCGAGATCGACTACATCGAGCAGCCGCCGCACGACTTCCTCGACATCCTCAAGGGCGCCAAGGGCGTCGTCATCAACAACTACAACCCGCTCGGCTTCTCCGGCATGGTTCGGATGAACTGGCTCAACCCGCCCTTCGACAACCCGAAGATCCGGCAGGCGGTGCTCCACGCGGTCAACCAGCAGGACTACCTCGACGCGCAGATCGGCAATCCCGACTACATGCAGCCCTGCCTCGCCATGTTCGTCTGCGGCACGCCGAACGCCACGGATGCGGGCGCGCCGATGAAGCCCGATCTCGCGCGTGCCAAGCAGCTCCTCAAGGAGGGCGGCTACGACGGGCGGCCGGTCGTGATCATGCAGCCCACGGATCTGGCCATCGTGGCGCCGCTCGGCCCGGTCACCGCGCAGGCCCTGCGCGCCATCGGCATGAAGGTCGACCTGCAGTCGATGGACTGGCAGACGCTGGTCGGGCGCCGCGCCAAGCAGGATCCGGTGGACCAGGGCGGCTGGAACATCTTCCACACCACCTGGGTCAACGCCGACATGCTGAACCCGATCGCCAATGTCGGGGTGAACGCCAAGGGCAAGGTCGGCGGCTGGTTCGGCTGGGCCGAGGACGCCGAGATCGAGAAGCTGCGCGACGCCTACGCCCGCGAGACCGATCCGGCCAAGCAGAAGGCGATCGCCGCCGACGTGCAGAAGCGCGCCTACGACGTCGGCACCTACTTCCCCACGGGCCAGTACACCTCGCCGCTCGCGGTGCGCAGCACCCTGAAGGGCATCCTCCAGGGGCCGGCGCCGGTGTTCTGGAACATCGAGAAGCAGTGAGGCGTCGCTGATGCTCCGGTTCGTCGCAGGGCGGCTCGCCGCGACGCTGCCCGTCATGGGCGTGGTGGCGGTGGTGGTCTTCGCCCTGCTGCGCCTCGCTCCCGGGGACCCGGCGGCGATCCTGGCGGGGGACGCGGCGACGCCTGAGCAGATCGCCGCGATCCGCGCCCGGCTGGGCCTCGACGAGCCGATGCTGCAGCAATTCGGCTCGTGGATCTGGCGCCTGGTGCACGGGGACCTCGGCACCTCGATCCTGTCGAACCAGCCGGTGACGCGGCTGATCGGCGAGCGCATCGAGCCGACGCTCGCGCTCGCCACCACCACGATCCTGTTCGCGGTGCTGGTGGCGGTGCCGCTCGGGGTCGTGGCCGCGTGGCGCCACGGCACCTGGATCGACCGGGGCGTGATGGCCTTCTCGGTGCTCGGCTTCTCGGTGCCGGTCTTCGTGCTGGGCTACCTCTGGATCTTCGGGCTGGCCATGAACCTGCGGCTCCTGCCGGTGCAGGGCTACGTCAGCATCACGCAGGGATTCCTGCCGTTCATCGAGCGGCTGGTGCTGCCGACCCTGACCCTGTCGGCGATCTACATCGCCCTCATCGCCCGCACCACGCGGGCGAGCGTGCTCGACGTGCTGGGGGAGGACTACATCCGCACCGCCCGCGCCAAGGGCGTGCGCGAGAGCCGCGTGCTCTCCCGCCACGCCCTGCGCAACGCCGCCGTGCCGGTGATCTCGGTGATCGGCATCGGCATCGCGCTGCTGATCAGCGGGGTGGTCGTCACCGAGAGCGTGTTCAACCTGCCCGGCCTCGGGCGGCTCACCGTCGACGCGGTGCTCGCCCGCGACTACCCGGTCATCCAGGGCGTCATCCTGCTGTTCTCGGGGCTCTACGTGCTGATCAACCTCGCGATCGACCTCACCTACCTCTTCTTCGACCCGAGGATCCGCTATTGAGCGCGCCCGCCGCCGCGTCCGCCCGCGCCCTGCCGCCGCTCCTGCGCCACCCGGGCGTGCTGTTCGGCCTCGCGGTGCTGCTCGTGGTCCTGCTGGCGGCCCTCGCCGCCCCCTGGCTCGGCACCGTCGACCCGATCCAGCTGCGCCCGCGCCTGCGGCTGCGCCCGCCCTCGGCCGCCGCGTGGTTCGGCACCGATGCCTTCGGGCGCGACGTCTACAGCCGCGTCGTCTACGGCGCCCGGGTCTCGCTCGCCATCGGGGCCGCGGTGGCGCTCACCGCGGTGGTGGTCGGCCTCGCGATCGGCCTCGTCGCGGGCTACATCCGCTGGCTCGACACCGTGGTGATGCGGGTGATGGACGGGGTGATGGCGATCCCCTCGATCCTGCTCGCCATCGCGCTCGTCACCCTCTCGGGCGCGGGCGTGATGACGGTCATCGTGGCGATCACCATCCCGGAGATCCCCCGCGTGGCGCGCCTCGTGCGCGGCGTGGTGCTGAGCGTGCGCGAGGAGCCCTACGTCGAGGCGGCGATCGGGGCGGGCACGCCCCTGTTGCTGCTGCTGTGGCGCCACATCCTGCCCAACACCATCGCGCCGCTCATCGTGCAGGGCACCTACGTCTGCGCCTCGGCGATCCTCACCGAGGCGATCCTGAGCTTCCTCGGCGCCGGCATTCCGACCGAGGTGCCGAGCTGGGGCAACGTCATGGCGGAGGGGCGCCAAGCCTTCCAGCTCGCGCCCTGGGTGATCCTGTTTCCGGGCCTGTGCGTCGCCGCCACGGTGCTCGCCGTGAACATCCTGGGCGACGGGTTGCGCGACGCGCTCGATCCGCGCATCGCCCGGCGCGTGGGGGCGCTGCGATGAGCGCGCCGGTTCTCGCCATCCGGGATCTGACCATCCCGCTGCCGCGCCTCTCCGACCGCGCGCACGCGGTGGAGGGTGTTTCCCTCACGGTGGCGCCGGGCGAGATCCTGTGCGTCGTCGGGGAATCGGGCTCGGGCAAGTCGGTCACCGCCCACGCGGTGATGGGCCTGCTCCCCCCGGTGCTCCGTCCGTCGGACGGGGAGATCCTGCTCCAGGGCGAGGACGTGCTGAAGGCCACGCCCGGACGGCTGCGCGCCCTGCGCGGCGGCCGGATGGCGATGGTCTTCCAGGAGCCGATGACCGCGCTGAACCCGGTGCTGACGGTGGGCGCCCAGATCGACGAGATCCTGGAGGCCCATGCCGACCGGCTCTCGGGGGCGGAGCGCCGCGCCCGGGTGCTCGCGCTGATGCGCGACGTCCACCTGCCCGACCCGGAGCAGATGGCGGGCGCCTACCCGCACCAGCTCTCGGGGGGCCAGCGCCAGCGCGTGATGATCGCCATGGCGCTGGCCAACGACCCCGCGCTGATCATCGCGGACGAGCCGACGACCGCGCTCGACGTCACGACGCAGGCCCAGATCCTGCGGCTGATGCGCGAATTGCAGGCGCGGCGCGACGCCGGCATCCTGTTCATCACCCACGATTTCGGGGTGGTGGCGGAGATCGCCGACCGGGTCGCGGTGATGAAGGGCGGGCGCCTCGTGGAGGAAGGCACGGCCGCCGCCGTGCTGCGCTCGCCCCAGGATCCCTACACCCGCATGCTGATCGCCGCGGTGCCCTCCGCGGTGCCGCCCCCGCCCCGCAAGCGCCCGCCCGCAGCCGCCCCGGTGCTGACGACGCAGGCGCTGGAAAAGACCTATGGCGGCGGGCTCTTCTCGCGCGCGGGCCGCAGCGTGCGGGCGCTCGACGGGGTGACGCTGACGCTCCAGCCGGGCGAGACGCTCGGCATCGTCGGGGAATCGGGCTCGGGCAAGTCGACGCTCGCGCGCTGCGTCGCCCGCTTCGTCGATCCGACCGGGGGCGAGATCCGCCTCGACGGCACCGACATCGCCCCCCTCTCGGGCCGGGCGCTGCACCCCTACCGGCGGCGCGTGCAGGTGATCTTCCAAGACCCCTACCGCTCGCTCAACCCGCGCCGCACGGTCGGCCAGTCGATCACCGAGGGGCCGCGCAACTACGGTCTGGCCCGCGAAGACGCCTTCGCCCGGGCGCGCCGCCTCCTCGACCTCGTGGGGCTCGACGCCTCCGCGCTCGACCGTTTTCCGCACGAGTTCTCGGGCGGGCAGCGCCAGCGCATCGCCATCGCCCGGGCGCTCGCGATGGAGCCGGACCTGCTCATCGCCGACGAGGCGGTCTCGGCGCTCGACGTCTCGGTGCAGGCGCAGGTGCTCGACCTGTTCGAGAGCGTGCGCGAGCGGCTGAACCTCGCCATCCTGTTCATCACCCACGACCTGCGCGTGGCCGCCCGCCTGTGCGACCGGATGATCGTGATGCTGAACGGGCAGGTGGTGGAGGAGGGCGAGACGGCCGCGATCTTCGCCGCACCGCGCCACGCCTACACGCGCGCCCTCTTCGCCGCCGCGCCGAGCGCCCACCGGGCGGAGGCCGATCCGCCTGCGGCGAGCGGGACGGCCGGCTCCTGAGGCAACGCCAGGCTCGCACCCTGAATCAAGCGCGGGATCCCCTCTGCCGTGCGGGCTTGCGGATTCACACGTCGGGTCGTGCACGTTCTCCTCTCCCCGCGTGCGGGGAGAGGGCTAGGGGATCGAAGATCCCACGCGACCTTGCGGTCGTCGAAGCGAGGCGGCAGCCGAAGGTGAGAGGGCGGTGCCGAATGAGGCTCCCCAGGAAGCGCCCCCTCACCGTCGCGTTTGGCCCTATCGGGCCAACACGGGCTCGCTGCTTGCACGACAAGGTGCAAGCAGCCCTCTCCCCGCACGCGCAGGCCTGTCCGGGGGAACTTCCTCGACAAGGATGGCGCGGGGAACCCCTCTCCTGTGCGGGAGAGGGGCAGGGGTGAGGGTCCAGGTGGTGCCGCAGTGAGGCGGTAAACGTGGTGAGGGGAGCGGAACGGGCCGGGTTGATCCACCACCCGTCGTGCTGGTAGCGGCAGCGTTCCGGGTCCTTGCTGCACCCTCCCGGGACCCTCACCCCTACCCCTCTCCCGCACGGGAGAGGGGATCCCGCGCCTCATTCGGCGATGTGTGCATCTGCAAGCCCACTCGGGAGAGGGGCAGGGGGTCGAAGATCCCGCACGGGATCGGAGATCCCGCGTGAGGGTCCCGGGAGCCTGCCCTTTTCCCGCACGGGAGAAGGGTTCCCCGCGCCGGATGACGGAGACGGGGTGAATACTCGGTTCCCGGATGAAACCCGCGCTTCAGAACGGCGTGTAGTCGCCGCCGTCGGTGATCGCGTCGAGCGCCCGCTCCACGGCGGTCACGGCATCGAGCAGCATCTGCACCGAGCGTTCGGTCTCGACCTGAGGCCGGCCGAGGGCGGCCGTGCGGGCGCCGACGTCGTGCAGCTGCTCGGCGATGGCCACGAGGTCGGAGACGACCGCGGCAGCCTCGCGGGCGGTGGTCTCGGGCGCTCGGCGCGCGCGCAGGGGGACGACGTTGCTCATCGAGTCGCACTGTCGCGCAAACCGCCCAGCCGCACCAGCCGGGAGTCCGGGCTCTCCACCGGATTCCCGCCCGCGCGGCGCTGCGGGCACAGGCGCGCGCAATCGCATCCGGGTCCCGGGCCGCGCCTTGACCGCGCCCCGATCCGCCGCGAGGACCGTCGCATCCCGAGCATCAGGATCCGACCGATGAAGCTGTCTGCCCTCGCCGCCGCCGGCACGCTCGCCGCCCTCCTCTCCGCCTGCACCAGCATGGAGAGCGATCGCACGGCCTTCAGCGAGACCTTCAACACCCAGAACTACGTGCGCTCGACCGACACCAACGGCACCCAGCGCCGCCCGGACGTGAACCGCATGTTCACGCAGCCCTCCGTGCCGAGCATCGCCAACCGGGGCAACTGACGCCGGCTGTCCATCGATCCCGGGCCTGCCCGGGATCGGGAGCACCGCCTCGCCTACTGCTTGGCCAGGGCGTCCGCGAAGGCCGCGATGCGGTTGCGGGCGTAGGTCGGCAGGCCGGCGCTGATCGAGGTGCCGGTGTTGAACGAGGAATTGCCCATCAGCACCTGCGCGGGCAGCAGGTTGCGCAGTACCGGCACGCGCTCGTACTCCTTCTTGCGGTCGAGCACGTCCGCCTTGATGCCGAGCGCCATGTAGGCGGTCACCACCGTCTTGCCGGGATCATTCGCGGCCGGCTGCAGCACCGCCAGGAACTTGCCGAAGCGCAGGATCTGGTTGACCCAGAAGATGTTCTGTTCGAGCGCGCCCGCGACCGGCGCCTCGATCCGCGTCAGCGCCGCAAGCTTCGCGGCCTCCTCGGGGGGCAGCACCCGGAGTTCGCTCTGGAAGGAGACGAACTCGGCGATCTTCTTGCCACCCTCCTCCAGCTTGTTGGCGAGCTTCACGCCGAGCGGCAGCTTGCCTTCGAGGTCGTAGCGCGACTCGATGCAGAGCGTGTCGGAGGCCGCGCACCAGGGGCGGTCGGGCCGGCGCGCGAAGGCGGCGGCCGGGTCCTTGGTCGGCGTCGCGTCGGCGGGGCTCAGGGCCTTGTGCTTGATCGCCGGGTCCATGCGGCCGAGGAAGTCGAGCGAGGCGAAGCGCTTGAGGTCGATGCGCTCGGGCGCCCGCGGCACCACGAAGCGGGCCTCGGCCACGTAGACCTTGAGGGCCTCGTGCCGGGTCTTGGTCACGCCGTTGACCGTCACCGGGTAGTCGGGCTCGGCATAGGCCGGGTGCGGCGTCAGCGCGGCCTTCTCGGCCGCGCGCGTGCGGCTCCACTCCGTGAAGGGCACGAGGCCGCTCTCCGGGCTCGCCGGGTTGTCGCGGTGGTCCGTGAAGGCGATCGTCCCGGGCGCGATCGCCCCGGCATCGAGCGCCGTGACGTTCGAAACATCCTTGGTGCGGTACTGGGCGAGCGCCGGTCCCGCGAGGAGGCACAGCAGCGGCGCGAGAAGGCGGAGGGAGGCCGTCGGGAGGTGGGGCAAGGTCGAGGATCCGGCTGGTGCCCGGAAGGGCATCAATAGGTCGGATCCTCGCCGAAGAAGTAGTCGGGATCGCGGCGGCGGGGGCGGCGCACCACCTCCTCGTCGTCGCCGAAGGGCGAGCGGGTCGCGCCGCGGCCGGGCCAGAGCGGCTCGGGCGCCGGCACCGGCTGGGCGCGGCGCAAGGGGGGCTGGCCGTCCCCGAACAGCTGCCGGCCGAGATCGCCGAACGGGTCGTAGCGGTCGTCCTCCGGCCGGCCGCCGTCCACGACGGCATCGCCGTCCTGCTCCGCGTCGGGGCGCATGGCGTAGAGCGATTCCTGCGGCACGAGGCGGTACTGCGTGTCGGCGAGGCGCCCGTCCGGCTGGAGCCGGAAATGCTCCATGAACCCGCCGCCCGCCATGCGCTGGCCCGAGCGCAGGTCGATCGGCGCATCGGCGATGAGGCGCTTGGCCTCCGGGGTCGGCGGCGCCAGCGGGCTCTTGGGCACGCCGTTCGCCCAGGCGGCCTGGAGGATCTGCCCGTACAGCGGCACCGCGAGGTGCCCGCCGGTCTGGCCGCGCCCCAGCGTGCGCCGCCGCCCGTCCGCGTTGTCGTAGCCCATCCAGACCGCGATGGTGATCTCGTTGGTGAAGCCCACGAACCACGCGTCGTTCTCGTCCTCCGAGGTGCCGGTCTTGCCCGCCACGTAGGGGGAGAAGCGGGCGAGCGCCGCGGCGGTGCCGCGCTGGGTGACGCCTTGGAGCAGGCTCTTCAGCTGGTAGAAGCCGACGCGGTCGGCCGAGCCGATCCGCACGGGCCCGCGCCCGGCATGCTGGTAGAGGGTCCGCTCGCCCTGAGTCACCGATTCCAGCGCGTAGGGCGAGGGCCGCTCGCCCTCGTTGGCGATCGCCGCGTAGAAGGCCGCGAGGTCGAGCATCCGCACCGGCTGGGCGCCGAGCACGAAGGGGTAGTAGCGCTCGCACTCGGCGTAGAGCTGGGCTTCGAGGGCGAGGTCGCAGACCCGCTTGAGGCTCTGCTCGGGCCGCTCCGCGATGCCGCCGCGAAGGAGCTGCGCGGTGACGAGGTTCTTCGAGTGCTCCAGGCCCCGGCGCAGGGTGATCGCCCCCGAGCCGCCGCCGTCGTAGTTCTTGGGCGACCACGACTGGCCGACGCCGCCGATCGGCGGCAGGGTCACGGCCGCGTCCATCACCAGGGTGTTGGGCTGCAGCCCGCCCGAGAGGGCCGCCAGGTAGGTGAGCGGCTTCAGGGTCGAGCCCGGCTGGCGCACGCTCTGCGTCGTGCGGTTGAGCTGGCTCAGCGGGTAGGAAAACCCGCCCGCCATCGCCAGGATGCGGCCGGTGCGGTTCTCCAGCACCAGGGCGGCGCCCTGCACCTGGGGGCGCACGCGCAGGTCGGCCCGTGGCCCGCCCTTGCCCTCCCGCAGCGCCACCCGCACCACGTCGTAGGGCGCGAGCCGGCCGCGCGCCTGGGCCGCGTTCAGGCCCACGACCCGCCCGTCCGCGAGGCCGACGCGCGTGCCCTTCTGGCCGGTCTCCAGCACCACCGCGAGCGGCCAGTGCACGTCGTAGAGGGGCGCGCGGGCGGTCTCCAGCGCCCGCTGCCACGCCGGCTTGGGACCAGTCGGCTTGGGACCAGTCAGCTTGGGACCTGTGGGCTTGGGACCGGCAGGCCGCGCCGCCGCCTTCCCCTTCGGGGCGTCGGGCTTGGCGCCGGCCGGGGCCGGCTGGATCGGAGCCGGGGGCGGCTCGGGCGCCGCCGGGGCCGGGGCGGCGGCCTCGATCCGCTTCACCGCCTCGGCGAGGTTGAGTTCCGGTCCCTCGAAGCGGGCGCGGCCCGTCGCGGCCTCGTAGCGCGCGAGCCCGTCCTGCAGGATCGTCTCGGTGGCTTTCTGCAGGCCGGCGTTGAGCGTCGCGCGCACCGTGTAGGAGCCGGCCGTGAGCGAATCGAGCCCCGCCAGGGTGCGCGCCTCGCGCCCGAGATGGTCGACGAAGTGGAACCCCGCCTCCTGGCGCGTGCGCTCCAGGGGCACGAGGCCGAGGTCGCTCTGGAACGCCGCGTTCGTCTCGGCCTCCGTGATCACGCCCTCCTCCTTCATGCGGGAGAGGACGTAGGCCCGCCGCTCGCGGGCGCGCTCGGGGTATCGGTCGGGGCTGTAGTAGTTCGGTCCCTTGGGCATGCCGGCGAGCAGTGCCGCCTCCGGCACCGTCAGGTCGCCCACCGACTTCCCGAAATAGCTGCGCGCCGCCATCTCGATGCCGTAGGCGCCCCGGCCGAGATAGATGCCGTTGAGGTAGAGGCCGAGGATCTCGGGCTTCGTCATCACCTGCTCGGCGCGGGCGGCGACGATCATCTCGCGGATCTTGCGCTCGTAGGTGACGTCGTCGCCCACCGACAGGTTCTTGACCACCTGCTGGGTGATGGTGGAGCCGCCGGCCGGGCGGCCCGGCGAGGCGAGGTTGCCGATGAAGGCGCGGATGACCCCGCGCTCGTCGATGCCCTTGTGGCTCTCGAAGCGCTTGTCCTCGGCGGCGATGAAGGCCTTGCGGACCATCGCGGGCACCTGGGCGATCGGGACGGTGACGCGCCGCCCGTTCGGCTCCGAGGTCTCGGCGAAGCGGGCGCCGCGCCCGTCCAGGATCGTGCTCACGCCCGGCAGCGCCAGGGTCTTGAGCGCGCCCGCATCCGGCAGGTCCGCCGCGGCCTTGTTGTAGAACTCGATGACCGCCTTGGCCTCGAAGGGCGAGTTCGGCGGGTTCTCGCCCTTGCAGAACTGCTTGTAGCTCGTCACCAGCTCGCCGAAGTCGAGGCCCTGCAGGATCTTGGTGTCGCCCGCGACCGCCTTCGGATCCTCCATCGCGGTGCTGATCAGGTCGTCGAGGTTGATGTCCTCGATGTCGAAGGCCTTGCGCATGTGGGCGCAGCCGTCGCGCAGCAGGCGCACCACCTCCGGGCCGTCCCGGGCGGGGTCGAACTGGGTGCGGATCGCATCCGGCCGCGTCGTCGCCTGGCTCAGCGTCAGCGCCGTCGCGAAGAGCTTGATGAGGATCGGGTTCATGATGCCTTGAGCCCGGCCGCGGGCAGTGTCGCCAGGAAACGACCGGCGACCTGAAGGGGACGTGTACAACGCGGCTCTTTTAAGGTCAGGCCCGGCCGGGAACCGGCCCGGCCCCGGGGCCGTTCGCCGGACAGGGAGCGGCGCCCGCGCGGCGTCTGCGGGGACCCCCGCCGAGTGACCCCGCCGAGAGACCCTTCCATGGCCGACCTCGCCCGACAGCGCGCCGCCTACGCCGCGACGGTGGCCGCGCGCGCCGGTACGCGCGACGAAGCCCTGATCCGGGCCTTCGCGACCGTCCCGCGCGAGCGCTATTGCGGCCCCGGCCCCTGGCTCGTCATGGACGAGACCGGGTTCGACACCGTGCCGGCGGACGAGCCGGCCGGGCTCTGCCAGGACGTGCTGGTGGCCCTGCGGCCGGAGGCCGGGATCAACAACGGCGAGCCGAGCCTGCACGCGCTCTGCCTCGCGGCGGCCGCGCCCCGGCCCGGCGAGCGGGTGGTGCAGGTCGGGACCGGCGGCGGCTACTACACGGCGATCCTCGCCGAGCTCGTCGGGCCGGGCGGGCGGATCGACGCCTACGAGGTCGATCCGGACCTCGCCGCCGCGGCCGCGCGCGCGCTGGCGGAGCATCCGCAGGTGGCGGTCCATGCCCGCTCGGGGGCCGCCCCGCCGCTGCCGGAGGCCGACCTGATCTACGTCAGCGCGGGCGCCGCCGAGCCGCTGGCGGTCTGGCTCGACGCCCTCTCGGAGACCGGGCGCCTGATCCTGCCCCTCACGCCCGAGCGCGGCGGCGGGGGCATGCTGCTCGCCGGGCGCCGCGGGCCGGACGCGGCGGCCGACATCCTCGACGCCCGCTTCCTGTCGCGCGCCGCCTTCATCCCCTGCCTGGGCGCCCGCGACCCCGCCGCCGCCGCCCGCCTCGCCGCGGCCTTCGCGCGCGGCGGCATGGAGCGGGTGAGGAGCCTGCACCGCGGCACGGCTCCGGACGAGAGCGCCTGGGTGGCGGGAGAGGGGTGGTGGCTGTCGAGGCGGGCCGCCTGAGTTTCCTCGCGGCCGGCAGGAAGGGGTGAGACGTGAGGGAGGCTGCCTCACGATTTTCGCAGGCGACGCGATCGGCCTGCCCACCTCGATCTGCGTTGCCATCGCCGGAAGCCGGGATCCGGTGAACCTCAAACTCGTATATGCGAGTTTCTTGATGCCGGCGCCATGAACTCGTATCTACGAGTTCATGAAGATCGTGTGGGACGAGCCGAAGCGAGTGTCCAACCGCCGGACCCACGGACTGGACTTTGCCGACGCGGAGGCTGCCGATTGGGAAGAAGCGGTGGTCCGCCCAAGCTACGGCGGTCGCTATCTTGCGATTCTCCCGCTGGACGGACGCCTCATTGCCATCGCCTTCGCGCCGCTCGGCACCGAAGCTATCTCCCTCATCAGCATGCGGCCGGCGAGCCGGCGAGAAAGGACGATCTATGCCGAAGCATGACCCGACCGTGCTCTCCGACGAGGAGGAGGCCCGCATCCAGGCCGGGATCGCGCAGGATCCGGACAATCCCGAGTGGACCGAAGAGGATTTCAAGGCCGCCAAGCCGTTCGCCGATGTGTTTCCGGAGATGGCGACCGCTCTTCGCAAGCGGGGGCCGACAGGAACGAAGGAGCTGATTTCGATCCGCATTGATCGAGACGTCCTGCAGGCGTTCAAGGCCACCGGGCCGGGATGGCAGACCCGCATGAACGAGGCCCTGGCTGAAGCGGCCCGGAAGCTCCGGGCCGCGTGACCGCCTCATCGCCGACCGAGCCGCCGGGCACTTGATCCGCGCACGCGGCGTTGCGGCGCCAGCATCCGCCTCGGACCGCGCATGCCGGCATCCTCTCAGCCCAGCGACATCGTCAGCGGCGGCTCCACCTCGGGCGGCAGCGGGGAGAGGTAGCCCTCCGGGCCGGTGCGGGCGCGCAGGTCGGCCCGGGCAGCCTCGCGCAGGGACGGGTCGGCGATGAGCGCGGCGCCGAGCGCCGCCATCGCCTTGGCCACCTGCACCACCGCCTTGTGGGCCGCCGGCGCCTTGCCCTGCGCCACGATCTGCCAGGTGTGGAACGGCGTGCCGACCGCCACGGTCGGGGCGTGCGCCTGGACGGTGGGCACGACCCAGCTCACGTCCCCGACATCGGTCGAGCCGATCGCCGGGTTGCGGCGCGCGTCCCGCGGCACGAGGAAGTCGGCGAGCGGCGCCTCCGCGCGCGGCCGGCCGATGGTGCGCCAGACCGCCGCGATGTCGCCGGGGCTGAGCGTCGCCTGGATGGCGCGGGCGAAGCTGCGGTCCGCCTCGTCGAAGGGCGGCGGGCCGAGTTCCTCCATGATCCCGTGCAGCGCCTCCTCGAGGGGCGCGTTGCCGACGAGGTCCGAGACCGCGCTGACGATGCGCATCTCCATCGCGGTCTCGGTCATCAGCGCCGCCCCCTCGGCGATCCGGCGCACGCGCCCCACGAGCTCGCGCATGCCCGCGAGATCGCGGGCGCGGATGGAGTAGCGCACCCGGGCATGGGCCTGGACTACGTTCGGGGCGATGCCGCCCGCGTCGAGCAGCGCGTAATGCACCCGGGCGTCGTCCGGCATGTGCTCGCGCATGTAGTTGACGCCGACATTCATCAGCTCGACGGCGTCGAGCGCGCTGCGCCCGAGATGGGGGGCCGCCGCCGCATGGGCCGCCCGGCCCGTGAAGGAAAAATCGGCCCGGGTGTTGGCGAGCGCGAGCGCGGGCGCCACCTCCCAGAAACTCGACGGGTGCCAGGTGATCGCCGCCTCGGCCTCGGCGAAGGCGCCGGCCCGCACCATGAAGGCCTTGGCGGCCCCGCCCTCCTCGGCCGGGCAGCCGTAGTAGCGCACGCGGCCCGGCCGGCCGGTCTCGGCGAGCCAGTCCTTCACGGCGGTGGCGGCGAGCAGCGCCGCCGCGCCGAGCAGGTTGTGCCCGCAGCCATGCCCCGGCCCGCCGGCCTCCACCGGCCGGTGCTCGGCCACGCCCGCCTCCTGGCTGAGCGCCGGCAGCGCGTCGTACTCGCCCAGGAAGGCGATCACCGGCCCGCCCGCCCCGGCCTCGCCGACGAGCGCGGTGGGAATGCCGGCGACGCCCTCGGTGACGGAGAAACCCTGGTGGCGCAGTTCCTCCGCGTGGGCGGCGGCCGAGCGGGTCTCGGTGTAGCAGACCTCCGGCGTGGCCCAGACGCGGTCGGCGAGGGCGAGGAGTCGGTCCTTGCGGGCATCGACGTGGCGCCAGAGCGCGTTGCGGTTGTCCATCGGTTCCTCCGGGTGCCCGCTCGTCCGTGCAGGGATAGGGCCGCACGGCCCCGCCGCAAGGGCCGGCGCGCGACAAGCGCGTTGACGCGGGCCGATGCCTCGGCCAAGCCTCGGGCATCCGCCGCGGCGGGGCACGGGGGCGCATGCGGCTCAACGAACATCCCCTGCGGGCACGGGTGCTGGCGGAGGTCCATGCCCGCCCCTTCATGCCGGTCGCCACGCCCCGGCGCTTCCTGCACTATGCCTTCCTCACCGACGGCGAGGCGGCGAGCGCCGACCGGATTGCCCTCGACGCCTACTGCGCCTCGCTCGGCCTGCCCGGGCCGCCGCCGGGAGCCAAGCAGCACCGGGTCGTCTTCTCGGGCGCCATCCTGCGCTGGGAGAGCCACAGCGAGTTCACGACCTACACCTGGGAGTTCGCGGACGGGCAGGGTCTCGCCTTCCAGCCGCAGCCCGACGCGCTCGCGGGCGCCATGGAGGAACTGGCGCAGCCCGGCGACCTCCTCGTGGCGGTGGACCTGCACCTCCTCGTGGCGGGCCCCGGCGAGGTGCCGCCCGAGATCAGCGCCGCCTTCACGCCCGCCACTCTGGCGGTGGCGCAGGCCGAGGGCGGGGCGGCGGTCGTCGCCACCGACTTCCAGCCCGATCCCCACGGCTTCGTGCGCATCATGGTGGCCGACCGCGGCATGACCCGGGTGGCGGCCGGCGCCCTGGTGCAGCGGGTTCTGGAGATCGAGACCTACCGCACCCTCGCGCTCCTCGGCCTCCCCGAGGCGCAGGCCCTCGCCCCGTCGATCCGCCGCATCGAGACGGCGCTGCCGGAGCTGATGGAGGAGATGCGCGGCAGCGAGGGCTTCGCGGCCAACCACGCCCTGCTCGACCGGCTGATCGCCCTCTCGGCGGAGCTGGAGGCGGGCGCCGCCCGCTCGCTCTTCCGCTTCGGCGCCACCCGCGCCTACGACGAGCTGATCCGCCTGCGGCTCTCGGCGATCGGCGAGCAGGCGATCCCCGGCCGCACGAGCTGGTCGGTCTTCCTCGCCCGGCGCTTCAACCCGGCGATCCGCACCTGCATCGCCACGGGCGAGCGCCAGGACACGCTCTCGCGCAAGCTCTCGCGCACCGCGCAGATGCTGCGCACCCGGGTCGACGTCGATCTGGAGCGTCAGAACCACGCGCAGCTTCAGGCGATGAACGAGCGGGTGACGCTGCAATTGCGGCTGCAGCAGACCGTCGAGGGGCTGTCCGTCGCGGCGATCACCTACTACGTGGCGAGCCTCGTCCACCTGATGCTGGAAGGCGCGCACGCCGCGCACCTGCCGGTGGACGCGACGCTCGGCACCGCGCTCGCGGTGCCGCCGATCGCGCTCGCGGTCGCCTGGACCGTGCGGCGCATCCGCCGCCGGCACGGCCACCTCGACCGCGACGACCCGGGCCGGGGCTGACGGCGGCCTTCACCCGACGGGTCAGAACAGCCCCTCGATCTGCCCGTCGGCATCGAGGTAGATGCCCTCCGAGGCCGGCACCTTGGGCAGGCCCGGCATGGTCATGATCTCCCCGCAGATCACCACCACGAAGCCGGCCCCGGCCGAGAGGCGCACGTCGCGCACCGCCACCACGTGCCCGCTCGGTGCGCCGATCAGGCCCGGATCGGTGGAGAACGAGTACTGGGTCTTGGCCATGCAGACCGGAAGTTTCCCGTAGCCGTCCTTCTCGAACTGCGCGAGCTTGGTGGCGGCCTTCGACTCGATCTGGATGTCCGCCGCCCCGTAGAGGGTCTGGGCGATGGTGCGGATCTTGTCCGAGAGCTTCGCCTCCTCGGGATAGACGAAGTTCGGGGCCTTGGGCGCGCCGGACTCGGCCAGCGCCACCACCGCGCGGGCCAGCTCCTCGGCGCCCGCACCCCCCTCCGCCCAGTGGCGGCAGGTGATCGCCTCGACGTCGAGCTTGTCGCGGCAGAGCGCCTTCAGGGCGGCGTGCTCGGCCTCGGTGTCGGCGTGGAAGTGGTTGACCGCCACCACCACCGGCAGGCCGAAGCGGCGCACGTTCTCGACGTGGCGGGCGAGGTTGGCGAAGCCCTTCTCCAGGGCGGCGACGTTCTCCGAACCGAGCGCCTTCTTCTCGACGCCGCCGTGCATCTTGAGCGCGCGCACGGTCGCCACGATGACGACGGCGCTCGGCGACAGGCCGGTCTGGCGGCACTTGATGTCGATGAATTTTTCGGCCCCGAGATCGGCGCCGAAGCCGGCCTCCGTGACCGCGTACTCGCCGAGGCGCAGACCCGTGCGGGTGGCGATCACCGAGTTGCAGCCATGCGCGATGTTGGCGAAGGGGCCGCCGTGGATGAGGGCCGGGCTGCCCTCCAGCGTCTGGACGAGGTTGGGCTGCAGCGCGTCCTTGAGCAGCACCGTCATGGCGCCGGTGGCCTTGAGGTCCTTGAGCGTCACGGCCTTGCGGTCGCGGGTCTCGGCCACGACGATGCGGCCGAGGCGCGCCTCCAGGTCGGCGAGGTCGCGGGCGAGGCAGAAGACCGCCATCACCTCGGAGGCCACCGTGATGTCGAACCCGTCCTCGCGCGGGAAGCCGTTGGCGACGCCGCCGAGCGACTGGGTGATCGAGCGCAGCGCCCGGTCGTTCATGTCGACCACGCGCCGCCACGCGATGCGGCGCAGGTCGATGTCGAGCCCGTTGCCCCAGTAGACGTGGTTGTCGATCAGCGCGGCCGCGAGGCTGTGGGCCGACGTGATGGCGTGGAAGTCGCCCGTGAAGTGGAGGTTGATCGCCTCCATCGGCACCACCTGCGCCTTCCCGCCGCCGGCCGCCCCGCCCTTCATGCCGAAGCAGGGGCCGAGCGAGGGCTCGCGCAGGCAGATCACGGTCTTCTTGCCGATGCGGTTGAGCGCGTCGCCGAGGCCCACCGTCGTGGTGGTCTTGCCCTCGCCCGCGGGCGTCGGGCTGATCGCCGTGACGAGCACGAGCCTGCCCTCGGGCTTGGCCTCCAGCCCGGCGATGTGGGCGTGGTCGATCTTGGCGATGTGCCGGCCGTAGGGGTGCAGCGCCGCGTCGGGAATGCCGATCTTCTCGGCGATGGCGCTGATCGGCTGCAAGGTGGCCGCGCGGGCGATCTCGATGTCGGTCGGCATGGAACCCGTGCTTGTTGTTGTCGGGAAGGGACGTGGCGTACGTCGTCGAGCGGACCTTATGCCGGGCTCGCGGATTCAGGCTAGACTAAATCGCTTGAGCGTTTCGATCAGAAAAATCTAACGAACGGGAATGGAACGGGGCCGCGCCCCGTCCCTCTTCTGGTCGCCGGCCGCGCCTCACGCCACCGCGCGGATCACCCGGCCGAGCTTGTCCACGAGTTCGCCGATCTGGTCCTCGCTGATGATCAGCGGCGGCGTCACCGCGATGGTCTCGCCGGTGATGCGGATCATTAGGCCGAGGTCCTGGAAGGCGTGGTCCATCGCCTCGAAGGCGCGCGCGCCCGCCGCGTCCGGACGCGAGGCGAGGTCGATCGCGCCGACGAGGCCGAGCGTGCGGATGTCGAGGACGTTCGGCAGCCCGCGCAGGGACATCAGCGCCTCGGCGAAGACCGGTTCGAGGCGGCGGGCGCGCCCGAACAGGTCCTCGTCGCGGTAGACGTCGAGGGTCGCGAGCGCCGCCGCGCAGGCGAGCGGGTGCGCCGAGTAGGTGTAGCCGTGGAAGAGTTCGATCGTGCGCTCCGGCCCCTTCATGAAGGCGTCGTAGATGCCCTGGCGCACCAGCACGCCGCCCATCGGCACGGTGCCCGAATTCACCGCCTTGGCGAAGGTGATCATGTCCGGCACGACGCCGTAGCGCTCGGCCGCGAAGGCGTGGCCGAGGCGTCCGAAGCCGCAGATCACCTCGTCGAAGATGAGGAGGATGCCGTGCCGGTCGCAGATCTGGCGCAGGCGCTGCAGGTAGCCCTTGGGCGGCGGCAGCACGCCGGTGGAGCCCGCCATCGGCTCGACGATCACCGCCGCGATGGTGGAGGCGTCGTGGAGCGTCACGATGCGCTCCAGGTCGTCGGCGAGATGCGCGCCCCATTCGGGCTCGCCCACCGTGAAGGCTTGGTGCTCGCGCGAGTAGGTGTGCGGCAGGTGGTCGACGCCCGCCAGCAGGGTGCCGAAGAACTTGCGGTTGGTGACGATGCCGCCGACCGAGATGCCCCCGAAGCCGACGCCATGATAGCCGCGCTCGCGCCCGATGAGCCGGGTGCACCCGCCCTCGCCCCGTACGGTCCAGTAGGCCAGCGCGATCTTGAGGGCGGTGTCCACCGCCTCCGAGCCGGAATTGCAGAAGAAGGCGTGGTCGAGGTCGCCCGGCGCCATCGCGGCGAGCCGCGAGGCCAGCGTGAAGCCGCCCGCATGCCCGAACTGGAAGGCGGGCGAAAAATCGAGGTCGGCCGCCTGCGCCTGGATCGCCGCGACGATCGGGGCGCGGTTGTGGCCCGCATTGCAGCACCACAGGCCCGCCACGCCGTCGAGCACCGCACGCCCGTCCGGCGTGTAGTAGTGCATGTCCTTGGCGCGGGCGATCATGCGGGGCTTGCGCTTGAAGGCGCGGTTGGCCGTGAAGGGCAACCACCACGCTTCGAGGTCGTTCGGGGCCTGGTCGCCCTTCGGGACTTGGTCGCCCTGGGACCTGGCATCGTTGGCGGCCCGCAGGCCTGCCGCCGCGCTCGTCATCGCGTTCTCCCGCCAATCGTCTCGTCGCGCGACGCTATCAGGCGTCCCCGCACGACGCAAAACCGCCGACGTTAAGCATCGGGCGCGGTTTTCGCGAGCCCTGCGGGCCGCGGTGAGGATCGCTTCACCGGCGGCCGCGAGACTTCGGCGACCGACGAGCCGGGGATGGATGATGGGATTCTGGCTGCGCGCCGCGCTGGTGATCGGCGTCATCGCCGCCTTCGCGCCGAGAGACCCGGCGCCGCAGCAGCAGGATGCCCCGACGGCATCGGTCGCCATGGCGGCCGATGCGGCGACCAGGGCCGCCGCGAGCGCCGCGCAGGCCGCCCGCTCGCTCGCCGCTCTGCCGCCGGACCTGCGCGAGCGCGTTCTGCGCGAGGGGGCCGCCGAGGCCGGGCGCACCCTCGACACCGTCCTGCGCGGCAGCCTCGCCGGCGCGGGTGCGGCGCCCCCGCCCGCCGCGCGCCGGCCCGCCGAGTGAGTCCGGCGGCAGCCGCGACGGCGCCCGCCCGTCGCGGGCGCGCCGGCCGACGGCGAGGCGCAGCAGCCCCGTTTGCCAGATTATCCCGAGCATTGTCCGGCACAGAGCCCGCTCGACCGCAGCCTGCCACGACCCTGCGCGGCGGCGCCCGCCGCCTGACCTTTCGATCATCCGGGCAATCCTGGGAACTTCTTGGCCGCTGCTGCCGGCTGTGGCAGAGTGCGACGGCTCAGTGCGTCCGCGAACGATCCTTCGCCGGCGCGCTCACGTGCCGGAACGCCGCCGTGCCCCGCTTCTTCTTCGACGTTCTCGACGCGACGCGCAGCGTCCCCGACGAGGCGGGCCTCGATTGCCGGGATCTGGGCGAGGCTCATCACCAGGCCTGCGCGCTCATCGCGGAGGCCATGGAGGGCCCCGAGGCCGTTCGCGTGGACTGGCATCACTGGCGGGTCGAGGTGAGCGACGAGGCCCGGCGCCTGCTCTTCACGGTGCCGTTTCCCCAGCGCGTCGATTGAGGCCGCCGCCGCTCGCGACATTTGCGTCAGGCGCTGGTATATTGCATGCTCACAGCGCGACATCTCGGCGAGGCCAACGCCTGCCTTCCTGCGCCTGCCTTCCTGGGAGACGACCTCCGTGATACCCTGGGGGAGTTTGTGAGCGCCGTCGCACGGGCGGCGCCGGCAGCGGGTGGTCGGTGGGAGCCGGCGGGGGCGGACGATCATGGCTGAACACGGCGAGGTCGTTCCCGAGGCGGAGATCCGGGCCACGCTCGACACCCTGCTGAAGATGCCCCCCTTCGCGCGCTCGCCGAAGCTCGCGCGCTTCCTGCGCTTCGTGGTGGAGGAGGAGCTGGCCGGGCAGGGAGCGGCCCTGAAGGCCTACACCATCGCCACGCAGGCGCTCGGCCGCGGCGGCGAGTTCGATCCGACGCTCGACCCGAGCGTGCGGGTGGAGGCCGGGCGCCTGCGGCGGACCCTCGACGAGTGCTACGCCCGGGCGGGGGCGGATCTCGGCGTGCGCATCAGCGTCCCGGTCGGCGCCTACCGTCCGCAATTCGAGCGGCCCGCGCCGACGCTGGAACCACCCGTCCCGGCGGAGGAGCCGGCCGCACCGCGCGCCGCCGAATCCGAGCCGCAGCCCGTGTCCATGCCCCTGCCGCCGGCGCGCCTCGTCGTCGCCTTCAGCCCGCGCGGGCAGGCGGCGGTGATCGCGCTGCTCTCCGGGATCCTGATCATGCTGTGTATCGAGGTCGGGCTGCTGATCGGCGCCCGTCACGCAACGCGGACCGATCAGATTCAGCTGATGAACGCCGCCGCGCAGGCGAAGTGAGCCCTCCGCCGGCGCGACCGAGGCGTCCGGGGCGGACGCGAGCGCCTCAATGCGTCCAGCGCGTCGCGAACCGGGCGAGCTCCGCCGCCTCCGCGAAGGAGACCACCTCCAGAATGCGCGTCTCCTCCGGCCAGCCCGGAAACAGCGCGTAGGTCACGGGCCGCAGGCTCAGCACCGCGCTCGGCGCCTCCGTGAGCACCCAGTCGCGCACCTCCTCGGCGAGCGCGCCGGGATCGTCCGGCGCGATCAGGCCCGAGGCGGGCCGCAGGGCGATGACGTAGGGGCCGAGATCCGGGTGCTGCTCCCGAAGCACCTTGACGATGTCGATCATCCGCCCGCCGTCACCACGCCTGCGGCTCGTTGATCTGCACCACGGCCTGCGCCTTGGTGAAGTTCGGGATGTCGGCGAAGATCTCTTTGCCGTGCCGGGCCGCGGCCTGCTGGAAGTCCTCCAGCGACCGGAAGGTCAGGAGCGCCATGATCTGGAACGGCGGCGGACTGCCGTCCGGGGTGGCGGCGGCCTTCACCACCTCGGCCTTCTCCAGCCCCATCGCGGACCAGCGCTCGCGCACGAGCGGCATGTGGTGGCGCAGGTAGTAGTCGAGGTCGAAGGCGGGCGCGTCCGCCCCGCCCGGATACATCACGCTCACGAGGATCATGTGGTCTCGTCCTCCCGGGCATCACGGCCTGGACGGGTGTCGCGGTCCTGCCGGCCCGGCCGGCACAGGAGCACCGATCCCGGGCCGCCGCAACCGGTTCAATGCAGCTTCACCCGCGGCTCAGTGTGCCGCGTCAGCGCGCGGGCCGCCGTGTCGAGGGCGACCTTCCAGGTGCCGTGCAGGGCCTGCTGGTGCATCTTGTAGAGCGACTGGTACATCATCCGGGCGAAGAGGCCGGCGATGAAGACGTTCTTGCCGCGGATGAAGCCCATCAGGTTGCCGACCGTGGTGTACTCGCCGAGCGACACGAGCGAGCCGAAGTCGCGGTAGCGGAACGGGGCGAGCGGGCGGCCCGCGAGCCGGTTCGGCATCTGCCGCAGCAGGTGCGTCGCCTGCTGATGGGCGGCCTGGGCGCGCGGCGGGACCGGCGCGCCCGTGGCGGGATCGATCAGGTGGGCGCAGTCGCCGATGGCGAAGACGTCCGGATCGCGGGTGGTCTGCAGGGTCGGCAGGACGACGAGCTGGTTGTTGCGGGTGGTTTCCAGCCCGCCGATCTCGCGCAGCACGTCCGGGGCCCGCACGCCCGCGGCCCAGACCGTGAGTTCCGCCGGCACGAAGCCGCCATCCGCGAGCAGCACGCCGTCCGGGCGCACCTCGGTCACCCGCGCGTTCGTGCGCACCTCGACGCCGATCCCGGCGAGCAGCCCCATCACGTCCTGCGACAGCCGCTCGGGCACCGCCGGCAGGATGCGGTCGGCGGCCTCGATCAGGGTGAGCTTCAGGTCCTTGTCCGGGTCGATCCGGTCGAGACCGGTCGCCGCGACGTGGCGGGTGGTGCGGTGGAGTTCGGCCACGAGTTCGGTGCCGG
The DNA here is from genome assembly GCF_046557895.1 of Methylobacterium oryzisoli. Taxonomy (NCBI): domain Bacteria; kingdom Pseudomonadati; phylum Pseudomonadota; class Alphaproteobacteria; order Hyphomicrobiales; family Methylobacteriaceae; genus Methylobacterium; species Methylobacterium oryzisoli. Next base: position 348,538 of record NZ_JBKIBX010000001.1, on the reverse strand, counting down.
TGGCGCCCGCCCCGATCACCGCCACGTGCAGCTGGCCCGGCCGCACCGGGTCGTCCTGCGCGTGGGCGCGGATCATCGCGTTGACGAGGCGGCGGTGGAAGCGCTCGGCCTGGTCCGGCGTGTCGAGGGCGATGGCGTGCTCCTTCACGCCCGGCGTGCCGAAATCGTTGCTGGCGCTGCCCACCGCGATCACCAGCGTGTCGTACGGCAGCGCGCGCGCGGGCGTGACCTCGCGCCCCTCCGCGTCGTAGCTCGCCGCGAGCAGGATTTCCCGGCGCTCCCGGTCGAGGCCGGTCATCTGGCCGATCCGGTAGCGGAAATGATGCGCGTGGGCGTGGTGCAGGTAATCCACCGCGTGGTGGCCCACATCCATGCTGCCCGCCGCCACCTCGTGCAGCAGCGGCTTCCAGATGTGGGTGCGCGAGCGGTCGACCAGCGTGACCTCGGCCTCCTTGCGGCGCCCGTAGCGGTCGCCGAGCTTGGTGGCGAGCTGCAGTCCCGCGGCACCGCCGCCCACCACCACGATCCTGTGCCGTCCCGTCACGTCCGCCTCCCGCCCTCAGGCCCGGCGAGTCTAGCCGAACGGCCGGGACCCTGGGCAGTCCCTGCCGCGGCGGAAGGCGTACGAATGTCCGAGGCCACCCTAGGCGTCGCGCCCGTGCACCTGGGCGGGCGGCGACGTCGCCTCCACCGCCGTGAAGGTCTCGAGGATGCGGTAGCTGTGCTCGGCCCCCGCCGGCACCAACCAGGAATCCCCGGGCTCCAGCCGCACGGTCTGGCCTTCGAGGACGAGTTCGGCCCGGCCCGCGACGACGTAGCCCACGGTCTCGTAGTCGCGGCGGGCGCTGCGCTTGTCGTCGGTCGGCGCCTCGTTCTCCCACAGGCGCATCGACACGTGCTTGCCCGAGGCGAGGTAGCGCTCGCCCTGCGGGCCGTGGGGCGAGGTCGCGCCCGACACCTTCTTGATCGTCGTCTCGGTCATCGGCTCCTCCGGGGGTTGCCGGGAGCCAACGGAGGGCGGGGCGCCGCGTTCCCGTCAGCGCAGCGAGCCGGCGATGGCCTGTTGGATGCCGCGGATGTCGGCGCCGCGCTTCAGCGTGCGGGAGATCGGCGCGGGCTGGCCCGAGACCCAGATCTTGAGCTCGGAATCGAAGTCGAAGCTGCCGGCATTCTCCACCGAGAACGACGTGATGGCGCGGTAGGGTACGGTCAGGTACTCCACCTTGCGCCCGGTGAGGCCCTGGCGGTCCACCAGGATCAGGCGCCGGTCGGTGAACACCATCAGGTCGCGCACCACCCGGAAGGCGACCTGCACGGCCTCGCCCGCCACCAGCATCCCGTCGAGTTCGCGGGCGACGTCGGCGGGGCTGACGTCGCTGCCGTGGCCGAGGAGGCCGTCGAGAAGTCCCATCACCACCCCCATTCCAGATGCCGGTTCGTCGCGGAAATTACGGTAAAATCAAAGGTCTAGAGCCAGATGCGATCGCAGCGCGATCGGATCCCACTCCTAAAAGTCCGTCGCCAGACCCTTCACTTCCCAATCCTCGTAGCGGACCGGCTCCAGGCCGCCGCGGCCGTTGATCTCGCGCTCGCGGCGGATCTCGGCCGCGCGGGCGTCGATGGCCTCGCGGCGCGCCTGCGCCTCGGCGAGCGCCCGCACGGCGGCCGGGCTCAGGGCCTTCTGCGCCGTGCCCGGCGGATTGCTCTCGTCCATCGTCCGCATCACTCCCGCTTGCATCCGGGTCGCCGCGGTGCCAACCCCGGCGCCTCGCGGACCGCTCCTCCCCGCAGGTGGAGGGCGGGCGACGCGGCGTCAAGGCGGGAGCGGCTTTCCGGAATGGACGATCAGCACGAGGATACGGCGGCCGGCCTGCCGGCGAGGCGGCTCGCCGCCGCGGGCGTGGCGGACCTCCTCGGGGGGCGCTCCGGCACCGCGCTCGACGACGTGCTCGATCCGGCCGCCGCGCGCGCCGCCCTCTCGGGCCAAGACCTCTCGGGCCAGGATCTGGGTCTCGCCCGCGCCATCGCGGCCACGACCTTCCGGCACCTCGGGGTGATCCGCCACGCCCTCCAGGCCCGCCTCGCGCAGGGCCTGCCGGAGGATCAGCCGAAGCTCCTCGCGGTGCTGGCCACCGGCGCGGCGCAGATCCTCTACCTCAACGTCCAGGACCACGCGGCGGTAGACCTCGCGGTGCGGCTCGCCAAGGGCGACGGCCGGATGCGCCACCTCGCCGGGCTGGTGAACGCGGTCCTGCGCCGGGTCTCCCGCGAAAAAGCCGCCATCCGGGCCGAGGGCGACGCCGATCCCCTCGGGCTCAACACGCCGGCCTGGCTCGCGGCGCGCTGGCGCGCCGCCTACGGCGATGAGGCGGCACGCGGGATCGCGCAGGCCCATGCCCGGGGCGCGCCGCTCGACCTCACGGTGCGCGCCGAGCCCGAGGCCTGGGCCGGCCGCCTCGGCGCCCGGGTGCTGACCACCGGCGGCAGCCTGCGCCTCGACGACGCCCGCACGCCGGTGCCGCAACTGCCGGGCTTCGCGGAGGGCGCGTGGTGGGTGCAGGACGCGGCCGCCGCGCTGCCCGCCCGCCTCCTCGGCGTCGGTCCCGGCGAGCGCGTGGCCGATCTCTGCGCGGCGCCGGGCGGCAAGACGGCGCAGCTCGCGGCGGCGGGCGCCCAGGTGCTCGCCGTCGACCGCTCGTCCGCGCGCCTGCGGCGCCTGGAGGAGAACCTCTCGCGGCTGTCGCTCGCCGCCGAGACGCTGGCGGCCGATGCCCTCGCCCTGCCGGACGAGCCGGCCTACGACGCCGTGCTGCTCGACGCCCCCTGCACCGCCACCGGCACGATCCGGCGCCATCCCGACGTGGCCTGGACGAAGCGCGAGGGGGATCTCGCGCGGCTCACCGCCCTCCAGACCCGCCTCCTCGACAAGGCGGCCGGCCTGCTGCGCCCCGGCGGGCGCCTCGTCTACTGCACCTGCTCGCTGGAGCCCGAGGAGGGCGAGGCGCAGGCCGAGGCCTTCCTGGCCCGCCATCCCGGCTTCAGCCGCGTGCCGGTCGCGCCCGGCGAGGTCGGCGGGGAGGCGGATTTCGTCACCGCCCGCGGCGAGCTGCGCACCCTGCCCTGCCACTGGCCGGCCGGCGAGGACCGCGGCGGGATCGACGGCTTCTTCGCGGTACGGTTGCGGCGCGACCCGGACTCGGTCTAGGCCGGCGAAGCTGTTCACAAGGACGGCGGCGCGGTTTGACGCCGCCATCATCCTTCACCATTGGTTGATCGTGAGCCCGGACCGGGCCGGTCGCCCCGAGGCGGCTCCAAGGAGGTTGCGTGCAGTGGGGGCCTGACCGCTGGCGGTTCTACCGGCTCGTCGGTCAGGAGGCCGGCCGCGCGCTGCGGCGCGGCGCGGCGCGGGTCCGCTCAGGCCCCTCGGCCCTCTCGCGCCTGAAGCCGACCCGCCTCGTCATCGTCCCGCATGACCTGCGCACCAGCGATCCGACCCTGGCGGCCGACATCTATGCCGGCCTGTTCGTGTTCGCCGGGCGGGCGCTGGCGACGGGAGGGCGCTCGCCCTTCGACTTCACGCCGCCCTCGCCCGAATGGGGCGAGGCGCTCTACGGCTTCGGCTGGCTGCGCCACCTGCGCGCCGCCGACAGCGCGCTCGCCCGCTCCAACGCCCGCGCCTTCGTGCAGGATTTCATGGCGGGCCGGGGCGACCGGGAGATCGCCGACCGCCCGCACGTGACGGCGCGGCGGCTGATCTCGCTGCTCGCCCAGTCGCCTCTCGTGCTGGAGGGCGCCGACCACGCCTTCTACCACGCCTTCCTGAAGGCCCTCGGGCGCTGCGTGCGCGATCTCGACCGGGCGCTCGGCCGCGGCATTCCCCCACGCGAGCGCCTGAGCGCGGCGGTGGCGCTCACCTATGCGGGCCTGTGCTGCGAGGGGCTGGAACCCGTGCTGCGCCGGGGCGTGCGGCTGCTCACCCGGGAGCTCACCCGCCAGATCCTGCCCGACGGCGGGCACCGCAGCCGCAACCCGGCGGTGGTCAAGGAACTGCTCCTCGACCTGCTGCCCCTGCGCCAGAGCTTCCTGTCCCGCGACATCGCCCCGCCGGAGGCGCTGCTCAACGCCATCGACCGGATGCTGCCGCTCCTGCGGCTGCTGCGCCACGCCGACGCCTCGCTCGGCCACCACAACGGCATGGGGGCGACGGAGGCCGACCAGCTCGCGACGCTGCTGATCTACGACGGCGTGCTCGCCCAGCCGCTGATGCACGCGCCGCACACGGGCTACGCGCGGCTCGAAGGCCGGACCACGCTCGTGGTCGCGGATGTCGGGCCGGCGCCGAGCCCGCCCTACTCGACCCTGGCGGGGGCGGGCTGCCTGTCGTTCGAATTGTCCAGCGGGCCCCAGCGCCTCGTGGTCAATTGCGGCATGCCGGCGAGCGGGGAGGAGATGCGGCAATTGTCCCGCACCAGCGCGGCCCATTCCACCGCCGTGCTCGCCGACGCCTCCTCCTGCCGCTTCCTCAACCCGACCGGACCCGGCATCGCCCACCCGATGGCGGCGTGGCTCAAGGGTCGGGTCGGCCCGGTCATCGTGCGCGGACCGACCGAGGTGCCGGTGGAGCGCGGGCAGGAGGGGGGCGCCAGCGTGCTCGCCGCCCGCCACGACGGCTACGGGCCGACCTTCGGCCTCGTCCACGAGCGCCGCTGGCGCCTCTCGGGGGACGGCGCGCTGCTGCAGGGCGACGACGCCTTCGTGCGCGCCCAAGGACAGGGGCAAGGACAGGGCAAGGGCCAGGGTCGCGCCGACAAGCGGGCGGAGCCGGAGCCGGTCGAGGCGGCGATCCGCTTCCACCTCCATCCCTCCCTGCGGGTCGGCCGGGAGGGCCGGGCGGTGCGCCTCGCAGCCCCCGGCGAGGCGTGGCTGTTCGAGGCGGACGGCATCGACCCGGTGATCGAGGAAAGCGTCTTTTTCGCCGCCTCCAACGGTGCGCGGCGCACCGAGCAGATCGTGCTGCACCTCACGGTCCAGGACGGCTCCCGCGTGGCGTGGCGCTTCCGGAAACTCTGAAGCCGCCTCGCAATTTTGCAGTGCAGCATCTGGCCTCGCCGGGTGGATTCTGCTACCGCGCGCCGCATCTCTTCCGGCAGGCCTCCGAGACGCCCGGGGCCGGCCCCGATGCCAGGATTCAGCCATGGCGAGCGACCACATCCCCGTCACCCGCGCGCTGCTCTCGGTCTCCGACAAGAGCGGTCTGATCGACTTCGCCCGGGCGCTGGCGGAGCGGGGCGTCGCCCTGGTCTCGACGGGGGGCACGCACCGGGCGCTCAGCGAGGCGGGGCTCGCCGTCACGGAGGTCTCCGACCTCACCGGCTACCCCGAGATGATGGACGGGCGGGTCAAGACCCTGCATCCGGGCGTGCACGGGGGCCTGCTCGCCGTGCGCGACAACCCCGAGCACCAAGCCGCGATGCTCGCCCACGGCATCCAGCCGATCGACCTCCTGGTGGTGAACCTCTACCCGTTCGAGGCGACGCTCGCGGCCGGGCGGCCGGCCGCGGAGTGCATCGAAAATATCGACATCGGCGGCCCCGCGATGATCCGGGCCGCCGCCAAGAACCACGAGGACGTGGCGGTGGTCGTCGACGTGGCGGATTACGCCACCGTGCTGGCCGACCTCGACGCCACGGGCGGCGCGGTCACCCGCGCGACCCGCCGCCGGCTGGCCCGCAAGGCCTTCGCGCGCACCGCCTCCTACGACGCGGCGATCGCCGCGTGGCTCGGCGAGACCGGTCCGCCCGAGGAGGCCGCGCCCGTATTCCAGGCGCTGGGCGGCACCCTCGGCCAGGGCTTACGCTACGGCGAGAACCCGCACCAGCAGGCCGCCTTCTACCGCAGCGCCGGTGCGGCTCGGCCGGGCGTCGCCACCGCCCGGCAGCTCCAGGGCAAGGAGCTCTCCTACAACAACCTCAACGACACGGACGCGGCCTTCGAGTGCGTGTCCGAGTTCGATCCCGGCCGCACCGCCGCGGTGGTCATCGTCAAGCACGCCAACCCGTGCGGCGTGGCCGAGGGCGCCTCGCTGCTCGCCGCCTACGAGCGGGCGCTGGCCTGCGATCCGGTCTCGGCCTTCGGCGGCATCGTGGCGCTCAACCGGCCCCTCGACGCACAGGCCGCGCGGCGCATCGTCGAGATCTTCACCGAGGTCATCATCGCGCCCGAGGCGAGCGAGGAGGCGGCCGCCATCGTGGCCGCCAAGAAGAACCTGCGCCTGCTCGTCACCGGCGGCCTCGCCGATCCGCGCCAGGCCGGCTCGCTCTGGCGGAGCGTGGCGGGGGGTTTTCTGGTGCAGAGCCGGGACGCGGCGGTGGTGGACGACATGCCCCTGCGGGTCGTGACCCGGCGCGCGCCGAGCGAGCGGGAGCTGACCGACCTGCGCTTCGCCTTCCGGGTCGCCAAGCACGTGAAGTCGAACGCCATCGTGTACGCGAAGGACGGCGCCACGGTCGGGATCGGGGCCGGACAGATGTCGCGGGTCGATTCCTCGCGCATCGCCGCCTGGAAGGCCGCCGAGGCCGCCAAGGCCGCGGGCCTGCCCGAGAGTCTCGCCCGCGGCGCCGTGGTGGCGTCGGACGCCTTCTTCCCCTTCGCGGACGGCCTGCTCGCCGCCGCCGAGGCCGGGGCGACCGCGGTGATCCAGCCCGGCGGCTCGATGCGCGACGACGAGGTGATCCGCGCCGCCGACGAGGCCGGCCTCGCCATGGTGTTCACCGGGCACCGCCACTTCCGGCACTGAGGCCCGGCTCCGGCGGGCGGTCGGGTGGGACACACCGGCGCGCCGCCCAGGGAGAGCGTCATGACCGACCCCGCGCGGAACAAGGCGACCGTGATCGCCTTCTACGAGCTGATGTTCAACGCGTGCCGGCCGCGCGAGGCGATCGAGCGCTACGCGGGCGACACGTACATCCAGCACAACCCGCACGTGGCGACCGGCAAGGACGGCTTCATCGCCTATTTCGAGCGCATGGCGCGGGACTGGCCGGGCAAGCGGGTCGAGGTGAAGCGGGCGATCGCCGAGGGCGATCTCGTCGTGCTGCACTGCCTCCAGCACTGGCCCGGCGACCACGACTACGCGGCGATCGACATTTTTCGGCTCGATGCCCAGGGCCGGATCGTGGAGCACTGGGACGTGCTGCAGGTCATGCCGGAATCGTCCGCCAATCCGAACGGGATGTTCTAAGTAAAACCCCAAAAATCATGTGGCATGCGCTCCGATGATGGAGCGTACACCGCCTGCCTTGCGGTCGTTGCGGCTGAAGAAGACCCAGGCGGCCGGCGCCGCCGCGCAGCACGGCTTCGACCGAGTGCCGCATCAGGTCCCGATGCTGGCTTCGGGCAGACGATCCGGTGGTGACGATCGCGCACGACACCCAGGTCGCTCGGCACGTGCCGGACGACGCGCCGATCCTGCCGGCGGACCAGACAGATCGAAGACGCCGCGGAATCAGGACATCAGAGCATTGTCCGACGAAGGGGCCACCGGTTCGTCGCAGAACATGCGGCCATTCGAGAACTTGGAACAGGATCCGATCGCAGGGCGATCGGACGCAGCTCTGGGTAGAGTGATCGGGCGTCGCGGCTGACCAAGCGAGTGTCGCTGGTAAGGCAGCGCACCCCCGCTCCCGCGGCGATAGTCGCCGAAGCCTGTGATCCGGCTTCGGAGGCCCCATGCTCGACGTTACGCCGACCCCGCTGCAGCGCCTCCTGCGCGAGCGTCGCCCCGGCTACACCCTCGCGGCCCCGTTCTACCTCAGCCCCGAGGTGTTCGAGGCCGACATGGAGGTCATCTTCGGGCGGCACTGGATCTATGTCGGCGTCGAGCCCGACGTGCCGGAGGCCGGCGACGTGATGGTCGTCGATATCGGCAAGGCGTCGGTCGCCGTCGTGCGCGACGACGACGACGAGATCCGCGCCTTCCACAACGTTTGCCGCCACCGCGGCGCGCGCCTCGTCCACGAGGAGAAGTCCACGGTCGGCAACCTCGTCTGCCGCTATCATTCCTGGACCTACGACCTCACCGGCAACCTCATCCACGCCGAGCATATGGGGCCGGACTTCAACAAGGGCTGCCACGGCCTCAAGCCGGTCCACATCCGCTCGCTCGCCGGCCTGCTCTTCATCTGCCTCGCCGACGAGCCCCCGGCCGATTTCGACGACATGGCGGCGCGGCTCGGCCCCTATCTCGAGCCGCACAACGTGCGCGAGACCAAGGTCGCCTTCCAGAAGGACATCATCGAGCCCGGCAACTGGAAGCTCACGATGGAGAACAACCGCGAGTGCTATCATTGCGGTGCGAACCATCCCGAGTTGACCGTGCCGCTCTTCGCCTACGGCTTCGGCTTCGCCCCCGAGGAGATGGACGAGCACGACCGGGCGAACGCCGAGCGCTACGGCTGCCTGCTCAAGACCCGCCACGGCGAGTGGGAGGCGGACGGCTTGCCGTCGAGGGAGATCGACGAGCTCGACACGATGGTCAGCGCCTTCCGCGTCGAGCGGCTGCCGCTCGACGGCGACGGCGAGTCCCACACCATCGACACCAAGGCCGCCTGCAGGAAGCTGCTCGGCAATTTCACCAACGCCAAGCTCGGCGGCCTCTCGGTCTGGACGCAGCCGAATTCCTGGCACCACTTCCTCGGCGACCACATCGTCACCTTCTCGGTGCTGCCGCTCGATGCCGAGCGCTCGCTCCTGCGCACCAAGTGGCTCGTGCACAAGGACGCGGTCGAGGGCGTCGATTATGATCTCGCCAATCTCATCAGCGTCTGGGAAGCGACGAACGATCAGGACAGCGAGCTCGTCGGCATCTGCCAACAGGGCGTGTCGAGCCCGGCCTACGAGCCCGGCCCCTACTCGCCGCACACCGAGATGCTCGTGGAGAAGTTCTGCAACTGGTATGTCGGCCGCATGGCCGCGCATCTGGGGCGCTGAGCCATGACGTCGGTCCCCGCCTCGGCCGAGCCGGCCGCCGCGCGGCTCGCGGCCTCCGCGCCCTGGGATGCGGAGGCCGACGACGCCCTGGTCTGCCTCGCCGTGCGCGACGAGACGCACGACGTGAAGACCTTCGTGCTCGCCCCGAAGGAGCCTCGGCGCTTCGCCTACGCGCCGGGCCAGTTCCTGACGTTCTCGTTCGAGATCGGCACGGACACGATCCACCGCTGCTACACGATCTCCTCGGCGCCGACCCGGCCAAACGCGGTCTCGTTCACCGTCAAGCGCGTGCCCGGCGGCCCGGTCTCGAACTGGCTGCACGACAATCTGAAGCCCGGCGCGGTCGTGCGGGCATTGGGGCCGATGGGCGAGTTCTCCTGCTTCACCCATCCGGCGAAAAAATACCTGCTCCTGTCGGGCGGCAGCGGCGTCACGCCGATGATGTCGATGGCGCGCACCTTCCACGATCTCGGCGAGGCCCGCGACGTGGCCTTCGTCCACTCCGCCCGCTCGCCCGCCGACATCGTGTTCCGGTGCGAACTGGAGACGATGGCCCGGCTCGATCCCGGCTTCCGCTTCCGTGCGGTCTGCGAGACGGATTCGGCCGGTGAGGTCTGGGCGGGTCCGAAGGGCCGGCTGTCGCTGGAGATCCTGCGGGAGGCGGTGCCCGACTGGCCGGAGCGCGAAGTCTTCGTCTGCGGCCCCAAGCCCTACATGGACGCGGTGCGGGCCATGCTGAAGGATGCCGGCTTCGACATGGCCCGGCACCATCAGGAGAGCTTCGACTTCGGCGAATTGTCGGAGTCCGAGCAGGCGGCGGCGACGGAGGCCGAGAAGGAACTCGACGCCGAGGCCGCGCCATCGGGCGGCATGCGCACCTTCCGGGTGGAGTTCGCCAAGACCCGCCGGGTGCTCGAATGCCCGGAGAACGAGACGGTGCTCGACGCCGCCCGCAAGGCCGGCATCCGCCTGCCCTCCTCCTGCGCCAAGGGCCTGTGCGGCACCTGCAAGTCGAAGCTCACCTCCGGCACCGTCGCCATGACGCATGCCGGCGGCATCCGTCAGCGCGAGATCGACGCCGGCATGGCGCTGCTGTGCTGCTCCAAGCCGACGAGCGACCTCGTCATCGAGCGCTGAGATCCCGCCGCCCGCGGCGGCCGGTCCTCCCAGCGTCCCAAGCTCCCCCCATCGCCTTCGGGAGTCGTCCCGTGATCGCCAATGCCGACGCGCTTCTGAAGCCGCTGACCATCAAGGGCCTCACCATCCGCAACCGGGTGATGTCCACGAGCCACGCCCCCGGCTACGGCCGGGACGGCAAGCCGCAGGAGCGCTACCAGCTCTATCACGCCGAGAAGGCCAAGGGCGGCATCGGGCTCACCATGTTCGGCGGCTCGTCCTCGGTCGCCGTCGACAGCCCCGCCGCGCCCTGGAACCAGATCTCGGTCGCCGACGACTCGGTGATCCCGTACTTCCGGCAATTCGCCGACCGGGTGCACGCGCACGGCGGCAAGCTGATGATCCAGCTCACCCATATGGGCCGGCGCACCAAGTGGGACACCGAGCACTGGCTCCCCACGATCTCGCCCTCCCCCCGGCGCGAGCCCGCCTCCCGCACCATCCCGAAGGAGATGGAGGAGGAGGACATCGCCCGCGTCGTGAAGAGCTTCGCGCAAGCCGCGCGCCGCTGCCGCGAGGGCGGACTCGACGGCTGCGAGGTCTCCGCCGCCCACGGCCACCTGATCGACCAGTTCTGGTCGCCGTCGGTCAACCAGCGCACCGACAAGTACGGCGGCGGCCTGGAGAACCGGATGCGCTTCGGCATCGAGGTGCTGGAGGCGATGCGCGCCGAGGTCGGCGACGACTACGTCATCGGCATCCGCATGTCCGGCGACGAGATGATCGCCGACGGCCTCAGCCAGGACGACTGCGTCGCGATCGCGTCCGAATATGCCAAGCGCGGCCTCGTCGACTTCCTCAACGTGCTCGGCGGCCAGGCGCGCGACCACATCGCCCACGCGATCTCGCTGCCGAACATGTCCTTCCCGGTGGCGCCGTTCCTGTTCCTGCCGAGCGCGATCAAGCGCGAGGTCGACGTGCCGGTCTTCCATGCGCAACGCGTGACCGACCTCGCCACCGCCGCCCGCGCGGTGGCGGAAGGGCACGTCGATATGGTGGCGATGACCCGCGCCCACATCGCCGACCCGCATCTCGTCAAGAAGCTGTCAGAGGGCCGGGCCGACGACATCCGCCAATGCGTCGGCGCTGGGTACTGCATCGACCGGATCTATGTCGGCGGCGACGCGCTCTGCATCCAGAACGCCGCCACGGGCCGCGAGGCCACCATGCCGCACGAGATCCGCAAGGCGGATCTGCGCCGCCGCGTGGTGGTGATCGGTGCCGGGCCGGCCGGTCTCGAGGCGGCCCGCGTGTGCGCCGAGCGCGGCCACACCGTGGTCCTGTTCGAGAAAGGCGCGCAGGCCGGCGGCCAGATCTCCATCGCGGCACGAGCCGGCTGGCGCGAGGCGATGTCCGGTATCACCCGCTGGCTGGTCGGGCAGGTGACGAAGCTCGGCGTCGATCTCAGGCTGAACACCGAGGCCACGGAGGCGGCGGTGCTGGCGGAAAAGCCCGACATCGTCATCGTGGCGACCGGCGGCACGCCCTTCCGCGGCCACGCCAAGGGCGCCGAGCAGCACGCGGTCACCACCACCGAGGTGCTGACCGGCGCGGTCGAGCCCACCGGCTCGGTCCTGCTCTACGACGAGATGGGCCAGCACAACGCGTCGTCCGTCGCCGAGCAGCTGGCCAAGCGCGGCTGCCTCGTCGAGATCGCCACCCACGACCGCATGATCGCGGAAGAAGTCGGCACCACCAATCAGCCGATCCATCTGCGCGAGCTGTACAAGCTCGGCGTGGTGATGACGCCGAACATGGAGCTGATCGAGATCTATCCCGAGGGCAACCGCTTCGTGGCGGCCCTGCGCAACACCATGACGGATGCGGAGGAGGAGCGCGTCGTCGACCGTATCGTCGTCGATCACGGCACGCTGCCCGTCGATGCCCTCTACCGCAACCTCAAGGGGGCGTCGGTCAACCGCGGTCAGACCGACCAAGAGGCTCTGATCCGGGGCACGCCGCAGCCCTACGACCTCTGCGAGGGCTACGCCCTCTACCGCATCGGCGACGCGGTGGCCGGCCGCAACATCCACGCGGCGATCTACGACGCCCTGCGGCTGTGCAAGGACCTGTGAGGCGCTGAGCGGCGCCGCGCTTCCCCTCCCCCCTCTGCGGGGGAGGGTGGCCTGCGGAGCAGGCCGGGAGAGGGGAAACCCCGTCGCCGGATCGGTCGCAGTAGCGGACGAGGTGCGCCCCCTCCGGCACCGGCGCTCCCCTCTCCCGCCTGCTCCGCAGGCACCCTCCCCCGCAGAGGGGGGAGGGAGGTGCGGTCGCAGAGAATGAGTTTCCTAACGTCGCCGAGACCTCAGGCCCACCGCCATGACCAGCCTCGCCCCCCTGACCACGGTGTTTCCCGGCCTCGTCTGGCTGATGGCGGCGCTGGCCCTCGTCCAGGCCTCGCGCCGTGCGGCGCTCTGGCGGGTCGGGGCGCCGGCGCCGGTGGCGTGGCTCGACGGTCTCGCCAAGCTGCCGCGCCGCTATCTCGTGGATGTCCACCACGTCGTGGCGCGGGACGCATACGCCTCCCGGATGCACGCGGTCGTGGCCGGCGGCCTGCTCGCGGCCTCTCTGCTCACCGCGCTGGCCATCCTGCCGCCGCTCGGCGGCTTCCGGCCCTACTGGTTCCTCGTGGCCTTGGCCTTCGGCGTGACGGCGGCCGGCTCGCTGCTCGTCGGCGCCCGCCGCTACCCCGAGAAGCGGACGCGCCTCTCCGCCGGCCGCTTCCAGATCCTGCCGTTCTGGCTTCTCGCCTACGCCGTCGGCGGCACGCTCACCGCCCTGCTGCTGGCCCTCGGCATCGGCGGCCCGCTCGGCTCGGTCGCCCTGGCGCTCGCGGCGGCGGGCGGCCTCGGCCTCGCCTTCGAGGTCCGGCACGGCCCGATGCGCCACGCCGCGGCCGGCGCGCTCCACCTCGTCGCCCATCCCCGGCCCGGCCGGTTCGAGGGCCGGCCCGACACCGCGCTGCAGCCCCTCGACCTCGCGGCGCCCCGCCTCGGCTCGGAGATGCCGGCGGACTTCACCTGGAACCGGCTTCTCTCCTTCGATGCCTGCGTGAGTTGCGGACGCTGCGAGGTGGCCTGCCCGGCCTATGCCGCCGGCCAGCCCCTCAACCCGAAGAAGCTCGTGCAGGATCTCGTCGCGGGGCTCTCGCCCGCGGAACCGGCCTATGCCGGCAATCCCTATCCCGGCGGCCGGATGGCCGAAGGCGAACGCGGGCCGCTCGCCCGGCTGATCGGGCCGGACGCGCGCATCCACCCCGACACCCTCTGGTCCTGCACCACCTGTCGCGCCTGCGTCGAGGAATGCCCGATGATGATCGAGCATGTCGACGCAGTGGTGTCCCTGCGCCGTCACGAGACGCTGGAACGGGGGGCGCTGCCCGAAAAAGCGGTCGGCCCCGTGACCGAACTGCGCCAGGCCGGCGATCCGGGCGGGCGCCCGCTCGGGGCGCGCACCGACTTCGCGGCCGGGCTCGACCTGCCGGTGATGGCCGAGCGCCGGCAGGCCGACGTGCTGCTCTGGCTCGGCGAGGGCGCCTACGACCTGCGCTACGGCCGGACGCTGCGCGCCCTGGTGCGGCTGCTGCGCGAGGCGCAGGTCGATTTCGCGGTGCTGGGCGCGGAGGAGCGCGACACCGGCGACCTCGCCCGCCGACTCGGCGACGAAGCGACCTTCCAGGCGCTGGCGCGGGACAACATCGCGACGCTCGCAAAATATCGCTTCGCGCGGATCGTCACCGCCGACCCGCACGCGCTGCACGCCCTGCGCAACGAGTACCCGGCCTTCGGCGGGCACTACACGGTCGTGCACCACACCGCCGTCCTGCTGGAGCTGATCCGGGCCGGCAAGCTGAAGCCCGGCCGGTTGGCCGACCTCTCGGTGACCTACCACGACCCCTGCTACCTCGCCCGCTACAACGGAGAGACCGAGGCGCCGCGCGCCGTGCTCGACGCGATCGGCCTCTCACGGGTCGAGATGGCCCGGTCGGGCAAGCGGGCGATGTGCTGCGGCGGCGGCGGCGGCGCGCCGGTGAGCGACGTGCCGGGCGAGCGGCGCATCCCGGACATCCGCATGGGCCAGGCCGCCGAGACGGGTGCGGGCATCGTCGCCGTCGCCTGTCCGTCCTGCACGGCGATGCTGGAGGGCGTGACCGATCGCAAGGCCGAGATCCGCGACATCGCCGAATTGCTGCTTCAGGCCGTGGAGGCAGGCCGATGACGACGAGGCTCCGCCGCGATCCCCGCGCCGAGCGGGCGGCGATGCAGGTCGCCTCCGGCGACGGCAAGGCCGCCTCCGGCGACCGCACGACCGCCCGCCCGCGCTACGACCGGAGCGTGCGCCGCGCCCCCGGCGGACGGCCGCGCCGCGATCCCCGGGCCGAGCGCGCGAGCCGGCGCGTTCCGGGCGGCATCCGGCCCCGCTTCGATCTCAGCCAAGCCGTCCGCATGGAGGGACCGGTCCTGCCGGCGGCCGGGCACCGGCCGGCGCCGGAGGTGGCGGCCCCGACGATCGTGGTCGTCGAGGAGCCCGCCTTCCTCGTCGCCGTGGTGCCGGATGCGCCCGGCGGCCGCCTCTCCGGCCACGATCGTCAGGTGCTGGGTGCCGCCCGCGCCCTCTCGGGCCGCGAGGGCGGCGTGGCGCTCGTCGCGCTCGGCCCCTGCGAGGCCCCCGGCCCGGCGGGGGCCGACCGTCTGGTCCGCCTCGACGAGGCCGAGGGCTACGACCCGGCCGCGCGGGCCGCCCAGGTCGCGGCGGCGCTCGTGGACCTCGGCGCCCGCCATGTCCTGTTTCCGGAATCCCTCGACGGCGGCGATCTGGCCCGCCGGGTCGCGGTGCGGATGGGGCAGTCGCTCTTCACCAACGCCGAGGTGGTGGCCGCCAGCGGCCTGATCCGGCCGGCGCGCGGGCGCAGCGTCGAGCAGCGGGCGGCCCCGGGGCTTCTCGCCACCGTGGCGGCGGACGCGGTCGCCGAGTATGGCGGGCCGCCGCGGGAGGCGCGTGCGCTCGCGGTCGCGGCGGCGCGTGGGCCGCAGCGTGCTGCGATCCTGTCGGCGACGCGCGTCCCGGCCGATCCGGCCACGGTGCCCCTGGCGCTGGCCGAGTTCGTCGTCTCGGCCGGCAACGGCGTCAGCGATCTCGCCACCTTCAGGGAGGTGGTCGCGGCCCTGCATGCCACGCCGGGGGCGAGCCGCGTGCTGTGCGATGCCGGCCTGATGCCGCGCCAGTCGCAGGTCGGCGCCTCCGGCACCGTGCTCGCCGCGACCTGCTACTTCGCGCTCGGCATCTCCGGCGCACCGCAGCATCTGCAAGGCGTGGCGGGCTGCGAGCACGTCGTCGCGGTCAACACCGACCTGCACGCCGCGATGATCGAGCGGGCGGGTCTGGCCATCGTGCAGGATGCGCAGGTCGTGATGCCGGCCCTGCTGCGCCTGCTCGCGCAGGACACACGCGGACGGGAGACGGGCTCGTGAGGATCGCGGTTCTTCTCTCGGCCGGCCGCCACCCCGTCTCCGGCGCGGCGGTGCTGCCCCGGCTCGAAGCGCAGGCGATCCGGCTCGCCGCCGGGCTCGGGCCTGCCGTCGGCCTGCATGCCGGCCCGGCCGCCGCGGCGCTGGCCGAGGCCCTGGGGCAGGGACTCGCGCAGATCGAGCACATCGACCTGCCGGAAGCGTTCGATCCGGTGCCGGCGCTCGCGGCCCGGCTCGCCGCGCGCGCCCCCGACCTCGTGCTCGCCGGTCGGCGCGGCCAGGGCGGGCCGGAGAGCGGATTGGTGCCCTATTCGCTGGCGGAAGCCCTCGGCCTCCCCCTGATCCCCGACGTCGTGGCGGTCGCGCCCGGCGAGGAGCCGGGAACGCTGCAGCTCGACCAGAGCCTCGGCCGCGGCGCGCTGCGGCGCGTCGTGGCGCTCACCCCGATCGTCGCGACGGTCCATCCGGACGCGCCCCCGCCCTTCCCCTACGCCTATGGGCAGGCCCGGCGCGGTCGCATCGACGGGCTCGCCCCCGCTATCGTGGCCCCGCCTGCCGAGTCCGAGATGGAGGAGCGCCCCTATCGCCGGCGTCCCAGGATCGTGAAGGGTGCCCCCACGGGCGGATCGGCGGCGGAGCGCCTCAAGGCGGCGACCGGCGAGTCCGGCCGTGCCGCGAAGGGACGGCTCCTCGTGGAGCCCGATCCCGAGCACGCGGCGCGCGAGATCCTGGCCCATCTGCGCCAGATCGGCGTGCTCGCGCCCCCTCGGGCTCCGGATCCGGACCGCCGCTGAGCCGCGTCCGAGCCTTCTATCGATCCATCCTGCGAGGCGATCCATGCCCCTGAGCCCCGACGACCTCCTGACGCGCCTGCGCGAGCGCGGCATCGCCTACAAGCTCTACGAGCATCCGCCGGTCCTGACGGTCGAGGCGATGATGGCCGTCTGCGGCGACATCGCGGGCGCCCACACCAAGAACCTGTTCCTGCGCGACGGCAAGAAGACCTCCTTCCTCGTCATGCTCCACCACGATGCGCAGGTCGATCTCAAGGCGTTCCGGTCCGTGCTCGGCGCGCGCGGCGGCCTCTCCTTCGCGAGCGCCGAGGCCCTGCGCGAGCAACTCGCCGTCGAGAGCGGCGCCGTCTCGCCCCTCGCGGCGCTCAACGCCGAGCCGGGCAGCGTGAGGATCTTCGTGCAGGACAGCCTGCTGGACGAGGCGCGGATCAACGTCCATCCGCTCGTGAGCACGCGGACGCTCACCCTCGTTCCGGCGGATCTCATGAACGCGCTGCGCCTCGAAGGGCACCAGCCGGAGGCCTTCGCGCTCCCGGACCCGTCGATGGCGGCACCGGCCGCCTGACGCACGACCAAGCGCATGCAGAGGCCCGCGGGCCTCTGTGCATCTGGCGATTGAGCATCCCGATCCGACCGCACCGCGCGCCGGCAGGGCGCGCGGCGATTCAGGCAACTCGGGCGGAGTCCGGAAGGGCGAGGTTCAGGGAGAGCCAATCGAAGGTCAGATCCTGCTTCGGACGGACCGGAGCGGGCCGCGAATACAGGCTCGCGATGCCCGGACGCGTGAGACCGATGTCGTCCAGCGTCGCATCGCTCAGCGCCTTGAGCGCGCTCTCGAATTCGCGCGCCTGAATAGAGACTTTCACACCTTCGATCAGCTTGGTTAACATTGTCTTAGCCCTTGGCACATCGTCGCTGGACTTGCGAACGACCGCGCGACAAGGCCGAATATGGCCATTGTTACGCTACGAGAGGAGTGCTGCTTTGCGAGATCAGCTCTGCTTGAAGTGCATGGATGAGACACCGCTCGGCGCGTTTCCGTCCAGCTCGCATTCAGATTGGGCAATCCGGTGGTGTCGCGGCGCCGCCCGCCGCCGTCGCGCCTCCGGTCCCGGTCGGGCCGCAACAAAAGAACCTCTCTCCCGACGATCGCAGGCCTATCTGGGAAAAAATCCCCCGACAAGGATGGCGCGGGGACCCCCTCTCCCGTGCGGGAGAGGGGCAGGGGTGAGGGTCCCGGGAGGGTGCCGCAGCGAAGCTGAAACGATGGTGAGGGGAGCGGAACAGTTCAGGGCTAATCGCTGACAGTCGTGCTGGTAGCGGCAGCGTTCCGCCTTCTTGCTGCTCCCTCCCGGGACCCTCACCCCTACCCCTCTCCCGCACGGGAGAGGGGATCCCGCGCCATCCTTGTCGAAGATTGTCCCCGGACAGCCATGCGACGAGCGAAAGAGGGGTCGCGCCGAAGAGAGGGAGCGGGCCGGTCAGCAGGCTGCGACGTTGACCGCGAGGCCGCCGAGCGAGGTCTCCTTGTACTTCTCCTGCATGTCGTGGCCGGTCTGGCGCATCGTCTCGATGACCTGATCCAGACTTACGAAATGCACGCCGTCCCCGTGGAGGGCCAGCGAGGCGGCCGCGACCGCCTTGTTCGCCCCGAAGGCGTTGCGCTCGATGCAGGGAATCTGCACGAGCCCGCCGACCGGGTCGCAGGTCATGCCGAGATGGTGCTCCATCGCGATCTCGGCGGCGTTGGCGACCTGGCGCGGGCAGCCGCCGAGCACGCTGGCGAGCCCCGCCGCCGCCATGGCGGCCGCCGAGCCGACCTCGCCCTGGCAACCGACCTCGGCGCCCGAGATCGAGGCGCGACGCTTGATCAGGCCGCCGATCGCCGCGGCCGCGAGCAGGTAGTCGCGCCCGCGCGCCGCCGACCAGCCGGGGCAGAAATCGACGATGTAGCGCAGGACGGCCGGGACGATGCCGGCCGCTCCGTTGGTGGGGGCGGTGACGATGCGGCCGCCCGCGGCGTTCTCCTCGTTGACGGCGAGCGCGAACAGGCTGATCCAGTCCATGATCTCGTGGGCCGGCCGGCTGTTCCGGAGGCGGGCCGCCTCCAGCGTCTCGTTCAGGCGCTTGGCGCGGCGGCGCACCTTGAGGCCGCCGGGCAATTCACCCTCCATGCGCAGGCCGCGGGCGATGCAGGCGAGCATCGCGTCGCGGATGGCGTCGAGCCCCGCCTCGATCTCCGCCTCGGAGCGCAGGGCGCGCTCGTTGGCCAGCTGAATCTGCGCGATGGACAACCCGGTCTCGGCGCAGGCCGCCAGGAGGTCGGCCGCGCTCTCGAACGGATGGGGCAGCGCGGCCCCCTCGATGCCGACGCCCGCGGATTCCCCTTCGATCTCCACGAAGCCGCCGCCGACCGAGTAGCAGATCACCTCGTCGAGGATCGCATCGTCGGCGCCATGGGCACAGAAGCGCATCCCGTTGGTGTGGCGGGGCAGCACGTCGGTGAAGTTGAAGGCGAGATCGCGCGCGGGATCGAAGGCGATCCCGGGCAGGCCGATCGCGCGGCTCGCCGAGAGGTCCTCCACGTAGCCGGCCACGCGGTCCGGATCGATCGTCGCCGGATCGTGTCCGAGCAGCCCGAGGACGATCGCGACGTCGGTGCCGTGGCCCTTCCCGGTCCAGGCGAGCGAGCCGAAGATCTCGGCGCCGAGCCGCGTCACCGCCGCCCCGGGCGCGGTGCGCGCGGCGACGCGCTCGCGAAAGCGCTTGGCCGCCACCATCGGGCCGATCGTGTGCGAACTCGACGGTCCGATGCCGATCTTGAACAGATCGAACGCGCTGATCATCAGAGAACGGCCTTGTCCGTCGAGCCCACCCCGAGAGCGGCCTCCTGCAGGAAGCCGTAGACATAGGTGGAGAAGGAGCGCCAGCACTCAACCCGGTAGCGCGGAAGCGGCCCGGGGCGGCGGATCAGAACGATCTCCGCCTTGCCGAGCAGGGTCCGCGTCGCCGCGCCGGCGGGGAAAGCGGCGTCCCCGAGATCGAGCGGGCAGCCGGCATTGAGGGCGACCGCGGCGAGCGGGCCGCCGACGTCGATGCCGACATTGCGGTGGGAGACATCGACCAGGGCGTGCACCTTCGGGCCGAGCGCGGTCGCGACGGCGCCGGCCAAGACGTCGGCCTCGGCCTCCGTCGTGCCGATCAGCCATTCGTCGGGTCCGAGCCGCGCGATCCAGCGCCGGTCGTCGCCGCTCACCGTGTTGATGGGCCGGTCGAGAGGGAGCCCGGCGGCCGTCGCGCCGGGATCGCGGACGCGCAGGGAGAAGCGGGCTTCCGCCTCGGCGGGCTGGATCAGGACGCCGGACGGGGCGCCGGTGGCCGCGGTGCGGCCGAGCGGGAGGGCTCGGGCGGTGCGGTAACGGGCCTCAAGCATTGATGCGCTCCCCTTTGGGATCGAGGAAGACCGGCTCGACGACCGTCGCGCGCGCGAAGCCGCCCGGCGTCGTGACGTGCAGGATCCGGCCCTGCAGCGCCCGCCCGTCGGCCACGAGGGCCATGGCGATGGAGCGCTCGCACGCCGGGCTCCAGTAGCTCGACGTGACGTGGCCGAGCATCCTCATCGGGATCGGCTGGTTCGGATCCGCGACGATCTGGGCGCCCTCGTCGAGGACGGTCTTCGGATCCTCGGTGACGAGGCCGACGAGCTGCTTGCGGCCCGTGGCGACGACGTCGGGCCGGCTGAGCGAGCGCTTGCCGACGAAGTCCTTCTTCGTCTTGGCGATCATCCCGGCGAGGCCGACATCGTCCGGGGTGACGGTCCCGTCCGTCTCCTGGCCGACGATGATGTAGCCCTTCTCGGCGCGCAGCACGTGCATCGTCTCGGTGCCGTAGGGCGTGATGCCGTGGGGCTGACCCGCCGCGTAGATCGCCTCCCAGACGGCGAGCGCCTGATCGGACGGCACGTTGATCTCGAAGCCGAGCTCTCCCGTGAACGAGACCCGGAACAGCCGGGTCGGCACGCCGCAGATCCGTCCGGTGCGCATCGCCATGTGCGGGAAGGCGTCGGGGCTGAGGTCGATGTCCTCGACGAGGGGCTCGATCACCGCGCGCGCCTTCGGGCCCTGGAGCGCGATGACGGCCCATTGCTCGGTGGTCGACGTCAGGAAGACCTGGAGATCCGGCCACTCGGTCTGGAGGTAGTCCTCCATGTGAGCCAGCACGCGCGCGGCGCCGCCCGTCGTCGTGGTGACGTGGAAGCAGTCCGGCGAGACGCGGGCCACGACGCCGTCGTCGAGGATGTAGCCATCCTCCTTGAGCATCAGCCCGTAGCGGCATCGGCCCGGTTCGAGCTTCGTCCAGGGGTTGATGTACATCCGGTTCATGAACTCGGCCGCGTCCGGGCCGACGATCTCGATCTTGCCCAGCGTCGAGGCGTCGAAGAGGCCGACCGTGTCGCGCACCGCCGCGCATTCGCGGGCGACCGCGGCGTGCATGTCTTCGCCCGGCTTCGGGAAGTACCAGGCGCGGCGCCACAGGGCGACGTTCTCGAACAGGGCGCCGTGCGCCTCGGCCCAGCCGTGGATCGGCGTGGTGCGGATCGGGTCGAACAGGGCGTGACGCGCCGGGCCGACCAGCGCTCCGAAGGTCACGGGCGTGTAGGGCGGCCGGAAGGTCGTGGTGCCCACGCCCGGCAACGCCTTGTCGAGCTGCCCGGCGACGATGCCGAGGGCGTTCATGTTCGAGGTCTTGCCCTGGTCGGTCGCCATGCCGGTCGTGGTGTACCGCTTGACGTGCTCGATCGAGTGGAAGCCCTCGCGGACCGCGAGCTTGATGTCCTTGGCGGTGACATCGTTCTGGAAGTCGACGAAGGCGCGGACCTTCGCCGGGTCGGCGTCGGTGGGCATCACGCGCACCGGCCGGAAGCCGGTGAGGGTCGGGGTGGCCGTGAAGACGCGCCGCTCCCCGCTGCCTGCCGCGGCCGCCCCCGCCGCGTCGCCCTCGGCGAGGCAGGCGGCGAGGTCGTAGGTGCCCTTCGCCGCGCCCGCCGACCGCTCGGCCTGAGCCGACGTGCCGGGCACGAAGGCATCGAGGGCGGCGTCGTAGACGAGCTTGCCGCGGGACTGCGAGAACAGGTGCACGGCCGGGGTCCAGCCGCCCGACATGCCGACGCAGTCGCAGGGAAGAAGGCGACGGGTGCCGCACCGGCCGTCGCTCCCGACGGGCGCCACGACAAGCCCCGCGACGCGCTTGCGGCCCTTCGATCCGATCACCGTGTGGCCGGTCAGAACCTCGACGCCCGCCGCCCGCAGCCGCTGCAGCTCCGGACCGCACTCCGCCTCCGGGCGCAGGTCGACGAGCGCGACGGCGAGGCCCGCGGCGCTGGCGTCGAGGGCGGCGGTGTAGGCCGAGGCGCCGCTCGTCGCGAAGACGATCCGGCGGCCCGGCGCCACGCCGTAGCGGTTGATGAAGACGCGCACGCTCTCGGCGAGGAGGATGCCGGGCCGGTCGTTGTCGGCGAAGACGAGCGGGCGCTCGTGCGCGCCGCCGGCCAGCACGACCTCGGCCGCGCGCACCTGCCAGAGCCGCTCGCGCGGCGCCGTGCCGGCCGCGCCCGGCAGATGGTCGGTGACGCGCTCGGCGAGCGCCACGTGGTTGTGGTTGTAGTAGCCGAACACGGTCGTGCGCGGCAGCAGGATCACGTTCTCGCGGGCGTCGAGATCGGCGAGCGCCGCGCTCAGCCACTCGGCCGCCGGGCGTCCGTCGATCTCGGCCCTCGTCTCGTGCAGGAGCGAGCCGCCGGGCTCGGCCCCCTCGTCGGCGAGGATCACGCGCTTGCCGGTGCGGGCGGCGGCGAGGGCCGCGGCAAGGCCGGCGGGGCCCGCGCCGACGATGAGCACGTCGCAATGGGCGTGGCGGTTGGCGTAGCGGTCGGGATCCGGCTCCGTCGGCGCCTTGCCGAGGCCGGCGGCCGCGCGGATGAAGGGCTCGTAGACCTTGTCCCAGAAACTCCGGGGCCACATGAAGGTCTTGTAGTAGAAGCCCGCGACGAAGACCGGCGAGAGCAGGTCGTTGACCGCGCCGATATCGACCTCGAGCGAGGGCCAGTGGTTCTGCGAGCGGGTCTTCAGCCCGTCGCGGGCCTCGACCACCGAGGCGCGGTTGTTCGGGTCGACCCGGCCCGGCCCGCGGTCGACGGAAAGGAGCGCGCTCGGTTCGTCGGAGCCGTGGCTCAGGATGCCGCGCGTGCGATGGTACTTGAAGGAGCGCCCGACGAGGTGCCGGCCCTCGGCGAGCAGTGCGGAGGCGACGGTGTCGCCCTGAAAGCCCCGGATCGTGCGGCCGTTGAAGGTGAAGCTGATCGGGCGCGTGCGGTCGATGCGTCCGCCCCGGGACAATCTGAACGGCTGTGCCATCACGCCCTCGTCTGAAGCTCAGGGGAACGGGAGGGCTGTGCGCCCGCCGGATAGGTCTCGATGAACCGGTCGGTGACGGTGTCGCGCAGGGCGTTGAACCAGCGGCCGCAGCCGTGGACGTGGCACCAGCGCTCGGCATGGACGCCGCGCGGGTTGGAGCGCACGAAGAGGTGCTCGCTCCAGGCCTCGTCGCCGAGCGCGGCCGGATCGGCCGGGCGCGCGATGTGGGCTTGGCCGCCGCACCGGAACTCGGTCTCGGGTCGGTTGCCGCAATGGGGGCAGGCGATCAGCAGCATCGGGCGCCTCGTCGCGTCGGGTCGGGGAGGGGTCGGGGAGGAGTCGGATCAGTGCGCGACGGCCGCCGCCGCGGCCTCGTCGATCAGGCGCCCGGTGCGGAAGCGGTCGAGCGTGAAGGGCGCGTTGATCGGGTGCGGCTCGGCCGTGGCGAGCGTGTGGGCGAAGACGTGGCCGGAGCCCGGCGTCGCCTTGAAGCCGCCGGTGCCCCAGCCGCAATTGACGAAAAGATTCGGGACCGGGGTCTTGCCGATGATCGGCGAGCGGTCCGGCGTCACGTCGACGATGCCGCCCCAGGAGCGCAGCATGCGCATCCGGGTGAATTGCGGAAAGACCTCGCAGATCGCGTCGAGGGTGTGGGTGGTGATGTGCAGGCCGCCCTGCTGGCTGTAGGACGTGTACTGGTCGGTGCCCGCGCCGATCACCAACTCGCCCTTGTCGGACTGCGAGATGTAGGCGTGGACCGCGTTCGACATCACCACGCAGGGGAAGACCGGCTTGACCGGCTCGGAGACGAGAGCCTGGAGCGGGTAGCTCTCCAGCGGCATGCGCACGTCGGCCATCGCCATCACGGTCGAGGTATGGCCGGCGGCGACCACGCCGATCCGGCCGGCCCCGATGAAGCCGCGCGTGGTCTCGACGCCGACCGCCGCGCCGGAGGCGTCGCGGCGGATGCCCTTCACCTCGCAGTTCTGGATGATGTCGACGCCGCGCGCGTCGGCACCGCGGGCATAGCCCCAGGCGACCGCGTCGTGGCGCGCGGTGCCGGCCCGGCGCTGGAGGGCGCCGCCGAGGACGGGATAGCGGAGCTTGTCCGAGATATCGATCGGCGGACAGAACGCCTTGCACTCCTCCTTCGAGAGCCACTCGTTGTCGATGCCGTTGAGGCGGTTCGCGTAGACGTGACGCTTGAAGCTCTGCACATCGTGGATGTTGTGCGCGAGCATCAGGACGCCGCGCTGGGAGAACATGACGTTGTAGTTCAGCTCCTGGCTGAGGCCTTCCCAGAGCTTGAGGGCGTGCTCGTAGAGCGCCGCGCTCTCGTCATAGAGGTAGTTCGAGCGGATGATCGTGGTGTTGCGGCCGGTATTGCCGCCGCCGATCCAGCCCTTTTCCAGAACCGCCACGTTCGTGATGCCGTGCACGGTGGCCAGATAGTAGGCGGTGGCGAGGCCGTGGCCGCCGCCGCCGACGATGACGACGTCGTAGGCCGGCTTCGGCTGCGGATCGCGCCACTGACGGCCCCAGCCCTGGTGTCCCTTGAGGGATTCCGAGAGGAGCGATGAGAGGGAGAAGCGGCGCATGGATCGGCCTCGCTGTGATGCCGGATCATGGGTCGGACGACGCGGGGCAGCTTGCGCGACGGCGACCGCGAGTTGGACATTCGCGACCTCGGCGGGATCGGCGGCGGCCGAGCCGGACCTCCGGAATGCCCCTCGCACCGCGCCGTCGGGGTGCGCCCGTCACACGGCATTCCGGCTGGCCAGGCGGTCAGGTTTGAGCAATTCTCAGCTGTGGCATCGAGAGGGAGGCTCTGGATGAAGCGGTCGACGGCGGGGGGACCCGCATGCGCGCCTCCCGGCCTGGGCGGCGTCGCGCCCGACGACGCGAAGGCCGTCGGCTTCATGCTCGTGGAGCATTTTTCGATGATCGCCTTTTCCTCGGCGATCGAGGCCCTGCGCCTGGCCAATCGCGCAGCCCAGCGCGACCTCTACCGCTACTCGTTGTGGTCGGAGAACGGCCGTAGCTGCCGGGCGTCGAACGGCGTCGAGATCCAGGTGTCGGGCAGCTTCGGCGAGGCACAGGACCTCGACATGCTGATCGTCTGCGGCGGGATCGACATCCAGGGGGCCGACCATCGCGCGCTGCAGGCGACGTTGCGCCGGAGCTGCACGCGCGGCGCGGCCATCGGCGCCGTCTGCACGGGGACCTACGTGCTGGCCAAGGCGGGCCTCCTCGACGGCTACCGCGCGACGATCCACTGGGAGAATCTCGCGAGCCTCGCCTCGGAGCACGACACCGTGGAGGTCGGCTCCGACCTGTTCGAGATCGACCGGAACCGCTTCACCTGCGCGGGCGGCACGGCGGCGGCCGACATGATGCTGTCGCTGATCGCGCGCGATCACGGTCCCGATCTCGCGGCCGCGGTCGCCGAGCAGCTGATCCACCACCGCATCCGCGAGGCGGGCGAACGCCAGCGGATGGATCTGCGCATCCGCCTCGGAGTCGCCCATCCGAAGCTGCTGCACGTGGTGGGTCTGATGGAAAAGACCTTCGCGGAGCCGCTCGGCAGCCAGGAACTCGCCGATTCGGTCCAGCTCTCGAAACGCCAGCTCGAACGGCTCTTTCTGAAGTATCTCGGCTGTTCGCCGGCCAAGCACTACCTGCGCATCCGGCTCGAACACGCCCGGCACCTGATCCGGCAGACCGCCATGCCGCTCCTCACCATCGCGATCGAGAGTGGTTTCGCGTCCGCCTCGCATTTCTCGAAGGCCTATCTCGACCATTTCGGCCGGCCACCGAGCGCCGAGCGGAAGCTGTCGCCCGAGAAGCGTCCGGCATCCGGACCCGCGCCTGCTCGCGCCCTCGCCGATACGGCGGAACGGTGAGGCCGGGCCGGCGGACCCAGGTCCGCCAGAGCGTTTTTCGACGAAGTGGATTCCGGTTCGTCACAGAGAATGCAACGATAGAAAAGGCCTGGAGCAGGATCCGATCGCAACGCGATCGGATCCTGCTCCAGGCGCATCGGGCGCCCGTCAGATCTTCCCGTCGAGGCCCATCTGGTAATACTTGTGCGTGATCTTGTCTTGGTTCTCGAGGAGCCAGTCGATCGAGGGCTCGTTGGTCATGGCCTTGCGGATCGCCTCGGTCATGCCCTTGCGCTGGATCTCGAACAGGGCCTTGTGGTCGACCTTCTCGGCCTGAACGACGCCCGGGCTCAGCCAGACCGAGCAGATGATGCCGAGGTCGTTGGCCTTGTGCTTGGGGATGTAGCCCGCTCGTACGGCGTCGAGCACGCCGTTGGCGATCGCGAACTGCACCGTGCCCATCAGGATCGAGGTGTACTTGTTCTCGGTGACGCTGACCTTGGAGACGCACAGCGTCACCGGGCGCACCATGATGTCGGTGTTGAGGAGCGCGAAGACGCGGCTGTGGCCGACGACCTGATCGCCCGTCAGGGTTGCGAGCGCAGTGCCGACCGGCCCGTCGAGCTCGCCGATGACGACCTCCGGCTCGGAGGCGGTGTTCGGCGGCCCCCCCGCAACCAGGGCCTCGCCGGCGCGGAGGATGATACGGTCGCTCATTCTGGTCCTCGCTGTGTGAAGGAAGAGCCGGCCGCGGCCGGTCGTTGCCGAGCGGCGCAGCTCCCACTCGTGTCGGCCGGAGCGGCCGTGAGCACGCGCTTGCCGGACGGGCTGGCTTCGATGTGCAGGGCCTGCGATCCGAATCGACGCACGGACAGACACTGAAGCACACGACGCGCTCCGGGCGCAGGCCAGCTCGTGGTGCGATGCGCCAAAGCGATGGCCGCTCCGGCGCAACCGGTCTCCCGAGCTTAGAAATAGTAGCCGATATTCATGATGAAGCGGGTCTTCCACTTGTTGTCGCCGCCCTGGGCGAGGCCGTTCACGAACTGGCCGGCGCCGACATAGGGGTCGTTCCGACCGAACACGCCCTCGGTATAGATCACCAGGTTCGGATCGGCGGTCAGCGTCCAGGCGGCGCCGAGAATGAAGCGCTCGCTGTTCCTGAATCTGGCCTTGTCCTTGTAATAGGCGCTGTAGCCCGCGTAGGGCGCCACGGTGAACGGGCCGAGCGGATCGGCGATCTTGTAGGTCACTTCGGCCGAAACGAAGTTGCCGTGGGTGGCCATGTTGTTCGAGAAATCGAAACCGCCGATCGTGATCAGGTCGTTCCGGATCGGGTTCTTCGGGTCGATGTCCTGGCGGACGTAGATGCCCTTGAAGCCCCACGGTCCATAGGTGCCGAGCATGTGCACGCCTTCGAGCTGCTTGGTGCCGGTCTGGCGCGTGTCGAAGTTGTAGATGTTCGAGTGCCAGATCGAGGCACCGACGGCGAGCGAGGCGAAGTCGTTCTTGACGACGAAATATTCGGCTCGGCCGATGAACATGTTCTCTTCGGCGTTGCGTGAGCCGAACGGAACGTAGCTGTCCGCCTTGACGATGTTGGTCGAGTAGCGCGCGCTGTCGACGCTGAGGCCGATGGCGTTCGGGTTGGCACCCGGATAGAAGCCGAGCTGGTAGTTGAGATCAGGCTCGACGTGCGAGTACTTCACGCCGAGATTGTAGACTTCCTCGATGCCCATGGCGAAGCCGAGAGTCTCGATGAAGCTCGTTCCGAAATACGGCGTCAGGCCGAAGGGCACCTGATTGAGGCCGAAGGTGATGCTGTCTTCCTTGGTGATCTTGTAGCCGAGATAGGCCCACATCGGGAAGCTGACTTCGCCCGGAAAGCCCTGGTAGCCGCTGCGGGGGCCGTAGATCGAGCTGCCGCCGTAGAAGCGGTACTGTGCGGCCCCGAAGAGGGTGTCGGAATCGTAGGCCGCCTTGAGCGAGAGGGTATCGAAGCCGAAATGCTCCGACGCCTTGGGCTGGCCGCCGAGACTGACGTCGTTGAAGCGCCAGTCGTAGCGCGCACGGATCGCGCCGCCGAAGGTGAACTTGTCCGGCGCGCCCGGTGCCGCCGACGGCTGGGGCGTGGGATCGGGGACGACGATCGGCTGCTCACGGTTGACGCGGCTCGGCTCGGCGTCGAGTTCCTGCGTCGTCTGTGTCTGTGCCTGGGTCGCCGAGGCGTACAGCATCGCACCGGCCGCACCCCCCACAAGGGTGGCGGAGAAGCCTTTCGTCATTGTGTCGCCCCCAAGAATTCGATTATTCGGTCAGATAGACCCTGATCTGCAAGATTTTTCTGGCATTTGAACCAATCATCTCGTGGGCGGCCTGACTACTTGCGGCCGAAAACGCCCACGAATACCCAAATGTAAGCTTGTCAACGAATCCAGCCGTCCACGGTCGCGCGATGTGCGGCGATCCATTTCGCGGCGGTCTCGGAAGGCTTGGCGTCCTTCTCCTCGTTCTGCGCCATCATGGCTTCCTCATCCTTGACGGTCAGCTTGAACTTCTGAAGGATCGCGTAGACTTCCGGCATGTCGGCCTTGAGTCCCTTGCGGGCGAGCGTGTTCACGCTCTCGTCGGCACCGAAGACTTTCTTCGGATCGGCCAGGTATTTCAGGTCGTAGCGCGCGAACATCCAATGCGGTGTCCAGGCGGCGACGACGATGTCCTTCTTCTGACGCACGGCATCCTTGAGCGCGCTCGTCATCGTGGCATCGCTGCCGTCGACGAGCTTCACGGGGAGCCCGTACTCCTTGATCGCCGCCTCGGACTTGCGCATCACGCCGGCGCCGGGATCGATGCCGATCACCTTGCCGTCGACATCGGCGGACTTGGTCTTCAGGTCCTCGATCGATGCGAGAGGCGAGTAGGCGGGCACGGCCCAGCCGATCTTGGCGCCCGTGACGTTCGGTCCGATCAGTTCAAGACGATTCTTCAGCTTGTCGTAGTAGGCCCCCTGCGTGACGGGGAGCCACGCGGCGACGCTGGCATCGGCGTCGCCCGTCGCCACGGCCTGCCACATGGCGGCCGCGGCGAGCGGGATCGCCTTCACTTGGTAACCCTTCTCCTCCAGCACCTGCTTGAGGATGGTGGTGGCGACCACGGCGTCCGCCCATTCGACATAGGCGAGGCGCACCAGTTTCTCGGCGGCCTGGGCCGGCGTCTGGGTGAGGGCGAGACAGAGAACGACACCGAGAGCTCGTGCGCGCATCGGGGGACCTTTCTGGGGATGCCGGGAACGGAATCGGGACAAGCCGGTGCCGGGGCGCCCGCGACCGGCCGGCGCAGCACAGGATTCTCGGAGGTCAGGCCCGCCCGCGGCGGAGGGGCCGGATCGGTTCAGGCCGTGCCGTGCGGGCGGGCGCGGGCGGCGAGTGCCTGGGTCGACCGGTCGAGGATGACCGCCAGGATCACGATGCCGAGGCCCGCCTCGAATCCCGCGCCGGCCTCGAGGCGCTGGATCGACTGCCAGACCGCCCGGCCGAGGCCGCCGGCGCCGATCATCGCCGCGATGACCACCATCGACAGGGCGAGCATCATGGTCTGGTTCACGCCCGCCATGATGGTCGGCAGCGCCAGCGGCAGCTGAACCTTGAAGAGTTTCTGGGTGGCGGAGCCGCCGAAGGCATCGGAGGCCTCGACGAGCTCCGAGGGCACGTTGCGGATGCCCAGCGCGGTCAGCCGGATCACCGGCGGCACCGAGAACACGATGGTCGCGAAGCAGGCCGAGACCGCGCCGAGGCCGAAGAACGGCAGCGCCGGGATCAGATACACGAAGCTCGGCAGCGTCTGCATCATGTCGAGGACGGGCGAGAACGTCCGCCAGGCCCGGCGGTTCAGCGCGAACCAGATCCCGACCGGGATGCCGATCATCAGCGCCACGAGCGTCGCCAGGATGACGAGCACGAGCGTCTCGACGGTCGCCTGCCAGAGCCGCAGGTTCCACAGGAACAGCAGGCCCGCCAGCGTGAGCAGCCCGACCTTCCGGCCGCCGATCCTGTAGGTGATCAGGGACGCGACCGCGATGGCCGCCCAAGGCGGCACGGCGACGAGCGCCGTGGTCAGCGTGTCGATCCAGTCGGAGACGTGCCGGCTGACGGCGCGGGTCAGCCAGCTGCCATGATCGGTGAGCCAGTCGAGGCCTTGGTCGCTGAGCGTGTCGAGGGGGAATTTGGGGACGTTCCAGTCCATCACTCAGCTCCTGACGGCTCGGAGGGCGGGCGAGGGGTCGGCCTGGACGTGACCGCCCGCACCCAGACGGGCGGCGAGCGCCTGCACGACGTCGCGGCTGGTGAGGCTGCCGATCAGGCGTCCGTCGGGATCGACCACGGCGACCGCGGCCTCGGACGCGACCCGGCCGAGCAGCCCATCGAGGCGGGCGCTGCCCTCGATGACGCACGGATCGCGGTCGAGCAGGCCGGCGACGGTCTCGTGAGGCGAGGCTGCGGCCAAGCTCGCGGCGCGGACACGGCCGATGCACTTCCCCTCCCGATCGGTGACGGGCCAGGCGTCACCGCCGCGGCTCGCCGTGGCGGCGCGCGCCTCGGCGACGGTCTGCATCGGCGCCAGCACCACGGCGGACCGGTCCGCGACCTGCTCGGCCCGGAGGACGGCGACGAGGTCGATATGCTCGACGAAGCGCTCGACATAGTCGGTCGCGGGGCGCGCCACGATCTCCTCGGGCAAGCCGACCTGCACGACCTCGCCGTCCTTCATCAGGACGATGCGGCCGCCGAGCGCGATGGCCTCATCGAGGTCGTGAGAGACGAAGACGATGGTCTTCCGGAGCTTCTTCTGCAGCTCGCGCAGCTCCGCCTGCATGTCGCGCCGGATGAGCGGATCCAGGGCGCTGAAGGCCTCGTCCATCAGCAGGATCTCGGCATCGGCGGCCAGCGCCCGCGCGAGGCCGGCGCGCTGCTGCATGCCGCCGGAGAGCTCGTGCGGATACTTGCTCTCCCAGCCCTTGAGGCCGACGAGCTCGATCGCCTGCATGGCCGCCTCGGTCCGTTCGGCGACCGGGACGTTCTTGATCTCGAGGCCGAAGCCGACATTCGCCAGGATGGTACGGTTCGGCAGCAGCGCGAAATGCTGAAACACCATTCCGAACATCTTCTGACGGAACGCGAGCAATTCCTTGCGCCCGAGCTTGGTCACGTCCACGCCGTCGACGACGATGCGCCCGCAGGTCGGCTCGACGAGCCTGTTCATGCAGCGCAGAAGCGTCGATTTGCCAGAGCCCGACAGGCCCATCAGGACCAGGATTTCGCCCTCTCGGACCTGAAACGAGATGTCACGCAGCCCGACCACGGCCCCGCACGCCTCGGCGATCTCCGCCTTGCGCTTCCCCTTGGATATCATGTCCACGGCCTGGACATGATTTGAGCCGAAAATCTTGCTGATGCCCTCCAAGGTAATGCGGCCCATGTGCTTACGACCTCCTCGGAGCGGCGCGTTTCGCCAACCTTCGAACGGCGGGCTCGACTGCGAAAGCCTTCAATCTATGATGATGAAAAGCTACCGAGCATAGGACCCGCGGCTTGTCGCGCTGCGACGCTTTTTGCCGGGAAGGCGACACAGGTGGAAATTTACCGCCTGATTTCGCCGCTGCATCGCAGCATTGCACCCAACTCGCTGAGGATTGGAGACATATTGTGCACACGGTGCCTCTTTCGTGAGCCGTGAAACAGAGGCCATTCGATGAGGCTTGGCTCAATCCTCCTGCCGAGCGATGATTGGTATGCGGGCTGGAATATTTTGCACGACGTGCAATGTCTGCATTCGCGAAACGGGGAAAACTGCTGTGTTCTGACCCACAAAAGCGTCAGATTGTCGCTATGCTTCAATATTGGAATGTATGTTTTGCAGAAACTCCTTCGTCGGAGCGGACATTCTGCTTACGTAAGGGCAATCGCGTTGAAAAATGGCGTTCTGGCGTCCCGCCACGCCGAGAGGGAATTTTCACAACCCCTCAGCAGATCGTTCCATCAACGGATCTGCACCCGGCTCAGAACCGAGAGAACCGAATTCCCATACGCGATAGTCCTGTCGCTCACGGCCAGACACGGTCACAGGACCTGCGGCGCTGCCGTTGCCATGGAACGCCGATGCCGGCACTGCGTCGTGCAGCTCACGCGCGACATGCACAACCTGGGCGTATCGTCGTTCGTCAAACCGCTGGCAGCA
Source organism: Methylobacterium oryzisoli (assembly GCF_046557895.1). NCBI lineage: Bacteria > Pseudomonadati > Pseudomonadota > Alphaproteobacteria > Hyphomicrobiales > Methylobacteriaceae > Methylobacterium > Methylobacterium oryzisoli. The sequence continues at coordinate 316,583 of NZ_JBKIBX010000001.1, read as the reverse complement.
ACGGTTTTCCCTGGTTGCCAGTGGTTCTTGCTCACGTTGCGTGGATGACGATGCATTGACTCGGGCCGATGACGGGCTGACCCGCCCTCTGCATCGTCGCCGGCCAGATGGTCGACGACGGAGTCCCGCACGATGTCGCGCAAGGCATCGGCATCCCAGCAACCGCGCCCCGTCCCGAAACGGGCCCGGCTGTGGTGGCAAGGCGATCCTGCGTGAACAAGGACCGCACTCGCCCTTCGCATCCCGCAGCGACGACGCCCAGAATTCCAGCGCGTCCTCGATCGTGGCCGCCCGTGCCAGGATCTCCCATGGCATGACTCGCGATCGCTTCAGACCTCGATCCAGAACGCAATGGTGATGCTAGGCTGCGGGCCGTCTCAGGAAAGCCGCCGAGAAATCCGGCTCAGCGCCGCCAGTCCACCGGCGGGCGGGTGCGGCGCTCGACCAGGGGCCGGCCGACCTTGCGCTCGACGATCACCGTGCGGGGGCCGCGCATCCCGTGGCCGGAGCTGATGATGCGCTCGGGCGCGCGCTCCGCGCGGGGCCTGGCGGCCTGGAGCACGTGCGGGCGCACCTCGTCCGGCGGCAGGCCGATCAGCCCGGCGGCGATCTCGACCTGCTGCTCCAGATCGTCGGCGAGGTCCTGGGCCGCCGCCACGGCCTCGGCCACCGTCGGCGGCTCGCGGCGCACCCGGATCGGCGGCAGGGGGCGGGTCTTGTCGATCGGCTTCTTCACGGGACGGCTCATCATCATCACCGGAGAATAGCGCAAACACCGCTCTTGTTGCAGTGCAGCACGACGATTTCCCAGCCCAGATCCGCGTGGCCGGCCACCGCGCCCGGGCAGCCCGTTTCGTCTACGCGCCGCTGCCGCCTCGGGAATTCGCCCTGGCTGGCGCTCTCACCGGTCGCCCGGTACTGACCACGGGCATGTTGTCGCAGGTTTCCGCGGCTCGCGCATCCTCGTTCGAAACGAGGCTGCCCTTGTCCGGCCGGGATCGCCGGGCAAGAGTCGCGGCCGTGACGCTGCCCTCCTCTCTCCCCCGGGACCCGCGCCTGACGCCGGCCCGCCCCGATCTCGCCGACGAGCGCCTGCGCGGCCTCGTCGCGGCCGCCCGCTACGTCCCCGGCACGGCCCGGCGCGTGACCGCGATGCTCGCGCCCCTGCGCCGCGCCCCGCGCGAGGACGCCGCCCTCGACACCGAGGCCCTGTGCGGCGACCCGGTCACCGTCTACGAGGTCGCGGACGGCTGGGCCTTCGTGCAGCTCGATCTCGACGGCTACGTCGGCTACCTGCCGGCGGCCGCGCTCGGCGCCCCCGACCCCGCCCCCACCCACCGGGTGACGGCGTTGCGCAGCTTCGTCTTCCCGGCACCGGACCTGAAGCGCCCGCCGCTGGGCCATCTCAGCCTCGGCGCGCGGGTGAGCGTCGTCGGGTTCGAGGCCGGCTACGCGCTGCTCGCGGGCGGCGGCGCCGTGTGGGCGGCGCATCTGTCGGCCCTCGACGCGCGCGTGCCGGACTTCGCCGGCACGGCGGAGCGGCTCGTCGGCACGCCCTACCTGTGGGGCGGCCGGTCGAGCCTCGGTCTCGATTGCTCCGGCCTCGTCCAGCTCGTCCTCGCGGAGGCGGGCCTCGCGGCCCCGCGCGACGCCGACATGCAGGAGCGCGGCCTCGGCGCGGTGCTGCCCCTCGATCCCGGCGGCCTGCGGCGCGGCGACCTCGTCTTCTGGCGCGGCCATGTCGGGCTGATGCTGGACGCCGAACGCCTGATCCACGCCAACGGCCACCACATGGCGGTGGCGGTCGAGCCCCTGGCCGCCGCGACCGCCCGGATCGAGGCCGCCGGATCGGGGCCGGTGACCGCGCTGAAGCGCCTCGCCTGAGCGGGCGGCGCCCGCCGGCCCGGCGGGCAAAAATCGTCGCGACGGCCCGCACCTGCGCCGCAACCGGGGGCGCCCTGCCGCCGGTGCAAGGCTCGGCGCTTGATTCCGGCGTGTTTCGGCCGCACCCCTGCGGGATCGTCCCGCCCTGCCGCTCTTCGCGCCGATGAGATCCACAGCCGCGCCCTTCACCCGTGCGGGCGTCCTCCAGGGCGTGCGCCTCAGCCTGCCGATCTGGCCGAGCATCGCGGTGTTCGGCGCCGCCTTCGGGGCGGCGGCGGCGCAGCGCGGGCTCTCCCTGGCGGAGGCGACCGCGATGAGCGCCTTCGTGTATGCGGGCGCCTCGCAGATGGTGACGCTGGAGGTCTGGGGCCGGCCCTGGACGCTGAGCACCCTGCTGGCGGCCATGACCGTCACGGCGCTCATCAACGCCCGCATGATCCTGATGGGCGCGACGATCCAGCCCTGGATGCGCGGCACGCCGCTCTGGCGCACGGCGCTCAGCCTGTTCTTTCTGGTCGATGCGAGCTGGCTCATCGGCATGCGCCACAAGGCCGAGGGCGGCAACGATCTCGGCGTGCTGGTCGGCGCCGGCGCCGGCCTGTGGCCGCTCTGGGTGCTGTCGACCGCGGGCGGGCATTTCGCCGGCGCCCTCGTGGCGCAGCCGCGCGTCTACGCCCTCGACATGATCATGCCGGTGTTCTTCGCCGCCATGCTGGCGCCCCTCTGGCGCGGGATCCGCCCGGCCCTGCCGTGGCTGGCCTCGGGGGCCGTCGCCCTCATCGTGCAGCAGCTGGTGCCGGGCTACGGCTTCATCGCGGCGGGCGCGGTGGCGGGGCTGATCACCGGCGTCCTCGTCGACGACGGGGCGGCGCGGTGAGCGCGGCGGTGACCTCGGACTGGCTCGCCGGCCCGGCCGGCTCCGCCGTGGTGATCCTGGCGCTCGCCCTCGTCACCTACCTGTGCCGCGCCTCCGGCGTCGTGCTGATGAGCCGCGTGCGGCTCACGCCCCGCGTCGAGCGGGGGCTGCGGGCGCTGCCGGGCTCGATCGTCGTCGCCACCGCGCTGCCGACCGGGCTGGCGGCGGGCCTGCCCGGCCTCGCGGGCCTGGCGGCGGCGGCCGCCGTGATGGCGCTGACCCGCTTCGAACTGGCCGCCGTCGCGGCGGGGCTGGCCACGGTGGCGCTCGGCCGGGCACTCGGTCTGTAGGCCCCGCGGCGCAGGCCCTGACGCGTCTCACCAGGGCAGCGTCTCGCCCCGGTGGTCGAGGTAGACGCAGCCCTTGTGCCCGAGCCGGGCCTCCAGCACCTCCGCGATGCCGGCGGCGCTCGTCCCCACGTCGATCTCCGCCTCCGGCCCGCCCATGTCGGTGCGCACCCAGCCCGGATGCATCAGCACGACGCCGAACGGGGCGTCGCGGTGGCGGGCTTCGAAGCTGCGGGCGAGCGTGTTGAGGGCGGCCTTGCTCGCCCGGTAGCTCTCCATGCCGCCGCTCTCGTTGGCCCCGACGCTGCCGAGGATCGAACTCATCAGCACCACGAGGCCGCCCGGCGCCACGCATGGCACCAGCACCTCCGCGGCACGGATCGGGCTGATCGCGTTCGTCTCGTAGACCTTGAGGGCGCTGGCGCGACCGACCTGCGGCACCGGCACCTGCGCATCCGTGGCGACGCCCGCCACGATGAACACCACGTCGAAGCGCTCGCCTGACAGGGTCCGGCCGAGCCGGGCCACCCCCGCGTCGTCGTCGATGTCGACCCGCTCGATCCGCGGCGCCGGTTCGAGGCCGTCGAGCCCCGGGGCGGGGCCCCGCGCCGTCGCGGTGACGTCCCAGCCGCGGGCCATCAGGGCCTGCACCAGGCCGAGCCCGAGCCCCCGCGAGGCGCCGACGATCAGCGCCGACCTCTTTCCGTGTGCCATGACGGCATTCCTCCTGCCTTGCCGGCAGGGGAGATAGGGCGGACGGGGCGGTCCTGGCTAATCCACGTCCCGCTCGCCCTCGCCCGCCTCCAGGCCGGGTCCGTCGAGGTCGTCGTCGGCCTCCTGCGCGTCGAGGCCCGCGGCGCCCGCGAGGTTGCGGGCGGCGCGCCGCAGGAGCTTGCGCAGGCGGCGGCGCTCCTTGCCCTCGAACCCGTCGAGCATCTCGGCCTCGACCTCGTCCCAGATCCGGTCGATGGCCGCCGCCTTGGCGAGGCCGGCCTCGGTGAGGCGCACCCGCACGATGCGCCCGTCGCCGGCCTCGGCCTGACGCTCGACGAAGCCGAGGGCGGCGAGCCGCGTCACGGTCTTGGAGGCGGTGGGCGGACGCACCCGCAGCGTCGCCGCGAGGTCGCCCATCGTCATGGTGCCGGCGGCGGCGAGCGCCTGCACCACCTGCTCCTGGCCGGCGAAGAGATCGAGGGCGGCGAGCCGGTCGCCGATCCGGCCGCGATGCATCCGCGCGGCCTGCACCAGCGCCCAGCCGACGCTCTTGGCGCCGGGCGGGCGCAGGCGCTTGGCCGCCTTGCGGGGCCGTTCCCCGGCCTCCGGGGGCAGTGCCGTCTCGACCGCTGCCATCGCGAAACGTTCCTCTCTGCCGGCCGCGGATCCCGACGGCCCCACCGCCCGGCCCCTGCGGCCAGGACGCCATCCTACAGGCCCTCTGCCGCCGTGCCGTGACGGAGACATGACAGCCTGCGCCCCATGCACAGGGCAACCGCGCCGCGGGTCGTAGGCGCACGCCGCCGGTTCGGCGTACATCTCCGGTCTCGCCCACCGGAGCCCGACCCCGATGCCGGCCCGCCCCTGGCAGGATCTCACCAGCGCCGAGATGCGCGCCCGCCCGATGGAGCGGGCCGTCGCGGTGCTGCCGGTGGCGGCCGTGGAGCAGCACGGGCCGCACCTGCCGCTCGGCACCGACGCGATCATCGCCGAGGGCTACCTCGCCCGCGCGGCGGCGCTCGTGCCCGACGACCTCGACGTGCTGCTCCTGCCCGTGCAGGCGGTGGGCAAGTCCGACGAGCACCTGAGCTTTCCCGGCACCCTGACGCTCACCGGGGAGACGGCGCTGCGGGCCTGGATCGAGATCGGCACCGCCGTGCACCGGGCCGGCTGCCGCAAGCTCGTCATCGTCACCTCCCACGGCGGCAACAGCGCGCTGATCGACCTCGTGGCGCTCGACCTGCGCCGCGCCTGCGGCCTCGTGGCGGTCACCACCGCCTGGAGCCGGTTCGGCTACCCGCCCGGGCTCTTCCCGGAGGACGAGGTGCGCCACGGCATCCACGGCGGCGGGATCGAGACCGCCCTGATGCTGGCGCTCCGCCCCGACCTCGTGCGGACCGAGGCGGTGCGGGACTTCGTGCCCCGCACCCGGACCATGGCGCGGGACTTCACGCATCTGAGCGCGGGCCGCCCGGCCGCCTTCGCGTGGCTCGCCGAGGACCTGAACCTAGAGGGCGCCATCGGCAACGCCGCGCTCGCCACCGCGGAGGCCGGACGGACCGCCCTCGACCACGGCGCGCGCGCCTTCGTGGCGCTGCTCCGAGACGTCGACCGCTTCAGCCTGTGAGCATCATGCGCCGAAGTGGTCGCCGGTTCGGCGGCGGACATGATGCGCAAGCACGAGCCTCGGCGGAATCGCCCCCCGCGATTCCGCCGAGCGGGCCGCTCTCGCGGGAGGCGGCGTGACACACTATATCGTTGCCTCCCGCGCCGCCCGATCCGGCCATCCAGCCCCACGAAGAGTCGCCGCATGTCGGACAAGATCCCCGTCACCGTGCTCACCGGCTACCTCGGCGCCGGCAAGACCACCCTCCTCAACCGCATCCTCACCGAGCCGCACGGCAAGCGCTACGCCGTGATCGTCAACGAGTTCGGCGAGATCGGCATCGACAACGACCTCGTGGTCGGGGCCGACGAGGAAGTGTTCGAGATGAACAACGGCTGCATCTGCTGCACCGTGCGCGGCGACTTGATCCGCATCATGGACGGCCTGATGAAGCGAAGGGCCAAGTTCGACGCGATCATCGTCGAGACGACCGGCCTCGCCGACCCGGCCCCGGTGGCCCAGACCTTCTTCGTCGACCAGGACGTGGGCGAGGCCGCGCGCCTCGATGCGGTGGTGACGGTGGCGGATGCCAAGTGGCTCGCCGAGCGCCTGAAGGACGCCCCCGAGGCCAAGAACCAGATCGCCTTCGCGGACGTGATCCTGCTCAACAAGGCCGACCTCGTGGACGAGGCGGGCCTCGCCGAGGTCGAGCGCCGGATCCGGGCGATCAACCCCTCGGCCGTCATCCACCGCACCGTGCGTTGCGCCGTGCCCCTCGACGCGGTGCTCGACCGCAAGGCGTTCGACCTCGACCGGATCATCACGGTGGAGCCCGAGTTCCTGGAGGAGGGCCACCACCATCACCACGCCGACGACATCCAGTCGATCTCGGCGCGGCTGCCGGGGGCGGTCGACCCGAACAAGTTCATGCCCTGGATCTCGGACCTCACCCAGGTGCAGGGCCCCGACATCCTGCGCTGCAAGGGCATCGTCAGCTTCCCCGACGAGCCGCGCCGCTTCGTCTTCCAGGGCGTGCACATGATCCTCGACGGCGACCTGCAGGACGAGTGGAAGCCGGGGGACCCGCGCGAATCGCGCGTCGTCTTCATCGGCCGCAACCTCGATGCGGACCAGATCCGCCGCGGCTTCGAGGCGACGCGGGCCTGACCGCGCGAGGGGAGAGCCCGCCCGCCGGCACCGTCGGGGGCGTGAGATCCGCGCCGCGCTGCCCGCGATTCCGGCACGGCGCCCGCCCTTTGCGCTTCAGGTCCCGTCCGCCGCGTGCTATGGCCACGACCGTCCGTTGATGCTCGCGGGAGAGACCGGTCCCTTGGCCGGCACCGAAGGGGAAACGCCCGGAGCCGTGCTCCGCGCCGAAGCTCTCAGGTAGAAGGACCGCGAGCGAGAGGGCACTCTGGAGAGGGCGCGAGCCCGCCGATGGAGCAAGCCGACCGACCCGCCGGCGAATCTCTCAGGCCGACCGAACAGAGTTCCACCCCTCACCACCCGCCCGGAACCGGCGGGAAGGATGGAACGCATGTCGGCCCCGAACTCCTCGACCTCCTACGACCTCATCGTGCTCGGCGCGGGCGTCGTCGGCACCGCCACCGCCTACTGGGCGGCGCGCGCCGGTCTCTCGGTCTGCGTGATCGACCGCCAGGGCGCGGCCGGGCGCGAGACCAGCTTCGCCAATGGCGGCCAGATCTCGGTGAGCCACGCCGAGCCGTGGGCGAACCCGTCCGCGCCGCTCAAGGTGATGAAGTGGCTGTTCGACCGGCAGGCGCCACTCGTCTTCACGCCGCGCCTCGACCGGCACCAGTGGGCCTGGATCGCCGGCTTCCTGCGCAATTGCACGCCCGAGCGGGCGCGCCGCAACACCCTGGAGATCGTGCGGCTGGGCGCCTACAGCCGCGCCAAGCTGCAGGAGATCCGCACCGCCGAGCGGATCGACTACGCCCAGCGCACGCTCGGCATCCTGCACTTCTACCGCGACGCCCGGGAGTTCGAGGCGGCCAAGCCGGTGGCCGAGCTGATGCGCGAGCACGGCTGCGAGCGCCGGGTGATCGGCCGCGACGAGGTGCTGGCGATCGAGCCCGCCTTCGCGCACGCGATCGGCTCGATCGTCGGCGCCACCTACACGGCCGAGGACGAGAGCGGGGACGCGCGCGCCTTCACCCAGGCGCTCGCCGCGCGCTGCCAGGCCATGGGCGCGACCTTCCTGTACGGCGCCGAGGCGACGCGGCTGCTGCTCTCGGCGGACGGCGCCCGCGTCGCCGGCGTCGAGGCGACCGTGGAGGGCGGCCACACCCGCCTGCACGCACCCAACGTCGTGGTGTCGATGGGCGCGTGGTCGGCGCCGTTCCTGCGCCCCTACGGCGTCAACCTCGCGATCTACCCGGCCAAGGGCTACTCGGTCTCGATTCCGATCGAGGGGGCGAACGGCGCGCCGCAGGTCAGCCTCACGGACGACGAGCACAAGCTCGTCTACTCCAACCTCGGCACGCACCTGCGCGTGGCGGGCACCGCCGAGCTGTCGGGCTACTCCCGCCACCTCGACGCCGAGCGCGTCGCGGTGATCCTGGACAATGCCCGCCGCACCTTCCCGGCCGCGGGCAACTTCGCGCAGGCCACCGCCTGGACGGGCCTGCGCCCCACCACCCCCTCGAACGTGCCCTATCTCGGCCGCACCCGCATCGGCGGGCTCGTCCTCAACACCGGCCACGGCACCCTCGGCTGGACCATGGCGGCCGGCTCCGGCCGCATCGCCGCCGACCTCGTGACCGAGCGCCGGACCGAGATCCCGATGCCGCTCGCCGCCTGAACCGGGCGGGAGCCGAACCGGCGGACCGCACCGCGGTCCGCCGCCATGCCGAGCCTTGAGCGCCGTCAGCGCACCGTGGGCTGTCAGCGCACCGTGACCTGATCCTTGATCCGCTCGAACACCGCCCGGCTCAGGATGCGCTTCGAGAGCAGGTCCTGCGGGGCGGCGTAGGGGCGCCCCGCGATGATCGCCTTGCCGATCAATCCGCCGCCGCGCAGGCCGTTCAGCTCGGCCAGCGACGCGGTGTTGAGGTCCACCGCCCCGATGGTCGTCCTTGGCGCCTCGGCGGCCGGCTCGGGCGGTGCGGCGGCCGGCGGCGAGAAGGACGGCGGCGCGGGAGGCGCCTCGGCGATCGGAGGCGCGGGCGTGAGGGGGGCCGGCGGACGAGGGGAAGCGGGCTCCGCCACCGGACCGACCGGCCGCTCCGCGACGGGCGGCGGGGGCTCGGGCGGGCGTGGGGCGGGCGCCGCCGGTGGAGCCGTCGCCGGGGATGTCGCCGCGGGGGGAGCCTCCGGCTCCCGGGATGCCGGCATCAGCGCATGCCACAGGCCGGCGAGGCCCGCGGCCAGGACCACGATGATGAGCGCGCGCGCGATGGCTGATCCGGTCAGCATACGGATGGGTTCCGGGGCGTGATGGGCGGCGAGCCTCAGGACGACCGTGTCATTTTAGTGACGGGCGGCGAAGGACGTCCGGGCCGGCCGGAAGGGGTTTCCGGCCGCTGTCAGGACCTTGTCTCAGGAACTTGCGGGAACCGGCGCATCGAGGTGGCGGCCCTCGTGGCCGAGATGCAGGTAGTTGGCGTTGAACAGCACCGCCCGCTGCAGCGCTTCGAGCCGATGGATCGTCAGCTCACGCCCGCCGAGCGAGATCAGCCCGGCGCTGCGCAGGTCCTGCAGGGTGCGGTTCACGTGCACCACCGAGAGGCCGATCGTGTCGGCGATCTCCGCCTGGGTGAGCGGCAGGTCGCAGACGCCGCCCCGGGTGAGGCCGAGGAGCCGCTGACGCACGAACAATTCGCACAGGAGATGCCCGAGCCGCTCGAAGGCGGTGCGCTGCCCGACATTGACGGTCCATTCCCGCTGGATCGACGCGGTCGCGAGGGCATCCCAGCACAAGGCCTGCATCAGGCGCGGGGAGGCCGCGAAAAGATGCCCCACCGCCTCCACGGTGATCTCCGCCAGGGTGACGCTCGTGATGGCCGCGATCGAGTGGTCCATCTCCCGCAGGATCGGCGCGCTGAGGTCGCAGACGTCGCCCGGCAGCAGGTACGCGATGATCTGGCGCCGGCCATCCTCCAGGGTCTTGTAGCGGCAGGCCCAGCCCTCCAGCACCACGTTGATCAGGGTCGGCGCGTCGCCCTCGTGGATGATGTCGTCGCGCGGGCGCACCCGCCGCGTCCGCAGCTGCGTGAGCGTCTCGAGCGATTCCTTCTCTCCGGCGGACAGGCGGGCGTAATGCTCGAGTTTCCTGATCAGGAACTGGGACAAGGCGGTGTCGATCTCACAACCGGACGGTAGTGTGGACGCAAGCCTCCCCTTTTTGATTTAACCCATGTTAATGCCTGGCCGGCGGCGTGTCCACGCCTCCGCCCTTTTCACACGCTGAGCGTCCGCCGAGGGCCGCCTCCTGCCGGTGTTGCCCCACCACCACAACGCATCCGGAACCGGAAGCTCGGCCGCAGACGGGGGATTGTGATCCGCGCATGGATCGGCAGGGTTGCGCCGGGAGAGACGACGTGTAGCCCCGGAGGGAGCGATGACGTCCCAGACCCGACCGAGCCGGTGGCTGCGCGCCGTTCCGGTCCAGCCCGCGCTTCGGAGCCCCGAAGCCTCCCCGTGCGGCGGCGAGCACCTCGCCCTCGCCCTCGCCCCCGGCCTGCAGGCGGTCTTCGACCCCTGCCTGTCGGAGGTCATGCCTTCCGACCTCGCGGTCAGCCTCGCGGATCTCCTGGCGCGGCTCGACCGGGAGGCTGCCACCCCGACCGCTGTCTCAACCCGCGTGCGCTAGAGTTCCATGACCGAACCCGCCTCCGAACAGACCCGCGTGCTCACCTTCCCCCAGGTCGTCACGGCCGCACCCGCGGACGAGGGCACCGTCTCGATGATCGAGGTGCTGCAGGAGCAGCTCCGCCTTGCCCGCGAGGGCAAGCTGCGCTCGGTCGCGGTCGTGTCGGTCTCCGCCGACGGCGGCTCGATCGGGACCCAATGGTCCTGCACGCACGGGGACATATCGAGCCTGATCGGCAAGCTCACCGTGCTCGCCCACGACATGATGGCGGCCCGCAAGTAGGCTGCCTCTCCGGGGTCGCGGCCGAGGCTGCGACCCGGTGTGCTCATCCCTTGCGCAGCCGCTTCGCGTTGGCGCGCACCTTGCGCCGGTAGCCCTTCACCACCTGCAGGGGCGTGCCGCCCGAGGCCGTGAGATGCGCGGCGCGCCCCGCGGCCTCGACCTTCTCCGAGACCATGCGGCGGGCCTCCTTCCGGGCGGCCGGGCCGCCGCGGGAGAGCTTGGCCACCCGCAGGCCGATCACCATGTTGGCCTCGGCGGCGAGGCGGGCCGCCTCCATGGAGAGGCGCAGCCAGGATCCGATCATCCCCATCTCCCGATCAGAGCCGGCGCAGGTCCGCGCCGATCCGGGGGTCAAAGGCCGGGCGCCGCGTTCGTTCCCGCCTCCCCTTCCTCACGGAATCGCGCCCTGGGGCAGCACGAAGCCGCCCGGCGTGTGGGTCGGCTCGGGCTTGGGCTGCGGCTTGCCCTGGGGTTTGGCCTGGGGCCTCGGCTTGGCGGGTTTCTCCGCCCCGGGCTCGCCCTCCGTGCCGGCGGTCTTGGCCGCGGGCCGCTTCGGCTCGGCCACCTTCGGGGCGTCCCCGCAGGCCCGGAAGCGCAGCTCGGCCAGCACCGCCGTGCTGTCGTCGGCCCGGATGCGCAGGGTCGCGGGCAGACCGTCCGCGGTCTCTCCCCAGCGAATCGGTGCGCCGCCGCTCTGCGATTCGAGGCTCGCGGGCGCCGGGCCGCGGCGCAGGTTGTCGGGGTCGGGGCCGTAGGCGGTCGCGGCCTTGCCGCGGATGACCACCTGCAGCACCTCCAGCACCTCGGGCGAGAGGGGGCGCAGGGGATTGTCGCGGGTCAAAACACCCCGGCGCGTCACCCAGAGGCTGAAATTGCCCCCGCCCGCGAACTGCGCCGCCTGCCGGCCGCAGCCGACCGCGGACGACTCCTGGGCGCCGGCGGCCCCGGCCGCGAGGGCCAGGGTGAGAAGGGCCAGGGTGAAATAGCCATGGGCGAACCCGGCCCCGGCCCTCATGCCTCTCCACACGTGATTCCCTTTCAGACCCGTCATCGCGCCCCCTCGTCGCGATGCTCGCCGGGGTCGTGCTCGATGATCAGAGGCGGGGTGCGGCGGGGCGCGGGCAGGGCCGGCACCTCCTCCGGCCCGGGCCGGTCCGTGCCGCTCTCCAGCACGGTGGCGGTCCGGTCGACGGGGCTCGCGGGCCGCGGCCCCTCGACGTCGTAGAGCTCCTCCCCGCGCTCCTCCAGCGCGTATTCGCGCGGCAGGCGCAGCGGCGGGCGCTGGTTCCCGGCGCGGACGATCAGCAGGCCGATGCCCACGAGGAGAATCGCTGCCGCGGCAACCAGGATCCCGACCATCTCCACCCAGCCCGGCCGTCGTCCCATCGGCACCGGCCGAGGGAGCGTCGGCGCCTCGTTCGTGACGCGCGCGGCGAATCCCCCGATTGACCGCCTGCGGCCGCAAAAGGCAAGCGCCGGGCGGGAGGACAGGCCCGCGCGGGACCCGCCCGGACCGTCTTCCACCGGGCAGAGAGCCGGACGAGTCGTCATGACGTCGCGGTATGCTAACCATCCCGGCGAGCCCTCCGGCGACACCGCCCGGCTCCGGCGCGCCGCGCCGGAACGGTCCTTGCCTGGGCTCGCGAGCCCCCGCATCCGCGGATCGCAAGGCGTGTGACGAGATGCCGATGAACAGGCCCGACGAGACCCCCGACCCGCGCCGCGGCCCGGAGACCCTGCCGGAGACCCTGGAGGACGACCTCGCGGGCCTCGTGGAGCAGGCCCGCCAGCAGGCGAGCGAGGATCCGTTCCGCAACCCCGTCCTGACGGTCGCGCTGGCGATCAGCCGCCGCATGGACCGGGGCGAGGTGACCGAGGCCGACCTCGACGGGCTGTTCGCGAGCCTGCGGCTGCAGGCGCTGGAGGAGCGGGCGGCCCGTCTGCGCGCCTATCTGGGCCTGGACGAGGGCGCGGGCGACGACCTCGAGGCCGCGGTGCCGCTCGTGATCGGCGAGGTTTTTCCGGACGGGACGCCATCGGGGGAGGCGGCGTTCGAGGCCGCCCGGGCGCGGCTGGAGCGCCCGCGCTTCGCGGCGGTCTTCACCGCGCACCCGACCTTCGGCATGCCCAAGGCCGTGGCGCACGCGCTCGCGGAAGCCGCCTCGCTGCCGCGGGCCGAGGCGCGACGCGGGCGGCTCGCCGAGGTCGCCGGCCTGTCCGCCCGGCCCGACCCGGTCATCACCCTCAACGACGAGTTCGCGCAGGCCCGCCACGCCGTCCAGCACGGCCGGGCGGCCCTCGACGCGCTCAACGCGGCGCTGCTGCGCGCCGCCCGCGCGCGCTGGCCCGAGCGCTGGAGCGACCTCGTGCCCCAGCCCGTGGTGCTCGCCTCCTGGGTCGGCTGCGACACCGACGGGCGCACCGATATCGGCTGGTGGGACACCCTGCGCTACCGGCTCGAATCGAAGGGCGCCCAGCTCGACCGGGTGCTGGCGCAGCTGCCCGACGACCCCGCCGCCGCCCCGGCCCGGCGCCTCGCCCAGAGCGCGCGCGACGCGGTGGCGCGCCAGCTCGCGGTGGCCCCCAAGCTCGGCGACCAGCCGGGCCTCGACGTGGTCCACCGCTTCGCCCTGGCGCTGATCATCGAGCGCGAGCGCGCCCAGACCGAGGCCGGGCCGCTCATCGCCGCCCTCGACGCCGCGATCGCCGGCGCCGCCGACGACGAGGCGCGCCTGCAGCTCTGCGTGCTGCGGGCGGGCTGCGCCGCGCACGGGCTCCAGAACGGCCTGCCGCATTTCCGGCTCAACGCCACGCAGGTCCACAACGCGGTGCGCCGGACGCTCGACCGCGACGGCGATCCGATCGATCCGGCGCAGCGCCGCTCGCATCTGACCGCCATCAACGCGCTCCTCGACGACGTCGCGGCGGTGCCGGTGGATTTCGGGGCGCTCGCCGCCGAGCGGGCCTCGGCGGCGCGCCTGATGATGACGGTCGCCCAGATCCTCAAGCACGTGGACGGCACCCACCCGGTCCGCTTCCTCATCGCCGAGACCGAGACCGGCTACACCCTGCTGGCCGCGCTCTGGCTCGCGGAGCATTTCGGCATCGGCGACAAGGTCGAGATCACCCCGCTGTTCGAGACCGCCTCGGCCCTGGAGCAGGGCGTGCACGTGATCGAGGACGCCCTGCGCTCACCCCATTGGCGGCGCTACCTCAAGCGCCTCGGCCGGCTGGTGGTGCAGTTCGGCTACTCGGATTCCGGCCGCTACGTCGGGCAGATCGCCGCCACCTTCTGGATCGAGCGCCTGCGCTTCCGCATCGCCGAGCTGATGGTCCAGAACGACCTCACGGACGTCGAGCTCATCATCTTCGACACCCACGGCGAATCGATCGGCCGGGGCGCCCACCCGGCCAGCCTGAAGGACCGCCTCGCCTACCTCGCTCCCGGCCACGCGCGGCAGCGCAACCGCGAGGCCCATCTCAAGGTCCGGCTCGAATCGAGCTTCCAGGGCAGCGACGGCTACCTGATGTTCGGCACCGCCCCGCTCGCCCGGGCGACCGTGCTGCGCATCGTCGAGCACGTCTTCGCGGCCGGCGAGCCGGCGCCCGATCCGATCTACGACGAGCCGGACTTCGCCACCGAGTTCTTCACCGGCGTGCGCCAGTCGATGGGCACCCTCGTGGACGATCCGGGCTACGCGGCGCTGCTCGGCACCTTCGGCCCGAGCCTCATCGACCGCACCGGCTCGCGCCCGGTCGCCCGGCAGTCGGACGCGGGCGGCCCCGCGGCCATCACCCATCCGCGCCAGATGCGCGCCATCCCCAACAACGCCATCCTGCAGCAGCTCGGCTACCTGGCGAATTCCCTGCACGGCATCGGGCTCGCCGCGGCCCGGGCGCCCGACCTGTTTCGCGACATGCGCGCCCAGTCGGAGCGGTTCGGCCGCGCCTTCAGCCTCGCGCAGCACGCCGCCGGCCACAGCGACCTCGACGTGCTGCGCGCCTACATCGACACGCTCGATCCCGGCATGTGGCTGGAGCGGGCGCGGCGGGCGACGCGGGACGGCCGGCGCGAAGAAATCGTCGCCATAGCGGCGGCCCTCGACCGGCTCGACCTCGCGCCCCGCCTGCGCCGGCTGTTCGGGCGCCTCACGCACGACCACCTGATGCTGCAATCCGTGGCGCCCGACCTCGGCAGCATGCCGGTGCGGCTGGCCCTGCTGCACGGCCTGCGCCTCGCGCTCGTCCACCGGATCTGGTTCCTGGCGGTGCACATCCCGGACTTCCGGCCCCAGGGCGGCGTCACCCGGGAATCGCTGCTGGAGCGGCTGCTGCGCCTCGACGTCGATGCCTGCCTGACGATGCTGGAAGAGATCTTCCCGGTCACGCCGGACCCGACCCTCGGCCTCAATTTCGGCGAGCCGCCCGGCCCGCGCGGCGTCGGCACCTACGAGACCGAGCACCGCACCCTGTTCGCACCGATCGGCCGCCTGTTCGCGCAGGTGCGCGAGGTCAGCGGCATGATCCAGCACGAGGTGGGGGCCTTCGGCTGACCCGCGCCGCCGGGCCGTGCCCCGGCGCCCGCCACGCAGGCTCGGCTTGCCTGCCCCTTGCCTTGCCTGCCCCAAGGATCCCCCGTAAGACATCCGGGCTTCAGTATTCACACTCTGGAATCGATACATTCCAGAGTACAGGTTCCTCCACAATGCATGTCATACCGAAGCCTGACGGTGAAACGAGCGATGCGGCGAGCGGCAGGCAGGATGCCGGCGAGGGTCGCTGCTTCGCCCCCGACGGCGTGATCCGGACGGCCTCGCTGATGAGCGGACGCCGCGAGGTGATCATCCTGCACGCGGGCGAACGCTACAGGCTGCGCATCACCGCCAACGACAAGCTGATCCTCACGAAATGACGCGCGCCTCCGCCCCTCCGCACTGGTCCCGCCGCGCCGTGCTGGTCGGTGCGGCCAGCCTCGCCGCCTGTCCCCGCGCCGTGCGGGCCGCACCGGCGGCCCGCATCGTCTCGCTCGGGGGCGCGGTGACCGAGATCCTGTACCGGATCGGCGCCGCCGAGCGGGTCGTCGCGGTCGACACGACGAGCCTCTATCCGGCGGAGGCCCTGCGCGACAAACCGAACGTCGGCTACCTGCGGGCCCTGTCGGCCGAGGGGCTGCTCTCGGCGCGGCCCGACCTCGTCATCGCCACCGAGGGCGCCGGACCGCCGGACGTGCTCGCGCTCGTGCGCGAGGCCGGCATCCCGGTGGCCTCGGTGGCGGAGGCCCCGACGGAGGCGGGCGTCCTCGACCGGATCGTCGCGGTCGGCCGCCACGCCGGCCTTGACGACGAGGCGGGCCGGCTCGCCGCCGAGGTGCGCGCCGACTTCGCCGCCCTCGCGGTCGAGCGCGGCCGGATCACGCGCCCCACCCGCGCCCTGGTCGTCCTGTCGCTTCAGAACGGGCGCCTGCTCGCGGGCGGGCGCAACAGCACCGCCGACGGCATCCTGAGACTGGCCGGCGCGACGAATGCCGCCGAGGGCATCGAGGGCTTCAAGCCGATGGGGGACGAGGCCGTCATCGCGGCGGCCCCCGAGGCGGTGGTGATGATGCGGACCGGGCACGGCACGGCGACGCCCGAGGCCGTCTTCGCGCAGCCGGGCCTCAGCCAGACGCCCGCGGCCAGGCGGCACGCGCTCGTGACCCTCGACGGGCTCCTCCTCCTCGGCTTCGGCCCGCGCACGCCGCAGGCGGCCCGGGACCTGATGCGGGCGCTCCATCCCGACCTGTCGCGTGGCTGAGGCCGCGCCCCTCGCGCAGGCCGCCCTCCCGCGGCGGCGCACCGGCCTCCTCCTCTTCCCCGCGCTCGTCCTCCTCGTGGCGGCGGCGGCACTCGTCTCGCTCGCGGCGGGCGCCATCGCCATCCCGCCGGCCCGCGTTGCCGAGGTGTTGTGGCGCGGCGCCGCTGATCCGGCGCTGGCGCGGGACGCCTTCGTGGTGCTCAACATCCGCCTGCCGCGCACCCTTCTGGGCCTGCTGGTCGGGGCGGCGCTGGCGGTCTCCGGCGCCCTGATGCAGGGCCTCTTCCGCAATCCGCTGGCCGATCCCGGGCTGGTTGGCGTCTCGGCCGGGGCGGGGCTCGCGGCGGCCTGCGTGGTGGTGGCCGGCGACCGGCTGCTGGCGATCCTCGGCCTGCCGGGCCCCGTCCCGTTCCTCGCGTTGCCCGTCGGCGCCTTCCTGGGGGGCTTGGCGACGACGGCGCTCCTCTACGCCCTCGCCACAAGCGGAGGACGGACATCGGTCGCGACCCTGCTGCTGGCCGGCCTGGCGCTGGGCGCGCTCGCGGGCGCCCTCACGGGCATCCTCATCTACCTCTCGGACGACCGACAGCTGCGCGACCTGACCTTCTGGTCGCTGGGCAGCCTCGCGGGCGCCACCTGGGCCAAGGTCTGGGCGAGCGCGCCGGCCATCCTCCCGGTGCTGATCGGCGTGCCGTTCCTCGGGCGCGGCCTGAACGCCCTGGTGCTCGGCGAGGCGGAGGCCTTCCACCTCGGCGTGCCGGTGCAGGTCCTGAAGCGCGCCGCGATCGTCCTCGTCGCGGCGGCGGTGGGCGCGAGCGTCGCGGCGGCCGGCGTGATCGGCTTCGTCGGGCTCGTGGTGCCGCACGGCCTGCGCCTCCTCGTCGGCCCCGAGCATCGCCGGCTGCTGCCGGCCTCGGCGCTCCTGGGCGCGGCGCTCCTCGTGCTCGCCGACGTGGCGGCGCGCCTCGTCGCGAGCCCGGCGGAACTGCCGATCGGCATCGTCACGGCGCTCATCGGCGCGCCGTTCTTCCTCTGGCTCCTGATGGGGCGCGCCCGTGTCCTCGATGCGTGAGCCCGCGCCGCTGGTGGAGGCGCACGGCGTGGACTTCGCGGCGGGGCGCCGCCTCCTCGTCCGAAACGTCTCGCTGGCGCTGGCGCCGGGCACCGTGCAGGTGATCATCGGCCCGAACGGGGCCGGCAAGTCGACCCTGCTGCGCCTGCTCGCGGGGGAGATCGCGCCCTCGCGGGGGAGCGTATCCTACGCGGGCGAGGCGGTGGGCCGGATCCCGGCATGGCGCCTCGCGACCCTGCGCGCCGTGCTGCCCCAGGCCGCGCGGCTCGCCTTCCCGTTCACGGTCGCCGAGGTGGCGCGGATCGGGCTCGACGGCATCGGGCGCGGACTGACGCTGCGGGACCGCGACCTCATCCTCGCCGCTTCCCTGGCGCAGGCGGATGTGGCGCATCTCGCCGCGCGCTCCTATCCCAGCCTCTCGGGGGGCGAGCAGGCCCGGGTGCAGTTCGCGCGGGTGCTCTGCCAGCTCGCCGCCGGGCGCAGCGTGGCGCCGCAGCAGGTGCTCTTCCTCGACGAGCCGACCGCGAGCCTCGACCTCCACCACCAGGCGCAACTGCTCGACGCGGCCCGATCCCTCGCACAGGCCGGCACGGCCGTGCTCGCCATCCTGCACGACCTCAACCTCGCGGCGGCCTACGCGGACACGCTGCTCGTGATGCATGACGGCCGCCTCGTCGAGCGCGGCCCGCCCGGCGCGATCCTGCGCGACGACCTCGTGGCGGCGGTGTTCAACGTCGGCTGGCCGGTCGGGCAGGCGCCGCCGGGACAGCCCTTCATCCTGCCGCGCCGCTCTGTGGCCGGCGCGCCACAATCCCCCGCTTCGGCCCTTCGAACTGGTCCAGGGAGAAATCCCGCCAGGAGCAGTCTGGAACCGGGCTAAACACCAGCAGCGATTGCGCTTCTTGATCTCCGGTCCGGCTTGCCCGCACGGTTGCCCCCGACGCGAGCCAGCCAGCCCTCCGCCAGCCAGCCAGCCGACCCGATCGCCTGTGTCCTGCTTGCGGATTCCCGTTCCATGCCGATGCCTCGCGCCGCCGCCCTCGCCTTCGGCGCCTCCCTCCTCGCCCTGACGACCGCGCGGGCCCAGACCGCGCCGCCCGCGACGCCGGCCCCGTCCGGCACCATCGACCTCGACGCCATCACGGTGACCGCGACCAAGACGCCGGAACTGGCGGTCGACGCGCTCTCGGGGACGAGCGTCGTCACCCGCGAGGAGATCCGCCGCCTCCAGCCCAGCCGGCTCTCGGAGGTGCTGCGCGACGTGCCCGGCGTGACCACGCAGGAGAGCCCGAACGATCCGGCCCAGGCCATCAACATCCGCGGGCTCCAGGATTTCGGCCGCGTGAACGTGCTCATCGACGGCGCGCGCCAGAACTTCCAGACCTCGGGCCACGCGGCGAACGGCGTGTTCTACCTCGACCCGGAACTCGTGGGCGGGATCGACATCACCCGCGGGCCGACCTCGACCATCTACGGCTCGGGCGCCATCGGCGGCGTCGTCTCCTTCCGCACGCGCTCCATCGACGACATCCTGCTCCCCGACGAGCGCGCGGGCGCGGTCCAGAAGTGGTCGTTCGGCACCAACGGCCAGCGCTTCCTCAATTCCACCGCGCTCGGCGCCCGCATCGGCAGCGCGGCGGACGTCTTCGGGCAGTTCGTCTACCGCAACAACGCGCCCTACCGCGACGGCCTCGGCACGCTGGTGCCGGACACCGGCAGCGAGCTGGAGGCGGGCCTCGCGAAGATCAACGTCAGACCGGCCGACGGGCACGAGATCAGCGGCACGGCCCTGCTCCAGCGCTTCGACTTCGCCAGCCGCGGCTCCAGCATCACGGGCGCGCGCTTCGCCAACGCGGTCGCGGCCGACACCTACACGCTGGGCTACCGGTTCGCCCGGCCCGACGTGCCGCTGATCGATTTCTCGGCCAAGGGCTACTACACCACGACGCACAACCAGCTGACCTTCCTGCAGGACGC
Organism: Methylobacterium oryzisoli; assembly: GCF_046557895.1. Lineage (NCBI taxonomy): Bacteria > Pseudomonadati > Pseudomonadota > Alphaproteobacteria > Hyphomicrobiales > Methylobacteriaceae > Methylobacterium > Methylobacterium oryzisoli. The sequence continues at coordinate 297,221 of NZ_JBKIBX010000001.1, read as the reverse complement.
CGCGAGCGGCGTCTACGGTCAGCTCGGCACGCGCGTCGGCAACCGGATCGACTATGACATCGAGAGCCCCGGCTTCGACATCCACAACACCGCGCGCTTCGACACCTGGGACGTCCGCCACGCGCTCACCATCGGCGGCGACGCCGTCTTCGATCGGGTGCGGACCAGCGACGAGGCCGGCGGCTTCGGCGGCGCCTTCACGCCGTCCGGCACGCGCACGCTCGCGGGCGCCTTCATCCAGGACGAACTGCGCTACGGCGCCTGGCTGCGCGTCATCGGGGCGCTGCGCTACGACCAGTACGAGCTCGCGGGCGGGGCCTACCGGTCGAGCGGAGAGCGGGTCTCGCCGAAGCTGACGGTGGGCGTCTCGCCCCTGCCGGGCCTGGAATTCTACGCCACCTACGCGGAGGGCTACCGCGCGCCCTCGGTGACCGAGACGCTGGTCCAGGGCATCCATCCGTTCCCGGCCTTCAGCATCCTGCCGAACCCGACGCTGCGCCCCGAGGTCGCGCACACCATGGAGGGCGGCATCAACCTGAAGTACGACGAGGTGCTGCAGCCCGGCGACGCCTTCCGGGCCAAGCTCAACGTCTTCGCCAACACGGTGGACGACTTCATCGCCATCCAGGCGGTGGGGCCGACCTACTTCGTGCCGGCCCTCGCCGGCATCCCGGCCTCGATCTGCGCCCGCATTCCCGGCCGCTTTCCCTGCGTGATCCCGGTCCGGTCCTTCCAGTACCTCAACATCGCCCAGGCCGACCTCACCGGCGTCGAACTCGAAGGGGCCTACGACTGGGGCGGCGGCTTCGTCTCGCTGGCGGCGAGCCACGTGAGCGGGCGCGACCGCGCCACCGGGCAGACGCTCCTCACCGTGCCGCCGGACCGCATCAGCACGACGCTCGGGCTGCGCTTCCTCAACGGCAACCTGACCGTCGGCACCCGCCTCACCCTGGTGGATGCCCGCCTGAACGTCCCGCCGGGCACCACCGTGCTGGCCACCAAGGGCTACGGCCTCGTGGACCTGTTCGCCTCCTACCAGGCCAACGACCGCGTGCGCGCCGACGTCATCGTCCAGAACCTCTTCGACAAGCGCTACACGCAGTACCTCAACCTGCTCGCCAGCCCCGGCCTCACCGCCAAGGTCGCGGTGAGTATCAAGTTCGCGACGCGCTGAGGCCGCGCGGGGCCGCCTCGCGGTTCGGCGGCTCGCTGCGGGGGATCTCGGCGGCCGCGGTCAAGACGAAACCGCAAACTCAATCGAGCAGGCTCGCGCGCACCCTTTTCCCGGGCGACTGAAACGAAGTGGAAGGAGATCCGGGATCCAGCACAAGATGTCGCGAAGCGTCTCTTTTTCTATAACGTTGCAGATGCAGAGCCGCTTCGCGGCACATTCTCTGCTGGTTCCCGGATCTCCTTCCGCTGACGCTCCAGTCGTCCGGGAAAGGGGGAGCTTGATCACCGGCCAAGCGAATGAGCGCCTTCGGCCGGTGATGGAAGGCGCCATCACCCGGTCATCCGCGGCACCGCGGCGACGAGCTTTCGCGTGTAGGGGTGCGTCGGCGCCGCGAAGACCTGCGCGGGCGCGCCCTCCTCCACGATCGCGCCTCCTGACATCACCGCCACCCGGTCGGCCACGGCCTCCACCACCGCGAGGTCGTGGCTGATGAACAGGTAGGTGAGGCCGTGCCTCGCCTTCAGGTCAGCGAGCAGGTCCAGCACCTGCGCCTGCACGGTGAGGTCGAGGGCCGAGACCGGCTCGTCGAGGACGATGACCCGCGCCCCCGCGGCGAGCGCCCGCGCGATGGCGATGCGCTGGGCCTGCCCGCCCGAGAACTCGTGCGGGTAGCGGTCGAGATGCTCCGCCTCCATCCCGACCGACCGCATCAGGTCGACGCTGCGCGCCTCGCGATCGGCGGGCGCGACGCCCGCGAGGAAGCGCAGGGGGGCGGCGAGCGCCTGCCGGATCGTCTTGCGCGGGTTGAGGGAAGAAACCGGGTCCTGGAAGACGTACTGCACCGCGCGCCCGAGCACCCGCGGTCCGGCCGCCGTCAGATCCGCGAGCGGGCGGTCCTCGATCCGGATCGTGCCCGCGGTCGGCCGGACCAGCCCGACGAGGCAGCGCGCCAGGGTGGACTTGCCGCAGCCGGATTCGCCGACGATGCCGAGCGTCGAGCCGGCCGCAACGGAGAACGACACCCCCTTGAGCGCCGCGACGGGCGGGCGGGCGCGGGCGAAGAACGCCCGCCGCGCCGGATAGGTCTTCACGAGGTCCCGCACCACCACCGCGGCCGTCACGGGCGGGCCTCCGGCACGGCGCGCGCCCGGCCGAGTACCGGCATGGCGGCGATCAGCCCGCGGGTGACGGGGTGGCGGGGCGCCGTCAGCACGGCCCGCGTCTCGCCCTCCTCCACGATCCGCCCGCCCTTCATCACCGCGACCCGGTCGCAGATGCGCCGGATCACCCCGACATCGTGGCTGATGAACAGGATCGCGAGGTGCCGCTCGCGGCGCAGCCGGTCGAGGAGGTCGAGGATCTCGGCCTGCACGGTGACGTCGAGGGCGGTGGTGGGCTCGTCGGCGACGATCAGATCGGGGTCGTTGGCGAGCGCCATCGCGATCGCGACCCGCTGGCGCTGCCCGCCCGAGAGCTCGTGCGGGTAGGCGAGCTCGATCGTCTCCGGCTCCGGCAGCATCACGGCGGCGAAGAGGGCGCGGGTGCGCGCCCGCGCCTCGTGCGCCGGCACCGCCCGGTGCACGCGGATCGCCTCCGCCACCTGATCGCCCACCCGGGTGAGCGGGTGGAGCGTGGTGAGCGGGTCCTGAAACACGTAGGCGATGCGCCAGCCCCGCAGGCGCCGCAGGCCCTCGGGCGGCAGCGCCAGGAGGTCGTCGTCCCGGAACGCGACGGTGCCGCCCCGGATCAGGCCCGGGGGCGAGGCGACGAGCCGGGTGACCGCATGCGCCGTCACCGACTTGCCCGAGCCCGATTCGCCGACGAGGCCCAGGCACTCGCCCGGCGCCACCGCGAGGCTCACGCCGTGCACGGCGTCCGCCGCCCCCTCCGGCCGCGCGAAGGCGATGGTGAGGTCGCGCAATGCGAGCCCCTCGGCCGGGGCGGCCGGCGGGAGCCCGGGCGCCACCGTGGTCGCCGCGCCCGGTCGCCCGGGCGTGCCGCCGCGCAGGCGCGGGTCGAGGGCGTCGCGCAGCCCGTCCCCGATCAGGTTGAGGCTCATCACGATGAGGAAGACCACGAGGCCCGGCACCGCCGCGACGGCGGGCGCGGTGATCAGCACCTTGCGCCCCTCGCCCAGCATCGCCCCCAGATCCGCCTGGGGCGGCTGCGAGCCGAGGCCGAGGAAGGAGAGGCCCGCGGTCTCCAGGATCATCCAGCCGACCGTGGTCGAGGCCGTGATGACGATCACCGGCATGACGTTCGGCAGCACCTCGGTGAGGAGGATGCGGGTCTCGCCCATGCCGGAGAGCCGCGCGGCCTCCACGAATTCGCGCCCGCGCAGCGAGGCCGCGGCGCCGCGCACCGTGCGGGCGAAGAACGGGATGTTGGCGACGACCACCGCGTAGAGCGCGTTGAGGAGCCCCGGCCCCAGTGCCGCCACCACCGCGAGCGCCAGCAGCAGGTAGGGAAAGGCCATCAGCACGTCGATGAACCGCATCAGGATCGTCTCGGTGCGCCCGCCCAGATACCCCGCCGTCAGCCCGATGGCCGAACCGATGGTCGCGGCCAGCAGCGCCGCCGCGAGGCCGACCGCGAGGCTCACCCGCGTGCCCCAGACGAGCCGCGCCAGGAGATCGCGCCCGAGCGCGTCGGTGCCGAGCCACGCCCCCGGGGTGAGGGGCGGCAGCAGGCGGGCGGCGGGCGCGGTGGCGTTCGGGTCGGCGAGCGGCAAGAGGGGGGCCGCGAGCGCGACGGCACTCACGGCGACGATCACCGCGAGCCCGCCCGCCGCGAGGCGGTTCTCCAGCAGGCGGGCGAGCAGCGCCCTCACGCGCCGATCCTCGGGTCGAGCAGGCGCTGGAAGAGGTCGGCCGCGAGGTTGAACAGCACGTAGGCGGTCGCCACCACCAGCACCCCGCCCTGGACCAGCAGCACGTCGCGGGTGGCGATGGCGTTCACCAGCATCCGGCCGATGCCGGGCCACTGGAAGACGGTCTCGACGTAGACCGCGCCGCCGAGCACGAAGCCGGCCTGGATGCCGATGACCGGGATGACGGTCACGAGGGCCGCCTTCAGCGCGTGCGCGACGATGATCCGGCGCTCGGGCACGCCCTTGGCCCGGGCGGTGCGGACGAAGTCCTGCCGCAGCACCTCCAGCATGGCCGAGCGGGTGAGCCGCGCGATCACGCCTGCGGCCACGACGGCGAGCGTCACGGCGGGGAGGATCAGGTGGCGCAGGAGGTCGGGCAGGGTCTCGCCGCCGTAGATCGCGTACATCCCGCTCACCGGCAGCAGGCGCCATTCGACCGAGACCAGCAGGATCAAGAGCAGGCCGAGCCAGAACGAGGGCATCGAGATGCCGATGAGCACCGCGAGGGTCGCGAGCCGGTCGGCGAGCCCGCCCTGGCGCACCGCCGCGACGATGCCGACGAGAAGCCCGATCAGCGCGGCGAGCACCAGGGCCGCCCCGGCGAGCACGAGGGTGGCGGCGAAGCGCTCGCCGACCTCGTCGAGCACCGGGCGGTTGAGGCTGTGCGAGCGCCCGAGATCGCCCGTCAGCACGTGGCCGAGCCACGCGGCGTACTGCACCGGCAGGCTGCGGTCGAGGCCGAGATCCGCCCGCACCCGGGCGACCGAATCCGGCGTCGCGTAGGGGCCGAGGATCGCCAGGGCCGGATCACCCGGGATCAGCGCCATGATCAGGAAGACGATCAGGCTGAGTCCGATCAGCACCGGCACGAGGCCGGCGAGCCGGCCGAAGAGATAGGCGCCCACGGCTCTAGCGCTTCGTCACGCCCGACAGGCGCAGGAAGAAGGAGGGTTCGAGGGTGAGCCCCTGCACGGCGGCCGTCGTCACCGCGCTCTGCTTCCAGTGCGCCACGAAGGCGAGGGCTGCATCCGCGACCACGATCGCCTCGGCCTGCCGGTAGAGGTCGGCGCGGCGCGTCTGGTCGTTGGTGCGGCGCGCCTCGGCGAGGAGCCGGTCGAGATCGGGATTGGCGTAGCCGCCCGCGTTGAAGCCGCCCTGGCCGGGCCGCGCGTCGCTGCGCAGGGCCAGCGAGGGCAGCATGTCGGGATCGTTGGTCATCCAGGCCATCTCGGCCATGTCCGCATCCTCGCCCAGGCCCCGGTTCACCCGGGCCAGATAGGCGTTCCACTCGTAGGTGGCGATGCGGGCGGTGAGGCCCACCGCCGCGAGGTCGGCCTGGATGGCGGTGCCCATCGCCACCGGATCGAGCATCCCCGAGCCGCCCTCCGCCACGAGGAAGCGCAGCGTCGCGCCCTCGGCCCCCGCCTCGCGCAGGAGCTGGCGCGCACGCTCCGGATCGTGCGGGTAGCCGCGCTGCGAAGGGTCGTACGCCCAGGCGAAGGCCGGCGCGATCAGGCCGTGGGCCGGCACGGCGGTGCCCTGGAGCACGTGCGCGGCGAGCGCCTGCTTGTCGATGGCGTAGTTCACCGCCTGGCGCACGCGCGGGTCGCGCAGGGGGCCGGCCTGCGTGTTGAGGATCAGGAACCAGAGATGGGGACCGACCTGCTCACGCACCGCGAAGCCGGGGCGCTCGCGAAAGAGCGCGAGGGCGTCGGGGGGGATCTCGGCCATCACGTCGACCCCGCCCGCCAGCATCTCGGTCGCGCGGGTGTTGGGATCGGTGAGGGGCCGGAAGATCACGAGCCGGGGCTTGGCGGCCTCGCCCCAGTAATCGGGGTTGCGCTCCAGCGTCACCTTGCGGCTGCTCTGCCAGCCGGCGAAGCGAAAGGGCCCGGTGCCGACGGGCGCGCGGGCGAAGGCCCCTCCCCTCTCGGTTACGGCCTTGGGCGAGACGATGAGCCCGGTCGGGTAGGCGAGGTTCGCCAGGAACGGCGCGTACGGCTCGCGCAGGACGAAGCGGACCGTACGCGGGTCGGGCGCCTCGACGCGCTCCACGACGCGAAACAGGAAGGCGAGGGGAAAGGGCCCGGTCCGGGCCGCCGGATGGTCGCGGTCGAGGAGCCGCCCGAAGTTGAACCGCACCGCCTCGGCGTCGAAGGGCGTGCCGTCGTGGAAGCGCACGCCCTCCCGCAGGCGAAACACGTAGCTGCGCCCGTCCTCCGACACGGTCCAGCTCTCGGCCAGCGCCGGCTCCGGCTCCAGCGTGCCGGAGCGGTAGCGCACCAGCCCCTCGTAGAGGTTCACCAAGATGCGCGCGTCGTTGGTGGCGGTGCTGACGGCGGGATCGAGGGAGGCGGGCTCGGCGGTCTGGCCGACGACCAGCACGTCGTCGGGGACCGGCGCGGTGGAGGCGCCGGGGAGCCATGCGGCGGAAAGAAGCCCCGCGAGCACGGACAGGCCCGCGAGCGCGGTGCGGGGTGGGATCACGGTCGGTCCTCGCGGCCGAATTGCCGCCTGCGGCCGGAGCGGCGCGCGGGGCCGGCACCAGCGCTGCAGCTAACGCGGCGGAAGCCGATTTCGTTGCCTCCGGAACCGGTTGGGCTGCCCGTCCGCGCGCCACGCGGAACTGGCGCGCGGGCCGCGGATGAGCTTCAATCACCTCACCGTCCCCAGCCCGGGCCGGAAGCTTGGGCATAATGGCACGCACGTTGCCAAGGCGTGGGCGGCGCCGGCGCGGGCCGGCCGACAGGGAGGAGCGAGCGATGCAACGGGGCTGGGGACAGGATGGCCGGATGCGCGTGGCCGGGGCGCTGGCGGCGCTGATCGTCGGCGCGAGCGCCGGCGGGGCGCTGGCGCAGGAGAAGGTGCTGCGCATCGGCATGACGGCGGTGGACATCCCCCGCACGCTGGGCCAGCCCGACCAGGGGTTCGAGGGCAACCGCTTCACCGGCATCCCGATCTACGACGCGCTCACGCACTGGGACCTGTCGAAGGAGAACGAGCCCTCCGTCATCATCCCGGGGCTGGCCACCGAATGGGCCGTCACCGACGACAAGACCAAGTGGGTGTTCACGTTGCGCGACGGGGTGCGCTTCCACGACGGCTCGCCGCTCGACGCCGAGGCGGTGGTCTGGAACGTCCAGAAGGTGCTCGACAAGGCGGCGCCGCACTACGATGCGAGCCAGGTCGGCGTCACCGCCTCGCGCATGCCGACGCTGCGCTCGGCGCGGGTCCTCGACAAGCTCAAGGTCGAGCTGACGACCTCGGAGCCGGACGCCTTCCTGCCCTACAACCTCACCAACCTGTTCATGGCCTCGCCCGCGCACTGGGCGGCGAAGCTGAAGGCGGTGCCGGCGGGCGTCACCGACCCGGCCGAGCGGGCCAAGCAGGCCTGGACCGCCTTCGCGGCCGACCCCTCCGGCAGCGGCCCGTTCCGGGTGACCCGCCTCGTCCCGCGCGAGCGGCTCGAACTCGCCGCCAACACGGCCTACTGGGACGAGACGCGCCGGCCCAAGATCCCCAAGGTGGTGCTGGTGCCCCTGCCCGAGGCGAACGCCCGCACCGCCGCCCTGCTCTCGGGCCAGGTCGACTGGATCGAGGCCCCCGCCCCCGACGCCGTGCAGCAGATCAAGGGCCGCGGCTTCAAGATCTACCAGAACCCCCAGCCGCACGTCTGGCCCTGGCAGCTCTCGTTCGTGGAGGGCTCGCCCTGGCGCGACAAGCGGGTGCGCCACGCCGCCAACCTCTGCATCAACCGGGCGGAGCTGAAGGAATTCCTGGGCGGCCTGATGGCCGAGCCGAAGGGCACGGTGCCGCCGGGCCATCCCTGGTGGGGCAACCCGAGCTTCGACATTCGCTACGACCCGGCCGCGGCCCAGAAGCTGATGAAGGAGGCGGGTTTCTCGGCCCAGAAGCCCCTGCCCGTGAAGGTGCAGATCTCGGCCTCGGGCTCGGGCCAGATGCAGCCCCTGCCGATGAACGAGTTCGTGCAGCAGAGCCTCAAGGAGTGCTTCTTCGACGTCTCCTTCGACGTCATCGAGTGGAACACCCTGTTCACCAACTGGCGCCAGGGCGCCAAGGACTCGACGGCGCGCGGGGCGCAGGCGGTGAACGTGTCGTTCGCCACCATGGACCCGTTCTTCGCGATGGTGCGGTTCACCTCCACCAAGACCTTCCCGCCGGTCTCGAACAACTGGGGCTTCTTCGGCAACGACGAGTTCGACGGGCTGATCGCCGCCGCGCGCAACACCTTCGAGGCCGGCGCGCGCGACCAGGCGCTCGCCAAGCTCCACGCCCGCATCGTCGAGGAGGCGCCCTTCATCTGGATCGCCCACGACGTCGGCCCGCGCGCGATGTCGCCGAAGGTCAAGGGCGTGGTCCAGCCCCGCAGCTGGTTCATCGACATCGCCACGATGTCGATGGACTGACACCACCGGCGGCGGGCGGGCGCCCGCCGCCGTAACCGGTCCGCGGGCCGGCGCGAAGGATGCGGCATGGCGCGGGACGACGCCCTCCGGCCCGTCCGCGGCGCATCCACCCGAGGGGAGGCGCGAGTGAGCGAACCGCCCGACCCGAGCGACGAGGATCTGCTGCCCCGGCTGCGCGCGCGGGAGGAGGCGGCCTTCCGCCTCCTCGTGCGGCGCCACCACGTGCGGCTCGTCGCGGTGGCCCGCGGCCTCAACCTGCCGCAGGAGGCCGCCGAGGAGGTGGTGCAGGAGGCCTGGATCGCCGCGATGCGCAACCTCGACGGGTTCGAGGGGCGCTCGTCCCTGCGCACGTGGCTCACCGGCATCGTCGTGATGATGGCCCGCAAGGCGGCCGCCGCGCGCGGGCGCACCCGCACCTTCTCGGATCTCGCCGGGCCGGACGCGGAGAGCGGTGGCTTCGGTACGGATGCCGATCTGGCCGACGCCTTCCTGGCCGACGGCCACTGGCGCGAGGCACCTTGGCACTGGTCCGAGGTGGATCTGGAACGGGCGCTCGCGGGCCGTCAGGTCTGGGCGGCGGTGCAGGAGGCGATCACCGCCCTGCCGCCGCTCCAGGCCGCGGTGATCCGCCTGCGCGACGTCGAGGGACTGGGCGTGCGGGAGACCGAGGCGATGCTGGGCCTGAGCGAGGCGCGCCAGCGGGCGCTCCTCGACCGCGCCCGCTTCCGGGTCCGCGCGACCTTCGAGCGCCTGACCCGCGAGGCGCCGCTGCGCGCGATCTCATGAGGAGGCGACGATGAAGTGCCGGGAGGCGGCCGAGCACGCGAGCGCGCTCCTCGACCGCGACCTCGACCTGACGCTGCGGGCGCGGCTGCGCCTGCACCTCGCGGCCTGCGCCCCCTGCCGGCGCTTCGCCGAGCAGGTGCGCGCGACCCGCGACCTCCTGCGCGACACACCCGCGCCCGCCCTCGCCCCGGACCGCGAGGAGGCCCTGGTCGCCGCACTCCTGCGCGGGGAGGCGGAGCCCGGCGCCGGGCCGTGAGCGGGAGGCGCTCAGCGCGCGGGCGATCCCGGGGAGCGGCCTTCCGGAAGAGCGTCCTCGCGCTCGGGCGGATGCGCCGGAACCGCGGGCAGGATCTTCGCCGCGGTCTCGACGGCGCCGACCGTCTGGGCCGCGGCCCAAGCAGTCCCGGATCATCGTGACGCGGCGAACCGTTCAGCACCCCCGGCAGATCGCCGTCGCGATCAGCCGGTCGAGGGCGCGGCTGCGGCGGTCGAGGTCGGGGCGGGTGCCGCCGCGGGCATCGAGCGGTGCGCCGTCGGGCTTCGTGGTGCCGAGCGCCGTCACGTGACGGGACGGGTGGGGCATCGCGGGGGCGGACATCTCGGCCGCGGCGGGCGCCGCGAGGGCGGCGAGGAGAAAGAGAGCGGGCAGGATGCGCATGGCAGGCTCCAAGTCGCGCAGGTCAGGCGAAGGCCACGGCCATCAGGCCGAAATAGGCCGCGAGGGTGCCGAGCACGGGGGTCAGGGCGGCGAAGGGACAGGGGCGGTCCATCGATCGTCTCCGGTTCGGGCGGCTTCGGTCGCCGCCCCTTGCGGCCTGAGTGCCGCGGCGCGGCCCGATCCGCGTGCGCTGGCGCACGGCCGTGATAGGCTGGGTTCAGGAGGAGCCGCGATGACGACGGGATCCGCGCCGGCGGGGGGGCGCAGCGGGACGGCGGCGTTCGTCTATGGCGACCTCGTCCCGGTCACCGACTTCGCCCGCGTCCTCGACGACGACGCCTATCGGGCGGTGCCGGACGCGTGGTGGCTCGCCGTCACCGACATCGTCGAGTCCACCGCCGCCATCGCGGCCGGGCGCTACAAGGCCGTGAACTACGCGGGGGCCGCCGCCATCGCGGCCGTGCGCAACGCGCTCGGCGGGCAGGACCGGGCCTTCGTGTTCGGGGGCGACGGCGCGTCCATCCTCGTCGCGCCGGAGGAGGCCGAGGCCGCCCGGGCGGCGCTGGCCGCCACCGTCGCGTGGGTCGGCGCCGAGATGGGGCTGACGCTGCGCGCCGCGCTCGTGCCCGTCGCGGCGATGCGGCAGGCGGGGCACGACCTGCGGGTCGCCCGCTACGCCCCCTCGCCCCACGTCGCCTACGCGATGGTCACCGGCGGGGGCCTCGCCTTCGCGGAGCGCGCGCTCAAGCAGGGCCTCTACGCGGTGGCGTCTGCGCCCGGGGGGCGGCCCGACCTCACCGGCCTCACCTGCCGCTTCG